>CAZSOV010000207.1:0-14460 GCA_964608505.1 uncultured Verrucomicrobiota bacterium
GAGGGTCTGGGCCTCCTGGGTGTAGTGGTCGAGGACGAGGGCGCGGACCTCCTCGTCGTTCATGATCGGGGCGATCTTCTCGGCGAGGCGGTTCATGTTGCGGTACGAGCCCTGGAGCCGGAACGGGGGCTCGGTCCGGAACTCGTCGGACTGGCCGGCGGAACGGATGTACTCCTGGTTGACGAGGAGGATGGTCTCGCGGACGGCGACGAGTTTGCGAAGGACGCCGAGGATTTCCTCGGTCTCCTGGGCGGAATACTGGCCTTCGAGACCCTCGGCGGCCGGGACGCCCGATTCGGCGACCCGCAGGAAGGAGCGAAAATCCTTCGGATCGCGGGTGGCGAGGGGGGCGAGGACGGCATTGGAGGTGAGGGCGTTCTCGAGATAGCTGGAGCGGAAGAAGTCGGCGCTGCCGCCGATGATGTCGCCGAGGTTGTAGGTATCGGCGCGGTTCGAGAGCATGTCGGGCAGTTTGAAGCGCTGCCCGCTCTCGGTGTAGGGGTTGCCGGCCATGACGACGATGACCTTGCGTCCGCGGAGGTCGTAGGTGCGGGGACGGCCCTTCCAGACGCCCTCGATCTTGCGCTGGCCGTCGCAGAGGGAGATGAACTTCTGGAGGAACTCGGGGTTGGTGTGCTGGATGTCGTCGATGCAGAGCATCACGTTGTCGCCCATTTCGAGCGCGAGATTGAGGCGGTGGATTTCCTGGCGGGCGGCGGCGTTGGGGGCTTCCTCGGGATCGAGGGAGGAGACGGCATGGCCGAGGGCGGGTCCGTTGATCTTGACGAACACGATGCCCAGCCGGCTGGCGAGGTACTCCATCAGCGTGGTCTTGCCGTAGCCGGGGGGTGAGATGAGAAGCAGCAGCCCCATGAGGTCGGTGCGCTTCGTGTCGCCCGCGGCGCCGATCTGTTTGGCGAGGTTATCGCCGACGAGCGGGAGGTAGACCCGGTCAATGAGCTGGTTGCGGACGAACGAGGACAGGACCCGGGGGCGGAATTCCTCGAGCCGGAGGCGTTCGCGTTCGCGCTGCAGGAGTTCGTGCTTGAGCCGGCGGAAGGCCTCGTAGCGCGGCACGATCCGGGTGCGGTGGTGTTCGAGCCGGCGCTGGAAGTCGAGGTAGTCGAAGTGGTAGCCGGCGGGGGTGACGAGCGGGTGGGCACCCCGGAGGCCCTCGAGGCGGTGGGCCGTGGGCACCGCGACGATCCGGCGCGACGTGCGGGAACCGCAGAACACGAGCGCCGCGATTTCCTCGAGGAACCGCTGGTCGTCAGGTCGGGACAGGAGGAATCCCCGGATCCAATCCCGAACGAGTTCGAGCTCGCTGCCGGCGTCGGCGGCCAGGTTCTCCCGGGCCCGGGCGAAGGAGGCATCGGCTCCCTTGGCAACGAGGTGCCGCTCGAAGGCGGCGGCGGCCTCGGCGGCCTCGCGCGTGGTGACGAAGCCGCCGGCGGCGACGAGTTCGTCGAAGAGGTAGCCGGCGGCGGCGGGGGCGAGGTCCGCGGGATAGAGGTGGCTCGCGGCGAGGAAGGCGTCGAGGAGGGACTGGAGGGCGCGGGTGTAGACGGCCTGGGCGGGATCTCCGGGGAAGAGGCGGTTGCGTTCGGAGAACGCGGCGAGTTTGGCGGACCAGAGGGCGCGGGCATCGGGCGGGCAGAAGCGTTCCCAGAACACCACGGCCAGGGCCCGGGCCGGCGGCGGGACGCGGGCGAGGCCGAGGGCAAGGTGGGTGGCGGCAAGCACTTCAAGGATGCGCGCGGCGTCGAGGTCGTGGATGCCCTTGGCGTAGCCCTCCTGGTAACGGGTAGCCATGCGCTGCTGGACGAGCGCGGGGATCGCTTCCGGGGGCAGGGACTGGGCGACGACCTCGGGGAGCAGTTCGAAGGCGAGGAATTCGGCGCGATAGACATCGGGGGTTTCGGCGACGGATTCGAGGTGCCAGACGTCGCGTTCGGCGAGGAACGCCTCGTCGGCGATGGGTTCGAAGAACTTGGTGCCCGTGAGATGGAGCCGGGGCTGGTCGTCCTGGAAGACGATGGTCAGGTCCAGCGGCTGCGTGTTGATGCTGAACCGGTGGCGGCCCAGCTGGATGGCATCGGTGCCCCCGGCCGAGAGTTCCTGGCGGTCGCGGAGCTGGCGGAGGGCGTCCTGGCGCGCGGTCTTGAGGCGGCCCTCGAGGTCGTCGGCCTTGACGGGGTCGCCGAGGCGCTGGAGCTGGGCGATGGTGTCGCGGACCTTGGCGACCATCGCATCGGACGCGATATAGGTCTGGATCTCCTCGGGGGAGGGGCAGGCGGCGAGTCGGTTGCGGACCACGCGCAGGAGCCGTTCGGCGGACTCCATGAGGCCCTGGGTGCGGCGGTTGCGTTGCTCGACGAGGGCCAGCTTGCGTTGTTCGAAGGCCTCGTAGAGCTCGGAGCGGCGGTCGGCGATCTGGACGCCATAGCCCTCGAAGTCGGCGAAGCGGCCTTCGAGTTCCTCGATCTGGACGCCGAGGCGGTTGAGGTACTCGTCGCACTTGGCTGGGGAATCCGCGAGGTCGAGGTAGCTCGAGGCGGCCTGGCCGAGGAGTTTGAGCTGGGCGGCGAACTGGGCGGCGCCCTCGGTGGCGGCGAGTTGGGCAACGTGCTTCTTGAGCGCGGCCCGGGCCTGGTTGAGCGTGGAATAGATCGCCGTGATGGCATCGATGATCCGGGTGGTTTCCGCGGCATCGGCGATGCGCAGCCCGTTGACGATCTCGATGAGCATCTCGAGGTCGGCCCCGATCTCGTTGAGGGATTCCTCGCGCTTCCGGCCTTCCGCGGCGCGCTGGATGCGGTCCAGACCCCCGGTGTGCTCCGCGGCGCGGGCGCGGTACGGCTCCAGGGCGGCGGGATCGAGGAGAAACTTCGCGCAGCGCGCGGCCAGGTCGTCGATCTGGGCGACGGCCTCCGTCTCGAGCAGGTCGAGGGCGGGGGCGTCGACGTAGCGGATCTCCTTCAGGGCGATGAGATCGCCGCGCAGGCGCCGGAGCGCGTTGAGATGGCGGACGTACTCGTCGATGGAGCGGAACGAGGCACGGCGGAGCGCCGCGACCTCGTCCTTCGCGCGGGTCCGGACCTCGTCGACGCGGCGGACGGCGTCGCGACGGAGGCGGCGGACCTTGTCGAACTCGGCGACCGCCTGGTCCGCGGTCTCGCGGATGGCGCGGAGCGCCGCGGCGAGACCGGCACCCTCCTCGCCCTGGGTCCAGGGGTGGGCATCGAGGGTGGCGTCGGTGCGGCGGACGAGGTCGGCGTAGAGTTCGGCGTAGGCGTCGTCGCGGAGGGCGAGGGACAGGATTTCGTTGGCCTCGGCGAGGCAGCGGACGACGTCCTTGTTTCCGATGCGGTAGAGGAAGGCGTCGCGTTGGCCCGGGGGTTCAAAGCCCTTCTCGTGAAAGGGGGTCTGGCGGAGCTGGACCTGGTGGTGCTTCTGGGGATCGGGATCGGCACGGGACAGGAGGAGGTGCCCGTTGGGGAAGAGCGAGAAGCCATGGCAGGCAATGCGTTCCTCGACCTTCTGGGGGATCAGGCGGTAGGGCAGGAGAATATAGGAGCCGTCGGCGACGTGGTAGAATACGAAGAGGGAGTCCTCGCCATTGGGCGCGTGGATGACGCGTTCGAGGACGTGTCCGCGCTCGCGCGATTCGAAGCGTTTGAAGTCGCCGCTGCGGAGGTAGTAACCGTCGGGGAAGACCAGGCCATGGTCCTCGGGCAGGAGGGCGCAGGAATCGCCGAGGGAATCGACGCGTTCGACGTGCTGCAGTTTCTCGTTGTAGATGAAGTGCCGGAATTCCTTCTCCTTGTAGGGGCGGACGCGAAGGAGAACGAGATGGCCGACGACGGCATAACCGATCTCGGCGTCGTCGACCTTCTGGTGGCGGTCCTCGACCGGTTCCGAGTAGAGACCCTCGCCGGAGGCGGTGTTGTCCTCGACCTTGATGGTGAGATCACCGCCGATGCATTCGACGAAGACGCGGTCCTCGATGGACACGTGGGGATGATCGCCGTAGCGGAAGGACTGCCGGTCGGGAACGCGCCAGCGGAAGGGGTGGCTTTCAGGGAACCCGACCCGGCGGAACTCGGTTTCGGCGCGGGCGTCGAGGAATTCGAGGCCGTCGTCGCGGAGTTGCCATTTGAACACCGCCACATCGGTGAAGGAGGCGCCGGTCTGGAAGACCATGTAGAGCCGTCCCTCGATGACGGAGAACTTGGAGAGATGGGCCTTTTCGTAGACGAGATAGAGCCGCTTGAACTCGCGGACGAAGCGGGGATCCGCGAGGGGATCGAGAGGTTGTTCCTTGAAGAACCCGGCGGCGGGGTCGCGCTGGTAGATCGCGAAGACGTCACCGAGTTCGATTTCCTTCTTGAGTCCAAAATGGACGTTGAACCCGAACAGGAACCGGTCCGGGCCGAGGCGTACCATGTCGCGGGGGACGCAGTTGTGGGAAGTGGTGATGCGGTCGGCGTGGAGAATTTTGTAGTCGATGGAGCCGAACACCTCGGCGCGGCGGCGATCGAGGGTGGCGATCCGCTCGCGGAGCGTGGCGCCGTGGGCGTGGAGCCGTTGGCGGAGGATCTCGTAGGTGGCCCCGCCGAGCGATTCCGCGGCGGGCGAGGCCGGCGCGGGGCCGGAGGTTGGAGTGGCGGGCGTCGGTGCCGGTGCCGGTGCCGGCGTCGATGAAGCGGGTCCCGTGGGTTCGGGCGGGGCCGTGGAGGGCGGCGTGCTCGTGCTCATGCGGGCGGGTCAGAAGGGGGGGCCTCCGGTGCCCACGCCGGGCGGCGCGGTTGTTGGGGGCGGATCATGGAAGCGGTGTTCTGGCGTGGTGCTTCGGAACGTGGAGCGAGGTCCGAAGGGCGCGCCCGCCAGGGGTCGGACGTCGCTCCGCGACGTGGTGAAGAAAAACGGGAGCGCGACCGGGGCTTGAAGGCCCCGGCAACCTTCGAACGTCGCTCCGCGACGGGCCGGCGAGCATCAGACGTCGCTCCACGACGGGCCGGCGAGCATCGGACGTCGCTTCGCGACGGGCCGGCAACCTTCGGTCGTCGCTGGGGGACGTCGGCAATCGTCGGTCGTGGCTCGGTGATTTCCGATCCGAGCGGTGGCGGGTTCATGGCGCGGCTTCGGTGTCCGGGGCGAGGAGCGAGGCGGCGGTGGATTGGGCGACGCCGAGGGTGGTGGCGGTGGCGAGGGCCTTCTGGAGCACGGCCTGGATTCCGGCGTCGGTGGTGCCGGCGGCGAGGCGGCCCACGAGGGCGGCGAGGGTGAGGTTCTTGAGGTCCTCCGAGGACACGCCGAAGAGATCGACGAGCTGGCGGAGGCGCTCGCGGAAGTGGGCGGCGTCGCCGGTGAAGAAGGTGTCGCGCACGGTGGCCAGGGTCCGGCTCGAGGCCACGGCCCGGTCGATGGCTTTGCCGGTGCCGGCGGCCTGGACGATCTTCTGGAAGAAGTCGTTTTCGCCGCCGACGATGTCGATGCGGGCGTGTTTGAGGGCTTCGGCGACGATGGCGGCATTGGCCTGGGAGACGTCGCGCTGGACGTGGATCGCGGCAAGGTCGACATCGCGTTCCTTGGCGAGGCGGAGGCGGAATTCCTCGTGCTGGCGACCGGCGTCCTCGAGGGCCTTCATGGCGACGGCCTTTTCGGAGATGGACTTGGCCTCGGCAAGGCCGCGGGCCTCGATGCCGGCGGCGGCGGCGAGTTCGCGATCGCGGGTGCCCTCGGCCTCGGCCTCGGCCTGCTTCTCGGTCACGCTGGCGTTGGTTTCGCCGCGGGCCCTGAGGACATCGACCTCGGCGAGGCCGTATTCGCGGACGGCGACGGCCTCGGCCTTGCGGGCCTCGGCCTTGGCGGCCATGACCTTGGCCTCGGCCAGGCCGGGGGCCGCTTCCTGGGCCGCGACGCCCTCCGATTGCTGGATCATGGCGTGGCGCCGCTTCTCGGAGGCGCGCGATTCGGCTTCGGCCAGGGTTTGGAGGCGCTCCGCGTCGCGGGCCGCGGCATCGCGGGCGGCATCGGCCGAGGTGACGACCTTGATCTTTTCGGCCTCGGCGAGGTGGCGGTCGGCGTCCTTCTGGGCCTCGGCGGCGACGACCTTGGCGAGTTGCTCCTTCTTGGCGAACATCTCGGCCTCGATGAGGGTGACCTCGCGGACGCGCTCGGCGGTCATGCGGGCCTCGATGTTGGTCTTTTCCTCCTGCTGGGTGACCACGGCCTTTTCCTCCGCGACCACGGTGGCGCGCTTGCGTTGCACCTCGACGGCGGCCTCGGCGATCTTCACCTCCTTGTCCATTTCAGCGAGGGAGACCGAGCGCTGGCGGCGGACGCGGGCTTCCTCGCCCTCCTGGACGGCTTCCTCCTCGAGGCGTTTGCCCTCCTTCTTGACGGTGTACTCGCGTTCCTGCACGGCCCGGTTCATGTCCTCCGTGCGAAGCCGGATGGATTCCTCGGCTTCGAGGCGTTTGCCCTCGACCTCCTGACGCCGGCCTTCGATGACCTTCCGGGCCTCGGCCTCCTCGTTGACCTTCACCTCGGTGATGGCTCGTTCCTGCCGGGCGTTGTCCTCCTCGTTGCGGCGGCGCTGCTCCCGGCGGGCGATTTCGGCATCGGCGTTCTCCTTCTCGATCTGGACGGCGGTGCGCTGGGAATGCTCGTTGGCGACGACGCGTTCGCGCTGGGTGATCTCGGTGATCTTCTTGATGCCCTCGGAATCGAGCACGTTGCTCGGGTCATGCTGGTCGAGCGGGGTCTGCTCGAGGTAGTCGATCGCGACATCTTGGAGGAAAAAGCCGTCCAGGTCCTTGCCGATGGTGGCCTGGATCTGCTCGCGGAACTTGATGCGTTCGGTGAAGAGCTCGTGGAACTCCATCTGTTTGCCGGCGGTCTTGAGGGCCTCGGAGAACTTCGCCTCGAAGAGTTCCCGGAGTTGGGCGATGTCGGAGACCCGCTCCGGAGTGAGCATCTGGGCGACCTTGCGGACGCTGTCCTCGTTGGCGTCGACGCGGATGTAGAACGCGACGGTGATGTCGGCCCGGATGTTGTCCTTGCAGACGAGGCCGTCCTTGCCCTTGCGGTGGATCTCGAGCTTCTTCACCGAGATGTCGACGATGTGGTAGGTCTGGACGAGGGGGATGCGGATCATCCAGTCAAAGGAGACCTGGAGGCCGCCCCAGCCGGTCTTGAGCCCTGCGCGACCGGGCTGGATCTTGCGGACGCAGAGCATGAAGCCGGCGAGGGCCGCGAGGGCCAGGATCACGACCAGGGTGATGATGAATGCGATCATAGGGAATCAGGAGTTCCGGTTTGCGGTCGGGGAAAGGGGGCCGGAGCGGGGGCGTGGGTTGGCGGAGGGCAGGGCGAGGCACCGGGAACAGGGCCGGGATGCCCGGGGAGGCGCGGACCTGGACATGGGGCGGGGGCGGAGGCGGAGGCCAAGCGGCCTCCGAAGGGCCGACCGGGACGGAGCGCGAGCTGGGTACCGGGCATACATGTCGCGGGCGGGATCTGGGTGACCATAGGCGTCCGACGACCGGTTCGGCGACGAATTTTCCCGAAGGATCCGCCCGGCGCGGCTCGCGCTCGGCATCCGGCAAGGCATTGCGTTCGTGGGACCCGTGACACGGGGGTGCGGGTGCCGGTTGCAGCGGCTTTCGTTTTCGTTGGTGGGCGCGGATGGGAAGCCTGGCGACTCGGCGTCTCCGGCCCGGGTGGGCGACGGCGCGAGCCTGCCATTGACCCGGACGTCTCGATGGCTACTCTTTCCGCGCTCCAAAACGAAGCAACCAAGTACCACATTTCTTTGATCAACCCATGAGCAAGCAAGTACCTCTGATTAGTTCAGCCGTGGCCGGCCCGTTGGGACTCATCCACCTCCCCCGCCTCTGGCAGAAGGCCCTGTTGGGCGCGGTCGGTCAGTTGGCCGACGGCTATTCCGACATTGGACCGGGCTACGACCACATGGTGCTCGGCGCGATCGGCGTCGATCCGGACAAGGCGCGGGCGTTCATCCGGGCGAACAAGCCGTCGTATCCGAAGTTCGAGGCGTGGATCCGGGCCTATCCCGGGGCCAAGCTGGATAAGGCGACGATTTACAAGAGCAACGTCGCGGTGCAGGGCTACATCCACGGCGACGACGTGCGGAAGGGGATCCTGTCCGCCGCCGGCCTGCCGGATGACGGCTCGGTGAATCCGGGCGCGGTCGACCTGAACAACATGGACGACTGGACCGAGTTTCATGCGGCGGTGACGCGCTAATCGCGCGGGGTCCCGGAAGGGGGCCGCCCGGAGTTTCGCGCAACGCGGCCGTGGAAGACCTCCACGGCCGCTTTTCCGTTTACGGGGCGGAGCTGGCGTCGGGCTGGGTGTCGGTTTCGGCCAGGGACGGGGCGTGGAGCCAGCGGAGGCCGGCCTCGGGTCCCCCGCCGAGGGCGAGCCAGTGGCCGTCGGGAGAGAAGAGGATTCGATAGTAGGTCAAGCCGGGGCGCCGGAACGCGAGGAGTTCCTGACCGGAGGCGAGGTTCCAGAGTTTGACGGTGCTGTCGGCGCCGGAGGTGGCGAGGGTTCTTCCGTCGGGGGAGAAGGCGAGGGCCATGACGGGTTGCTTGTGGCCCGCGAGGACGCGGGCGATGCGTCCCGTGCCGGCGTCCCGGAGGCGCACGAGGTTCTCGGATTCCTCGGGGCCCGTGGCGGTGGCGACCCAGCGCCCGTCGGCGGAGAGGAGGAACTGGAAGCCTTCGCCGGGTTCGAGATCCATCGCCGTGCGCCGGGAGTCGTCGGCGAGGTTCCAGATCTCGACGGGGCCCCGGTGCGGGCGGGCGACGTATCCAAGGCCATCGGGAAGGAAGCCGGCGAAGCGGGGCTGAAGCGTTCGGAGGCGCGCGGGCGGGTCGGCGACGGACCAGCTTTGGACCGGTTCGTCGGCGGCGGTGGTGACGAGGGTGCGGCCGTCGGGCGAGAGGAACACGTTCTCGAGGCGGCGTTCGGCGGCGCGGAACGAGCGGGATTCGCCGGTGGCGAGGTCGAGGAGTTCGACTTCGGCATCGGAGCGCAGACGGGCGACGAGTCCGGCGGCGGGGCTGAAGGCGACGGGGGAGCCGAAGGGGGATCCGGGGCGACCCGATCGTGGCGCGGGAAAGGACCGTTCGATTTCGGCGGAAGTGAGGTTGATGACGGCCACCGTGCCGTCGGGGCGGGTGACAACGAGGGATGGGCCGGGCGCGGTAAAGCCGAGGGGCAGCCAATCGCCGGCAAGGGAGCGCTCGCCCGAGCGGGCGTAGGCGGGCCAGACGAAGAGGCTGCCGTCCTTGGCGCCGCTGGCGAGCCGCGAGCCGTCCGGAAACCACGCCACGCTCCAGACCTCGTTGGGCTGACCCTGAAGCGAGCCGCGATTGCGGCGCAACCCGACGTCCCAGAGCTGGATGGCATGGTCCCAGCCGCCGGTCGCGAGGAGGCGTCCGTCGGGGGAGAGGGCCAGGGACGCGATGTTGCCGGTGTGGAAGGGGCGGTTCGGATCGTCGGGAAGCGTGGCCGTCTCCCGTCCGGTTTCGGCATTCCAGACGGACACCACAAACGTGCCGCGCTCGGAATGCCGGTTGCGGGCGGCCATGACGGACCGGCCGTCGGCGGAGAAGGCAAGGCCGCGGTCCATGCGAAACGGGCCGGGACGCCCGGCGGCCAGGCCGCCCGAATTCTCCAGCACCACGGGCGGATCCTCGGCGTCGAGGCGCAGGATCCGAAGCTGGGTCTGGAAGCCGCACGCCAGCCGCAGTCCGTCGGGCGAGAACGCCAGGGGACCGGAATGGCCGGCCAGGTGGCGGAACACGGTCCAGTCGCCGGGGCCGCGGACCACGAGGCCGGTGCGCGTCGGCGCGGCGAGGCGATCACCCTGGGGCGCCAGCGCGGCCGGGCCCGCCTCGCCCGGGAACGAGGCGGACTCCGTCCAGTCGGCGGTGCGCCAGACATGGACCTCGGAGTGGCCCCCGACGACGAGGGAGGCGCCATCGGGTGGGAAGGCGAGGGAGAAGGCGCCGCCCGGGAGGCGGGTGATCTCGCGTCCGTCGCGGGGATCGAGGATGCGGACGAGGCCGCGCAGGCCGACGGCGAGGAAGCGTTCGTCCGGGGAGAGGGCCACGGCGTGGATGGAGCCGCCCTGGTTGGGGAGGGCGCGGTGCTCGTGACCGCGGCACTGTTCCCAGAGGTACCGCCATTCGAAGCCGCGGAGGTCGGGGTGTGCGGGGGAGGGGCGGTGTTTTTCGACGAGCTGGATGGCGCGTCCGTAGTTGCCGGCGGCGAGGGATTGCTGGGCGAGGTTGATCTCGGCGACGTATTCGTTGAGTCGGGCCACGGCCTCGCCCCGGCGGGCGCGGGCGGAATCGAGGTCGGCCTGGTGGCGCAGTCCGGCCTCGGCGCGCTCGGCGCGCAGGGCGCGCAGGGCCTGCTGGGTGCTGATGACGGACGCGGCGACGAGGGCGAGGAGGGCGGCCGCGGAGGCGGTCATGACGAGGCGATGGCGCCGATGGAACTTGGCGAAGCGGTAGAGCGTGCTCGGGGGGCGGGCGGAGATTGGTTCGTTGGCCAGGAAGCGTTCGATGTCCAGCGCGAGGGCGCTGGCGGTCTCGTAACGGCGGGTGCGGTCCTTTTCGAGGCACTTCATCACGATCCAGTCCAGGTCGCCGCGGAGTCGGAGGATCAGGTCGCGGCCCTGGACGCGCTGGCGCTCCGCGGTTCGCGAAAGCTGATCCGCGGGCAGGCTGGCGACGCGATGGGAGGGCCGGGCCGGATCGGTTTCCCGGAGCATCCGGCGCACCTCGTCGAATTCGGCGCGGGCGAGGGTGTCGGCATCGAGCGGGGTTTGGCCCGTCAGGAGTTCGTAAAGGAGGACGCCCAGGGAAAAAATGTCGCTGCGGGTGTCGACGTCGACGGAGCTCATGCCGGCCTGTTCCGGGCTCATGTACGCCGGGGTGCCGACGAAGGCATGGAAGGCGGTCAGGATGGTTTTGTCGGTGAGCCGCTGTTCCGTGGCCTTGGCGATGCCGAAATCGATGACCTTGGGGACGGCGACGCCGTCGTTGACGGTGACGAGGATGTTGGACGGTTTCAGGTCGCGGTGGATGATGCCCTTCTGGTGGGCGTGCTGGACGGCGCGGCAGACATCCAGGAAGAGGCGGAGCCGCTCGACCACGGGCAGTTGATGGGTGTCGCAGTATTCCGTGATCCGGATGCCGCGCACGAGTTCCATGACGAAGAACGGGCGTCCGGTCTCGGTGGCTCCGGCATCGAGCACTCGGGCGATATGGGGGTGTTCCATGAGGGCGAGCGCCTGGCGCTCGGCCTCGAAGCGGGCAATGACGCCCCGGGTGTCCATCCCGAGCTTGATGATCTTGAGGGCGACGCGGCGCCGGACGGGTTCCTCCTGCTCGGCATGATAGACGATGCCGCAGCCGCCTTCCCCGATGACCTCGTGCAGGCGATAGGGGCCGAGCCGGTCGCCGGGTCGCTCGCGCGGGACGCGGGTCTCCGGCGGGTCCCCGGAGGCGTGGGCGGGGGACTCGAGGAACCCGCCGAGGATCGCGTGCTCCGCGAGCAGATCGTCGACGACCGCACGGAGGCCGGGGCTGCCCTCGCATTCCCGTTCCAGGAATTCCGGACGCCGGGCCGGGGGCAGTCCGAGGGCCGCGAGGAAGAGCGTCCGTTCGCGGGAGGGGGCGGGAGTGGGCTGGACCACGGGCATCGGGTGGGGTGGGGGCGTGTCCGGGAGGTGTTAGCCGGTAACGGGGCGGGGGAGGTCCCGCGGGCTGGGGGGGGGGGGGGGGGGGTGGCGGGCTGGTGTTCGCGGTCACGGGGGGGGGGGTGGAGGCCGGAATCGGGGGCGGGAAGATGGAAAAGGTCGGTGGCACTCACCACCGACCCGGAACCCGCGTCATGGAACCTCACCAGAATCCATGTCGCAGAAACCATGTTAGGGAGGAGTTCCGTCGCCCCGGATCCATGGCCGGAGCCCGGGCAGGGAAGGCTTCCTCCAGCCGACCATGCGTGGGACCGGGAAGGAGTCCGCAAAAAATCCTCGGGCGGGTGAATTATGCGGCCAACCGGGTCCGGATGGTGCGGTGCAGCCAGGTGCGGGCAAAGGTCCAGACGCCCTCGGCGGTCCGTTTGGGGAGGCCGAGGGTGGCGGCGGCTTCCTCCATCGTGAGCCCGACGAAGTAGCGGAGTTTGACGAGTTCCGCGGCCTGGGGGTCCTTCAGGGCCAGCAGATCGAGTGCCTCGTGCACCGCGAGCAGTTCATCGGCGGGCACGGACAGGACGAGTTTGGATTCCTCGAACTCGACCGCCTGCGCGCCGCTGCCCCGTTTGAGGCTGTGTTTGCGGCGGGCATGGTCGACCAGGATGCGGCGCATCGCCTCGGCGGCGGCCCCGAAGAAATGGGCGCGATTCTGCCAGGTGGCGGCGCCGGCGAGGCGCATCCAGGCTTCGTGAACCAGCGCGGTCGGTTGGAGGGTGTGCCGGGAGGATTCGCCGCTCATCTTGAGGGAGGCGAGGCGGCGGAGTTCGTCGTAGACGAGCGGCAGCAGTTGTTCGGCGGTGAGGGTGCCCGCGGAGGCGGCATCGTTGAGGGCGCGGGTCACGTCGTGCACGGCTGATACCCACGGACGCCCTCCCGGGGCCCGGAGGTTACGGGTTTTGCGGATTCGAGGCCCGAAGCACGCATGAGTCGTTGCCATGACGCACGAGACGAGCAGGACGGGCAGGGCTGGGCCGGGGGGCAGGGGAAACGACGGCGCCGGGGTCGCGGTCAGGAAATCGTCGGCAGAAACGTTCGACTCGGACATGACGGAAAGCACCGCGAGGTTGCCCGGCCACCGCGGCGAACGGGGCGGGTCCAAGGACGACGCCGGGCGGGAATGGCTGGTGGCGATGGCCAGCGGGGAACGGCTCCGGGCGATTCCGGGGGAGCCGGAGCTGGACTCCACCCGCCGCGGGTGGTCGTCGGTGCACGTGGAGGAGCACTGCATCGGGGCTCTGGAGATCCCGGCCGCGACCCCGGTGAATTTTGTTTTCGCCGTGCACGTGGAGGAACCGACGGACTGGGAGGTGGCCGATGGGGGAGGGTATCGGCACCAGACGGCACGGGCGGGGCAGGTCAGTTTCTTCCCGGCCGGGGTGGTCTTTGCGTCCCGGGTGCGGCGGGGCGGGAGGTTCTTTCTGGTCTCTCTCGCGCCGCGGTTGCTGTTGAGCCACGCCCTCCTGCCGGGGACCGGCCAGGTGCCAAGATTCCTGCCCCGGCGGGGCGTCGACGATCCCGTGGCACGGGCGTTGTGCGAGCGGATCCGGGCGGAGGCCACGACGGATCACCCGCAGGGCAGGGGATACGTCGAATCGCTTGGCCAGGCCCTGGCGGCCCATGTCCTGCGCGACTACACCGTTTTGGAACCGGGCAACTCGGAGGGCGCGAAGCGGGGTTCCCTGACCCCCCATCAGCTGCGCAGAGCCATGCAGTGCATCCGGGAACGGCTCGCGGGGGAGCTTTCGATTCCGGACATGGCCCGGGCGGCGGGCCTGTCCCCGTTCCATTTCTCGCGGTGCTTCCGGAGTTCGACCGGCATGAGTCCGCACCAGTACCTGATCCGACTGCGGGTGGAAAAGGCGAAGGAACTGCTGGAACGGACGAAGGCCGCGGTCGGGGACATCGCGATGGAGACCGGATTCTGCGATCCCAGCCATCTGTCGGCCCATTTCCGCCGCTGGACCGGCGTGTCGCCCCGGGCCTATCGGGACCGGCTGAAGGGGTAGGAAGGGGTCCGGACTAGGCGAGCAGATCGCGGACGACGTGGCCGTGGATGTCGGTGAGGCGGAAGTCGCGGCCTTGGAAGCGGTAGGTGAGGCGCTCGTGATCCAGGCCGAGGAGATGGAGCAGGGTGGCCTGAAAGTCGTGGGCGTGGACGGGGTCCCGGACGACGTTGATGCCGAGGTCGTCGGTCTCGCCGTAGGTGAATCCGGGCCGGGTGCCGCCGCCGGCCATCCACGCGGTGAAGGCGTACGGATGATGGTCTCGTCCCCAGCGGGGGCGGTCGGCGAGGTTGCCCTGCAGGAACGGGGTGCGTCCGAACTCGCCTCCCCAGACCACGAGGGTGTCGTCCAGGAGCCCGCGCTGGCGGAGGTCGGCGACGAGGCCGGCGGAGGGTTGGTCGGTGTCCCGGCACTGCGTGTAGAGCTCGGTGGTGAGGCTGTTGTGCTGGTCCCAGCCGGCGTGCATGACCTGGACGCTGCGGACGCCGCGCTCGACGAGGCGCCGGGCCATGAGGCAGTTGTAGGCGAAGCTGCCCTGCTCCCGCACGGACGGGCCGTAGAGGTCGAGGACGTGGGCGGGTTCGCGGGAGAGATCGACGAGCTCGGGCACGCTGGTCTGCATGCGGAACGCCATCTCGTACTGGGCGATCCGGG
>CAZSOV010000208.1:0-14288 GCA_964608505.1 uncultured Verrucomicrobiota bacterium
CTGCGACTCGGCAGTCGCCGGCCCCACATCGCAGTTCCACGCAGGACTTTGTCAATCGCCCTGGGGTCAGCGGGTCATCGGGTCAGGGTCGACATCCGGTGCGCCCTGGCGAGGCGGGGCCGGCGCTGGCCGAGTCATGGGTTCACCGGTCCCGTCGGCTCTCCCGGGGGGCCACGCCACGGGTCAGCGCGGGCCCCCACCGGCCTTGGCAAAGGCGCGGTCGCCCTGGGCTCGCCTCGGGTGGGGGCCACCGGGCAGGATGCGGGCAATGGATTCCGAGGGGGCGACGCCGCGAAGCGTGGGCGTCGTCCGGACGAGGCTCAGGGGAACGGCCTTCGCCCGGGCTCCCGAAACCTCGCCTCGTTCCTTTTCCTGAAACCCCGACCTCCATGTTGGCCAACCTCGATCTCTCCCGGGAAGTCACCAAGACCGCCTACCGGAAGGCGAAGCCCGAACTCGACCTCAAGCTCGCCGAATTGCAGCGCCGGGCGCATCAGCTGGGCGTTCCGGTGCTCGTCGTGTTCGAGGGATGGGGGGCGGCGGGCAAGGGCACCCTGATCAACGAAATCCTGCTGCCGCTGGATCCGCGGGGCGTCTCGGTCATCAGTTCGCTGGCCCCGAACGAGGAGGAGGCGATGCGCCCGTTCCTTTGGCGGTTCTGGTGCCATACCCCGGCCCGGGGACGCATCACCATCTTCGACCGCAGCTGGTACCGCCGCGTGGTCGGGGATCGGGTCGAGGGCGGGATCCAGGGGAAGGCCCTGCCCCAGGCGTTCGCCGACATCCTCGCCTTCGAGCGGCAACTCGTCGCGGACGGCGCCGTGATCGTGAAGTTCTTCCTGCACATCTCGGCGAAGGAGCAGAAGAAACGGTTCCGGAAGCTCGAGTCCAAGGCCGCCACGGCCTGGCGCGTGACGCGCGCCGACTGGAAGCATCACCGGCAGTACGAGGAGTGGCTGGCCGCCAGCAGCGACATGCTGGGCCGGACGGATTCCGAATTCGCGCCGTGGACCATCGTGGAGGCGCACGACCAGCGCTTCGCGACGCTGAAGATCTTCGGGACCATCGCCGGCGCGCTCGAGCGGCGCATCTCCCAGCGGGAGGCCGAGGAGCGGGAGCCCCGCCTTGCGGTCCCGTTTCCGGAGCTTCCCGCGGCCCTGCAGGTCTCGGTGCTGGACACGGTCGACCTGACGGTGTCGTTGGGGGAAAAGGACTATCGGCGGCGGTTGAAGCGGGGCCAGGTGCGTCTCCGCGAACTCGAACACGAGATCTACCGGCACCGGGTTCCCGTGGTGTTGGTCTTCGAGGGGTGGGATGCCGCGGGCAAGGGGGGAAACATCAAGCGGGTCACCCGCAACCTGGATCCCCGCGGCTACGCCGTGGTGCCCATCGCCGCGCCGCACGCCATCGAGAAGGCCCACCATTACCTCTGGCGGTTCTGGAACGAGATGCCGAAAGCGGGCCATGTCACCATCTTCGACCGCTCCTGGTACGGACGGGTGCTGGTCGAGCGCGTCGAGGGCTTCTGCACGGAGGCCGAGTGGAGGCGGGCCTATCGCGAGATCAACGAGATGGAGCAGCACCTGGTGCAGGCGGGAACCGTGGTGCTCAAGTTCTGGCTCCACATCGATCCCGACGAACAGCTGCGGCGGTTCCGGGAACGCGAACAGGTGACCTACAAGCAGTGGAAGATCACCGCCGAGGACTGGCGCAACCGCGAGAAGTGGGATGCCTACAAGGCGGCCGTGGACGAGATGCTCTTCCGCACGAGCACGCCCGACGCGCCCTGGTCGGTGATCGAGTCCAACTGCAAGCACCATGCCCGAGTCAAGGTGCTCGAGACGATCATCCGGGCCCTGCAGCAGCGGCTGCGGAAGCCGGGCCGCACGCCGCGACGCAAGTAGCCCCGCCCTGGTCCTCCCCCCACCTCAGGGGCCCCGTGGCGACTGATGTTCCGGCGGTCCGTGTTCCGCGGGGAACCGGGCCAGCGACAAAGTCGAGAGGGGCCCGCTGCCGGTTCCCGGAGCGTCCCCGCGAAGGCGGGCCGAGTCGCGGCGGGAGTGGGGCCGGCGAAAGGGGAGGGAGGGGAAGCGGTCGACCCGGCAGTCGCCGGACCCACACCGAGGTTTCGCACCGGACGTCGCAGATCGTCCGGCGCGGGGATCCGGCGGTCGGTGGAAGCTGGCGGGCGGGACGGAGTTCTGCCTAGGGTTCCGCCATGGCACCGCCCTCCCCCGCGTCGGGAACCGGAATCGCCCCGCCGCGGCGGGCCCGCACCCCGGCGTTGGCCGTCGCCTCGCTCGTGCTCGGCCTCCTGGGTCTCGTGACCAGCGTCATCCTGGTAGGTTCCGTGCTGGCCGCCGTGGGCTTCGTGCTGGGGGTCCTGCACCTGCGCCGCAGCCGGGAAGCGCGGATGATGGGATGGACCGGGGTGTGGCTCTCGGTCCTCGCGATGGTCGCGACGGCGGGGTTCCTCGCGCTGTTCTTCTTCAGCGCCCAACGGTCGATGCAGGTGCACGTGACGTCCCGGATCGACGCCCCGCGCGAGGTGGATCCCGTGGCGTGGTCGGGGCAGTCGTTGCCGGATTTCGAGTGGATCACGCTCGACGGGGACACGATCCGGTCCTCCGACTGGCGGGGGCGTCGCGTGGTGTTGACGGTCGGAGCGACATGGTGCGCTCCGTGCGTTCAGGAAGTCCCTCATCTGAACCGTCTGCAAACCGAGTTGGGGACCAACCGCGTGGTGGTGGTCGGGCTGAGCGGGGAGGATCGGGTGGTCCTGAAGGCCTTCGCCCGGAAACACGGGGTCACCTACCCCCTGGTCAGCGCCGGACCCGACCAACTCCCGGGGCCTCTGGGGCAGGTCGAGGGCTTTCCCACCACGGTCATTCTCGACGCCGAGGGAAAGATCGAGACGATCGTCAGCGGTCCCATGGACTTCGAAACCCTGAAGGCCCGCGTCACGGGCTCCCCGGATCCCGCCGCGGCTCCGTCGCCGTCGCCGTAGAGGAAGGGACATGCTGCCTTTCGACTGCAAGCCCCGCCCGGCACGTTGTCCCGCACGATGAAGTCCGATCCCGGCCGGAAGCGTCTGCGCTTCCTCATGCTCAACTGGCGCGACCCCCGCAATCCTCTGGCCGGCGGCGCGGAACGGGTGACCCAGGCCTTCCTCGGGGCGCTCGTCGAACGGGGGCACGAGGTCGACTGGTTCACCTTCGATTTCCCCGGGGCGGCGCCGGAGGAACGGATCGGTGGGATTCGGATTCGGCGCGGGGGCGGCGTTTTTTCGTCCGTACTGGCGGCCCGCCGGTGGGCCCGCACCCAGCCTCGCTATGACTTGGTCATCGATCAGCACCACGGCATTCCCTGGTACGCGCCGTGGTGGTGTGGCACGCGCTGCCTGGCCTACATCCACGAGGTGCTGGGCCCCATCTGGAGTTCCTTTTACCGGTGGCCGGTGAACCGCCTCGGGCCGTGGCAGGAGCGGTGGACGCACTGGCTTTACCGTCGCACGCCCTTCTGGGTGCCGTCGGAATCCACCCGCCGGGCGCTGCTCCGGCACGGCGTGCGGGAGGTGAAGGTGCTGGACAACGGGATGGATCTCGAGCCACTCCCGGCCCTGTCCCCGTCGCCCGCCCCCGCTCCCATTCGCCTCGTCGCGGTCTCGCGCCTGGCTCCGAACAAGCGGGTGGATCACGCCATCCGCTGCGTCGAGGAACTGCGCCGACGGGGCGTGGTGGCGGAATTGACGGTCATCGGGGACGGCGCCGAACGCATGAATTTGGGGGCCTTGGCGGAGGGGTTGGGATTGGCGAGCCAGGTTCATTTCGCGGGGTACCTCTCGGAGGAGGCGAAACTCCGACAGCTACGGGAGAGCCATCTGTTGTTGCATCCGTCGGTGCGGGAAGGCTGGGGCTTGAACGTTATCGAAGCCAATGCCATGGGGGTGCCGGCGGTGGTTTATCCCGTGGACGGGCTGGTGGATTCCACGGTGCATGGGGTGACCGGGGTCATTTGTCCGCGGGAGACGCCCGGCGCGTTGGCGGACGGCGTGGTATGGGCCATGGAGTCGGCGGAACGCCATCGGAGCCTGCGCGAAGGGGCTTGGCGGAGGTCGTTTGGGTTTCGTTGGACGGAGGTCCTGGGGCCGGCGAGTGCCTATTTGGAGGGAATGGCTGGCGGGGAGAAAATGGGTTGACACTCGGGCCTTCAGGGAATAGGAAAGGGGCACTTTTCAGCGACTCTCAACGCGGGTTAACTGACAAGTTTCCAGCCATTTATGAAGAACATCTTCAAGACTGCGGGTCTAGCGGCGGTAGCCGTCGCTGGTTATTGCACCACCTCCACGGCTCAAACCGTCACCGTCGATGACTCGAAGTGGTGGGAGGTTAGTGCCTCGTTGCGCGGGTTTTATGATGATAATTACACCGCCGCGCCTTCGGGAGCCGTGGTTCCGCTGGCGGGTGGCGGATTTGCGCCGGCCAAGCGTGACAGCTTTGGCTTTGAAGTTCGTCCCGGTGTGACGCTTGCCCATCAGGGGGAACAGCACCTGCTCAAGCTGCAGACCCAATACGCCGCCCGGTATTTCGAGGATCGGGACAATGAACCGTGGGATCACGGTCTGTTCGCTGACCTTCTCGGGGAGTACAAGCTTTCCGAGAACCACGTGGTACGTCTCAACGACACCTTTACTTGGACCCAGGAACCCGTCCTTGTGGATCGCGGTGGTGTCATTACGGCGCCCTTGCGTGGCGATGGGACCAACAAAAAGAACAGCGCGGACCTGAAGTACGTGGGGCAATTCACCCCGCTGGTCGGCCTGGAGGTTGGTTACGCGAACGTCTGGTACGATTACGAAACCGATGGAGCGGGCAGCTTCTCGGCGCTTCTGGACCGCATGGAGCACACGCTCCGGGGCGAGACGCGCTGGACCATCAGCCCCTCTTTGGCGGGCATTCTGGGTTATTGGTACGAAATCGTGGATTTCGACGGTGGCCAGCCGATGGTTGCCGGCGGCAATCCGGCGTTGGACTCGACGAAGCGGAACAGCCGTTCGCATTACCTGGTGACCGGCGCCGACTACACGATGTCCAGCCACACGTTCTTCTCGCTCCGCGGCGGTGCGCAGAACGTGACGTACAACGAGATTGCCGGGGAGCCGGACCAGTGGAATCCGTTCGCGGACCTGAGCGGCACGGTGGAATACGCGGAAGGCAGCTACGTGCGCGGCGGCGTGCGCTATGGCCGCAACCGCACGGACGCGCTGGTGACGCTGGCGCTCTTGGGTGCTCCGGCTGGAATCGTGGAAAGCGATCTGACCATCGATCAGGAGTCCTACACCGCGTACGCCGTGGTTTCGCACAAGATCACCGAAGCGCTGACCGGACGGTTGTCGGGCCAGGCGCAGCTCGGCTCGTTTGACAACGGCGTGTACAACAACACGGACGAGAACATTTACATTCTGGGCGTGTCGTTGACGTACGATCTGACCCAGAACCTGGCGCTGGAAACGGGTTACAACTACGACCGCGTCGATTCCGACACGGCAAACCGGAGTTACACCCGCAACCGCGTGTTCCTGGGTGTGCGCGGGCAGTTCTAATCTCGGCAAGTTCGCTTTTGTCGCGGAAGGCAGGGATCAAGATCGAACGCCTAGGTTGACTTGCAGTCGAAAGGAGGCTGGAGTCCAAATCTAGCCTCCTTTTCTTATGGATAATTTCAAGGCGCCGGATCCGGCGGATTCAAAGCTTCATTTTCTCGATTACTGGCGGATCATTCGGATTCGGAAGACCGTCATCATAGCCGTGTTTCTGCTGGTGGTGATCACGACCACGGTCGTGACCTACATGCTGCCGGAAACCTACATGAGCTATGCGCGGATCAAGGTCGAGAAGGACACCTCCGACGTTTCATTGATCGGGCAGATGGCCGTGTCCGGGCCGCCCGATCCCTTCTTTCTTCAGACCGAATTCGAGGTCATCCAATCGAAGACCAACCTGTATCAGGTCATCGATGCCCTGGACCTCAACAACGAGTGGTCGCGGGACATTCTCGGGCCCGGCAACGGCACGCTGAAGACGGTCGAGACCTTCGAGTTCCTCAAGGACAAGATCGACATTCGTCAGTATCGGAATACGACGATGATCGAGATTCGCGCCTACAGCCGCAACAAGGCGGAGGCCGCGCGCATCGCAAACAAGATTGCCCAAATCTACCGGGATATCCGCCTGTCCGAGCGCGAAAAGATGTCGGATCGCGGCATCAAGGAGATCGAGAAGAGCCTCAAGGAGCAGCAGGACAAGGTGGACCGGTTGCAGACCGAGCTCGACGCGCTGCGAACGACGAATCGGATCACGGATCTGATGATGGATTCGTGGAGCGTCGGCACTCTCGAGGCGGATGTGGTTCGGCGGACGGACAATCTGCGGACGGAAGTGAAGCGGCAATTGGTCCGGGTTCAGGCGACCTACGACCGCTTGAACGGTTTGGATCGCGAGAAACTGCGCAATGCGCTGCCCACGCTCTACCGCGATGACGTGCTGCTGATCGATGTCCTCCAAAAGGATGTCGATGCGAGGCAGCAGTTGGTGCGATTGGAATCCGAACTGGGTGACAAGAACCCGGAGGTCGTGGCGGTTCGGAAGCTGCTGGAACAGGTCAACAAGGACGTGGAGGCCCGGATTTCCGGAATCCTCGAGGGTTTGAACACTCAGATCGAGGCCTACCAGAAGGAGTTGGCGAAGTTGGACGAGGAGGTCCAAAGGGCGCAGACCGAGGATTTGGAGCGGACGGGGCAATACCGCGAGTTCTATTTGAAGAAGCGGCGGGCGGAGAACGAAAAGATCATGCTCGACGTCCTGAGCCGAAAACTGGCGCAGGAAACCTTCGACAAGAAGATCCCCCGTCAGTCGCTGGTGATCATCACCGACCCGGCGGAGGAGGGGCTGAAGCCCGTCAAGCCGAACATCCCCTTGAACATCGCGTTCGGCGTGGTGGTGGGATTGGTGGTGGGCATCGGTCTGGCCTTCTTCATCGAGTACCTCGACACGTCGGTGAAGACCATCGACGACGTGGAGCGGACCTTGCAGGCACCGGTGCTGGGCGTGATTCCCCAGAATGTGGGTTCCCTGCTGGAAGAAGGCGCGGATAGTCCGCACGCGGAGGCCTATCGCGTCCTGCGGACGAACGTGCTGTTTACCCGCAAGGACGAGACCTACAACACGATCACGATTGTCAGCGGCGGCGCGGGCGAGGGCAAGTCGACGACGCTGTTCAACCTGGCGGTGGTTTTTGCCCAGAACGGGAACCGGGTCTTGATCATCGATTCGGACCTGCGGCGCCCGAGCATGCACAAGTTTCTGAAGGTCTCGAACTCGATGGGACTCACGAACTATCTGCTGGGACAGAACAAGCTGGAGGAAGTGATTCAGACCAGTTCGCTGCCGACGCTCGACTTTCTGCCGAGCGGCAAGTTGCCGAGCAGTTCGATGGGCATCCTGAGTTCGGCGCAGATGAAGGAGCTCATCCAGGAGGTCAAGCGGAGGTACGATTTCGTGTTTTTCGATTCGCCTCCGATCATGGGTGTGAGCGACGCGGTGGTGCTGGCGAGCGAGGTGGACATCTCGCTGCAGGTGATTCAATACCGCAAGTACCCGCAGGCCATGACCATCCGCGCCAAGCAGATGGTGTCAAAGGTCGGTGGTTACCTGATCGGAATCGTCCTCAACAACATCAACATGTCGCAGGACGAGAACTACTACTACTACAGCGGGTACTATTACGATTACTACCAGAGCTACACCAGCCGCGACAAGGAAGAGGGCGGCGGGGGCAAGGGTGGCGAAGGGAAGAAGGATGCTCCTTCCGACGGCAGCAAGATCGAACTCAAGAAGAAGTACTGACGGGAAATGCACACCATGTCGTTCTGGACCGATCGTTTGGCGGGATGCGCGAAAGGCTTGGCCTTGGTGCTGGTTTGCCTGGGGTGGTTCGGCTGCGCCGGTGGAGGGGCGGGGACGTCCAGTGCCACCAACGCCGCTGGAAAACCGCAGGCGGCCTTCGTGGACGTCCTGCGCAAGGGGGACCTGTTGACCATCGTCTTTGCGGGGCCCAATCCGCCCACGGACAAGGAGGAGCGCATCAAGGAGGATGGCACCGTGAATCTGCCGTTGATCGGCTCCATCCAGGCGGAGGGGAAGTCCTCCGGGCAATTGCAGAAGGAGATTCAGGATCTCTACGTTCCGACCTACTACAAGCGGCTGACGGTGACGGTGAAGACGGAGAACCGCGTCTTCTACGTGCAGGGCGAGGTGCGTGCGGGTGGAAGGTTGGTGTACACCGGGGAGATCACCGTGATGGGGGCCATTGCCTCGGCGGGCGGTTTCACCGACTTCGCGGCTCGTAACCGGATTGAAGTCGTGAAGGTGGATGGTTCGCGGCTCATCGTCGATGGCCGGAAGGCCAAGAACAACCGGAAGTTCGACCCGCCGGTGGTCCCGGGGGATCAGTTGTACGTTCCGCGACGTGGTCTCTGGGGCGGACGATAATTCGCTGTTTGCATCGTGGCTCGCCTCCGCAACGCGCTGTTTCAAGCCGACGTGCGGTGGGAAGGCGGAGAGGCGATCGCCGTTCCGATCTGGCCGCTTCCGTTTTCCATCGGGCGGCATCCCCAGGACTCGTTGTCCGTTGCCGTGCCTGGCGTTTGGGAGCGGCACATGGTCATCGATTGGGTACCCGGGGAGGGGTGGGTGGCCATGGTGCGGGAGGATGCAGTGGCCCGCTTGGCGGGGGGCGCCTTCCGGCGTCATCCGCTGCGCAACGGAGATGAAATGGAGTTGGGTGGATTGTCCGTCCGGTTGTTCGTGACGCGCGCCGAGCGGCGCTCGCTGCGGGCCCGGGAGGTGGCCTTCTGGCTGATCTTCTTCGTCGTGTGCGGCATCCAGGCCTTGATTCTCGCCGGCCTTCTGGGCGAAGGATGACGCTGTGACTCGATGCTTCTCCCTCCGCGGGCTGGGGTTGGGACTGCTTCTGCTGCTGGGCGGATTCGGATGTCGTACGGGGGGACGCCCCGGGCACGAACTGACCCGGAAGGGGGACGAAATCGTGGTCTGTGGTCGTCTGTTTCACTCGGGAACCCAGGTGGTGCTCTGGACCGATCCCGGCGGCTACGACGCGTACCGGGTCGAACGCCGATTTGTGCCGTTCGAGGAATCCAGCTGGGACGAGACGCTCAAGGACGATCGGCATCCCGAAACCCCGAATCGGTACGGGCTGCGCCGGGACAAGCTCGGCGAGGAGGAGATCGAACGATATCGGGGCGGCGGATGGGATCTGCCGCGCCTGCAGGAGGTCGTCGATCAGTTTGTCCTGCATTACGACGCCACGGGCACAAGCGAACGTTGTTTCGAAGTGCTCCATGATCGGCGAGGGCTCAGCGTGCACTTCATGCTGGATTTGGACGGGACGATCTACC
This sequence comes from uncultured Verrucomicrobiota bacterium, assembly GCA_964608505.1. GTDB lineage: Bacteria > Verrucomicrobiota > Verrucomicrobiia > Limisphaerales > CAIMTB01 > CAIMTB01. The sequence continues at coordinate 9,473 of CAZSOV010000208.1, forward strand.
AGACGCTCGACCTCAAGGAACGGGCATGGCATGCGACGACGTCCAACAGCCGATCCATCGGCATCGAGATCGCCCAAGCCGGGGCTGTTCCGACCAATCGGCTCGCCCGCCTGCACGAGTGGTACACCAACGGAGTTGGACGGGTGCGGTTGAAGCTTCCCGACGGTTATCGGGGCTGGGCCGACCCCGAGGCCGCGGAGGAGCTGGAACCGGCGCGTCCGGAGCTGGTGGTCGGCGAGATCCAAGGTTCGACGCTCGCCCAGTACGATTTCACGCCGCAACAGTACGACGCCCTGGTGCGGCTGACGGCGACGCTCTGTCAGGTGTTTCCCAGGCTCCGCTGCGATTACCCGCGGGACGAGGGCGGGCGGTTGGTGCGCCGGAAGCTGCCGGACGAGGCGCTGCGCGACTACCAGGGCGTGCTCGGCCACTACCATGTTCAAATGGACAAGGTGGATCCGGGTCCCGCCTTTCAGTGGGACACGTGGCTGGAGGGAACGCGGCGCGAACTCCGACGGCGTGGATCTGCGGGGTGGTTTTTCCGACCGTGAACGGCTGGCTTCGTCGTGGCACTTGGCAGCCTGGCTCACGGGAGCCGGGCGATGGGGCCCGGACGCGGCGCGACGAACGCTCCAGGCAAGGATGAAAGACTTCGAGGCCATGCCGCAGGGATTCACGCTGCGGGTTGCGCGGGCGGACGATGGGGCACCGGCACGGGAGGTGGTGTTTTCCGTATTGGAGGAGTTTGGATTGAGGCCGGATCCGAAGGGCACCGACCGTGATTTGACGGACCTCGCTGGCCACTACCTCGAGGCCGGAGGCTGGTTCGGAATCGTCGAGGATGCCGGGGGGCGGACCGTGGGCACCGTGGGACTGGCACAAACCGGCGAGGAGGGTGTGGTGGAATTGCGGAAGATGTATCTGCGACGCGAGGCGAGGGGACAGGGCGTTGGCAGGGCGGTTCTCCGGGCGGTGATCGCGCAGGCGGTTCGCATGGGGTACCGGCGGATGACGCTGGAGACGGCGTCCGTCCTCCGGGACGCGGTCCGGCTTTACGAGCGCCACGGGTTTGCACGACTGCCGGACGCTCCCCATGCGTGCCGGTGCGACCTTGCCATGAGCCGGGAGCTTCCGTGAGGCGTCAGGCCACGATCGGGCGGATGACTTCCCCGGCGACGTCGGTCAGGCGGAAGTCGCGTCCCGCCACGCGATAGGTCAGGCGTTCGTGATCGAAGCCGAGGAGGTGCAGGATCGTGGCGTGGAGATCGTGGATGCTGGTCCGGTTCTGCACGGCCTTGAAGCCGAACTCATCGGTGGCGCCATGGGCGACGCCGCCCCGGATGCCGCCTCCGGCGAGCCAAACGCTGAAGCCGTAGTGGTTGTGATCGCGGCCGAGCTTGGATTTTCCGCCACCGTCGAGTTCGACGGTCGGGGTGCGTCCGAATTCGCCCCCGCAGACGATGAGCGTGTCCTCGAAGAGTCCGCGCTGTTTGAGGTCGGCGATGAGGGCGGCGATGGGTTGGTCGACCTCGGCGGCGAGTTTGCGGTGTTGGGCTTCGAGGTTCTCGTGGTTGTCCCAGGGCTGACCGGCGCCGTGCCAGAGCTGGACGAATCGAACGCCCCGCTCCAGGAGACGACGGGCGATGAGGGTTTGCCGGCCCTGGACGTGATCGCCATAGGCGGCGCGGAGGGCGGCCGGTTCGCGCGAGAGATCGAAGGCATCGGAGGCCTCCAGCTGCATGCGAAAGGCCAGTTCGAAGGACTCCAGCCGGGCCCCGAGACGGGTATCGTCGGCATGGGCACGGAGATGGTCGGCGTTGAGTTCGGCGAGCAGATCGAGTTGGCGTCTTTGGATACCGGGGGTGGCGTGGCGGCTGCGGATGTTCTCGAGCAGGCGGTCGACCTCGCGGTGCTGGGAGTCGACGAAGGTCCCCTGAAAGCTGCCGGGCAGAAAGCCGGCCTGCCAGTTGGCCACGTCCTTCACGGGATGGCCTCCCGGGCACATGGCGATGAATCCCGGCAGGTTCTGGTTTTCGCTGCCCAGCCCGTAGAGAACCCAGGAACCCACGCTCGGACGGGCCTGCGCCGAGTCGCCGCAGTTCATGAGCATCAGGGAGGGCTCGTGGTTCGGGGCGTGGGCGTAGAGCGAGCGAACGATGGCCATGTCGTCGGCGTGGGCCGACGTGCGTTCGAAGAGTTCGCTGATCTCCAAACCGCTTTGGCCGCGCGGCAGGAAGCGGAAGGGCGAGGGAAACGCGACGCCGGTCTTGCGTTCGGTGCGGAGGTAATCGCCGGGGAGGGTTCGTCCGGCATGCTTCGCCAGGGCCGGTTTGGGATCGAAGGTGTCGACGTGCGAGGGGCCGCCATTGAGGAAGAAATGGATGACCCGCCGGGCGCGCGGCGCGAAGTGAGGCGCGCGAACGGCGAGGGGCGAGGTGCCGGAGGCGGGATCGGACGCCGGGGCGGGCGGGCCAAGCAGTCCGGCGAGCCCGAGCGATCCGAATCCCATTCCGGCGCGTTGCAGGAAGGCGCGCCGCGCGAGGGGACGATGGACGCGGGAAGAAGGCGGGGGATTCATGGGGGGCGTTCCGATCAGTCGAGATGGGAGAATTCGTTGGAGAGCAGAAGGACCTGGGCGTACTGCTCCCAGGGCGCGAGCAGGTTTGGCCCGGTGGGCGGGCCGACCGGGAAATCACGTTCCGCATCCCAGGTGGCGTCCCCCGAGGCCGCCTGGACCGTCGGCGCCCAGAGGTGTTGGTCGCTGTTCAGTTCGTTGCCGATGTGGACGACGAAATCGAGGGTGTCCCCGGTCGCGAGTTCCACCGTGGCCACCTCCATGGGCGTCCTGGCTTGGTGAACCGAGGCGGCCCGGAGTTCGCCGTGCCGGCTGGAGACGATGAAGGCGCGGACGCCGTCCCCGGCTTCGACCTCGTGCCGGAGTTCGCCCGAAACCCGCACGGTCAGGGGACGGGGAGCGGTCCAGCGCCGGATGCACGCATGGCGCCGATCGTTGCCGGGATGGCCACCCCGTGGGGTGAGCTGGACCCAGCCCAGCGCGACATCGGGAAACGCGGGCCCGCCTTGCCAGGCGTCTCCGGTGAAATGGGGGAGGGGGGTGAACGATTTTACGCGTTTCAGGGCCTCGTCGTATTCGCCGTAGCCGCAGGTCCAGTCGGACGGTGGCGGGGTGGGGGTTGGGGGCAGGAGAGGCGTGGCGAGATAGCGAAGGCCGGCGGCGCGTTCACGCTCGGAGGGCGCGCGCTGGAAAACCCGGCGATACAGGGCTTCGATGCGCGCGGCGGGCGCGGTGGGCGCGGTGGGGGCGGTTGCGGCGACGGAGGCCGCCAGGGCCCGGGCACGGGCGGCCAGCCATTCGTGGTTGAGCAGGAACAGGGCCTGCTGGGGCACGGTGGTCTCGTGGCGCGTCGAAACGTGGACGTCCGGATGCGGGAAGTCGAAGAGCCGCAGCGTGGCCGGCAGGAACTGGCGATCCACGAGCCCGTACACGGTGCGGCGGGTGTTGCCCGAGGCGAAGTTGTCGACGGGCGCGCCTCCCCCGCGGGGATCGAGTTCGCCGGTGACGTGGAGGACGGCGTCGCGAAGTTGCTCGAAATCGAGGCGACGGAGCGGGACGCGGGCGTGCGCGAGGGTGGCGTCGCCGGGTTGGGCGTCGCCGGCCATGGCCTGCTGGCGGTAGGTGGCGGATTCGCAGATCAGGCGATGCAGTGCCTTCAGACTCCACCCCGACGCGACGAAGCGGTCGGCGAGCCAATCGAGCAACTCGGGATCTGACGGCGGATCGGCGCGCAGCCCGAAATCGCTGGTGGTGCGGACCAGCCCGGTGCCGAAGTGCCGGGCCCAGACGCGGTTGACCGCGACCCGGGCCGTCAGGGGGTTGGTCGGAGCCACGATGGCTTCGGCGAGTTCGCGTCGTCCGCTCCCATCGCGGAACGGTTGGCGCTGCGGACCGGCGAGAACTTCAAGGAATTGCCGTGGCACCTCGTCGCCGGGTTGTCCGGGATTCCCGCGCTTGAACACCCGTGGATTCGGTCCGGGGGGACGATCGCCGAGCGCGACGACGTGGGGCGACTCCGGATGGCCGATGAGCCAGCGATCCAGCTCGGATTGCAGCTTCCACAATTCCTCGCGCACGTCATTGGTGAAGAACTGGTCGTTGTCGACGATGCCCGTGTCCGGGACGGTGCAGGGGCTGTCGGGATCGTGGAGGAAGGCGCGCACCGCCGCCAGGCCTGGGTCGTTGGAGGGGTCGGAGGCGAGGGCCTCCCGGAACAGCGCGGCGTAGCGTGCCGCGGCTTCGGCCAGATCAACAGGGGGAGTCGCGAACAAGGCGGCAACGCGCGGATGGAGGTCGGGCGACCGGCACACCGAATCGAGCGCTTTTCGAGCTTCCGCGGCGAACGTTTCCGGCGCCAGCCGCCGGAGGGCAGCCCAGGGCCCGAACAGGGAATCGATGCGGTCGTCCCGGGTGGCGGTGTGCAACCAGTCGCGCCAGCGGCGGACGAGGGCGGGATTCAGATCCTCGGGGCCGAGGATCTCGTCGAACCCTTCCTCGGGATAGGCCTCGATCCGGAGTTGAGCGGCCAGGTAATCACCGGCGCGGGCCCGGGCGCGGGTGGCGACCTCCGCCCGTCGTTCGCGCATCTTTTCGGCGAGCTTGGATTTCCGGCGGAGGTACTCGGGGTCCGATGGTTCGGGACCGAGCCCGACGAGGCGGTCGGTGGAGGAACGGAAGACGCCGTAGAGGCTGTAGTAATCGCGGATGGGGACGGGGTCGAACTTGTGGTCGTGGCAGCGG
>CAZSOV010000209.1:0-14149 GCA_964608505.1 uncultured Verrucomicrobiota bacterium
GTTCGCCGCGCCGATCTTCGCCTTCGGCCTGGTGGCGTTCGGCTTCCTGGGCATGGGCCCGGTGACCATCGCGGTGGACAGCTACGGGCCGGTGACGGACAACGCCCAGTCGGTCTATGAACTGAGCCAGATCGAGGCGCGTCCGGGCATCCGGGAGGAGATCCAGAAGAAATTTGGATTCAAGCCGGACTTCGAGAACGCCAAGTACCAGTTGGAGAAGGGGGACGGGGCGGGCAACACGTTCAAGGCGACCGCGAAGCCGGTCTTGATCGGCACCGCGGTGGTGGGCGCGACGACGATGGTGTTCGGCATCATCATCCTGCTCGAGAACCTGTTCGGGAACGTCATCGCCCATCTGAGCATCGTGCAGCCGACGATCATCCTGGGGCTGATCATGGGCGGGTCGGTGATCTATTGGTTCACCGGTGCCTCGACCCAGGCGGTGGTGACGGGAGCCTACCGGGCGGTCGTCTACATCAAGCAGAACATGAAGCTGGACGCGGCGACGGCCTCCGACAAGGACAGCAAGGAGGTCGTGCGGATCTGCACGGAATACGCGCAGAAGGGCATGTGGAACATCTTCATCGTCGTGTTCTGCTTCGCTCTGGCCCTGCCGTTCTTCGATCCCTATTTCTTCATCGCCTACCTCATCGCGATCGCGTTCTTCGGCCTGTTCCAGGCGATCTTCATGGCCAACGCCGGCGGTGCCTGGGACAACGCGAAGAAGATCGTCGAGGTCGAGTTGCGTCAGAAGGGCACGGACCTCCACGCGGCAACCGTCGTGGGCGACACGGTCGGCGATCCCTTCAAGGACACGTCGTCGGTCGCGCTCAATCCCGTGATCAAATTCACGACCCTGTTCGGCCTGCTCGCCGTCGAGATCGCCGTCACGATGAAGAGCGCCCCCGCGAAGCTCGCCATCGGCGTGATCTTCTCCCTGATCGCCCTGGTGTTCGTTTACCGGTCGTTCTACGGCATGCGGATTCCGGATGAGTCGGCGAAGAGCTGATTCGATCCGAGTCGGTTGGTTGATGGGTTGTTCGAGGCGTCGAGCGGGGGCTCGGCGCCTCCTTTTTTGCCCGGGACGGGGAGAGAGGCGGGCGACCCGGAAAACGCGGGGCAGGGTGTCTTCCCGTCCGGCCGCCCCGGTTACGGACCGTCCTTGGAAAGCTCCTGCAGAATGAACTTCCGGCGGTGTTGCACCTGCCGCCGGAAGGACTGGACGAGATTCTGGAAACGTTCGCCCGAGGCGCGCCCCGGGGATTCCGATTCGAGGTTTCGCTCCAGCCGGGAGATCGGGGCTTCCATGGATTCCTCGGTAAAGATCGTGTTGCAGATTTCGCGCAGGCGGGCCTTGAAGCGTCGGCGGAACTCGGGGTTGGCAAGCAGGGGTCCGGAGAAGACACCGGGGGGGCGCCACCAGGTGCCGGGGTCGAAGCCGAGCCCCCGGGAATCGTCCCCGCCGCCGCGGGGATGGTCGCCTCCCATGCCCATGGTCAGCGGCATCGTGTACCAGTCGTAGGAGGCATTGGCGCCGTCGTGGTCGCCCCAGGTCTTGTCCTCGTCCCATGGAATGATGCCCCAGCGCCCGTCGGCTCCGGGCTCGCGGTAGACGAAGTAGTTGTTGAAGAAGCCGTCCCAGTTCTGGATGCACATGTTGACGGCATAGTAGTTCACGAAGTCGTCGACGCGGAAATGGCGTTGGATGTAGTCCCATGCCGGCGGGCCCTGAAGGGACTGAAGCTGTTCGACGGTGGCCACGAGCTGGGCGTGGCCGGTATCCGGGTTGTTCTTCTTCTCGTGTTGTTCGACCAATCCGCGACCATACCAGAGGAGCTTGAAGAGGTCGGAGTCGGCAGGACGCTCCACCCGTTTGAGGAAGGAAGCGTTGGGTTGTTCGACCACGAGGTGGGCCCCCACGGGCCGACCGTTGAACGCGACGCGCCAATGATCGACGAGGGGCGCGGGCACGCCGGACGCCCGGTACAGTTCGTAGGCGAGGTACTCCGAGAGCAGGTAACGGGGATTGCCTTCGTCGAAGACATTGACGGTGGTGAGCCCATCGAGGGGTTGGTCCCGGTTGAAGCGGACCTTCCAGCCGCCCTGTCGGGGAGTGATGCGGATATGGTCGAAGATTCGCGGGGGGCCCCCGTCGGACGGCGCGAGGACCAGGGCGGACTGTCCGCGGGCAGGTTCCGTGGAGATCCAGGTGCCTCCCGGGCCGCGACGGGGATTTCCCCCGAAATTCCGGAGGGATGGCCCGCGGCGTTCGCCGGGGCCGAACTGGAGCAGGCTGGCCATCGGGATGCGCCCCGCGGGCGCGGACGAACCGATCCACGCGGAAAGCGAGGGCCGACTGTCGTCGGGATGGGGATAGCTTCGTACGGAGCCCGAGCCGTCGGTCGCGTGTACCTGGAATCGGAGCAGTCTCCCGTCCGGCTGCCCGGGAAGCACTCCCTTCCAGAACCCGTTGGTTCGGGCCCCGGATTCGAAGGTCATCGACACGGATTCGGCGGCCGGAGAGGCGGAAGCAGGGCGGGTTCCGCGATTCGAGGTCTCCGGCGCGAGGCTCTGCCACGTGACGCGGGCGAGAGTCACCCCGTCGACATCCCGAATCCGTGCCGTGACGGGAACGGGTTGCCCGGGCGGCATGACCTCGAAGCGAACCTCCTCGACGACCGGAGGCAGGTTGCTGCGGGCGGCGGCATTGGGGCGTCCAGGCGTGCCGGCGGCCTGGCGGGTTTCGGGTAGCGGGGAGGGGGCCCAATTCTCGGGCAGGAGCCCGGAAAGCCCGGGTACAATCCGCTCGAGGGAGCTGGAGCCGCCGTCGGGCGATGTGGGCCATGGGGGCTGGTCGTCGTACTTGACCGAATCGACGACCGTCCCGTCGGGTCGGGCCAGCGTGATGGTTTCCCCGCCATGGCTCAGTTTTCCGTCGAACTCCCCGACCACGGGCAGGTCGCGGCCATATCGCAGACGGAAGCCGCCCAGGTCACGGGACACGACGAGGCAGGCGCCGGGTGCCAGTGGGGTGGGGGACGCGAAGGCGAACTTGAGGCCCTGCGTGAAGGACCAGCCCGCAAGGTCGACGGGTTCGGAACCGGTGTTCAGCAGTTCCACCCACTGCAGTTCGTCACGGTCGTCGGGTGGGTGGTACATGATCTCGTTGATGACCACGTCGGCCGGAACGGGGACGGGAAGAAGCATCAGGGCGATGCCGAGAGCCGCCGCATGGCGGGGATGCTCGCGGGCAGGGGGCCAATGGGGCAGGGTGGGGCTCGGCATGGGACGAGGTTCGGGTTCAGGGAAACGGGACCAAGGTTCCTACGTTCGACAGAATGCGCCCCGATTCCGTTTTGTTTCGGGGCAGATTATTTTCCGAGGCGCATTTGCCAAGATCCGGTTGGCCTCGGTGGCGGGAACGAGGGCGAGGATGGCGGAACCCTCCCGAGGTTTCCATCCCCATGACCATGAGCACCCAAGCCAAAGCCCAAGCCAACGGTTCCAACGTGTCCTCCGGCCTCAAGGCGACGCGCCGGGAATTCCTGAAGAGTACGGCTACGAGTACGACGGCGGTGGGGTTGAGTGCGCTGGGCGGATGGGACGTCGCTCGGACGGCATACGCCGCCGGAAGCGATGTGCTGCGGGTGGGGATGATCGGCTGCGGGGGCAGGAATGCGGGCGCGGCGGCGCAGGCCTTGGCGGCGGACCGGGGGGCGCGCCTGGTGGCGATGTGCGACATTTTTGCCGAGCGGGTCAGGACGAAACGCGAGGCCCTGAAGGCGATGATGCCGGCGCAAGTGGAGGTGCCGGACGGGAATTGTTTCACCGGATTCGACGGATATCGGCGGGTGATCGAGCAGTCGGACGTGGTTTTGATCGCGAACGGAGCGAAATTCCATCCGTTTCACGCGTACGCGGCCATCCGGGCGGGAAAACACGTCTTCGTCGAAAAGCCGCACGGCATCGATCCGGCCGGGGTGAAGCTGATGCAGGCCGCCTGCGAGCTGGCTCGGGAGAAGAGGTTGAGCAAGGTTTCGGGGCTCCAAAGCCGGTACCACAGCGGTTACGCGGAGACGGTGCGGCGGATTCAGGAGGGAGCCATCGGCGACGTGGTGGCCGTGGAGGAGAATTTCCTGCGTGCGCCGTACGGGGTGACCGAACGGGCGCCCGGCCTGACGGAGCTTCAGTGGCAGCTGAGCACCCAGTACCACTTTCGGTGGGTGTCCGGAGACGACGTGCCGCAGTCCCTGGTTCACAATCTGGACCGCACCAGCTGGGTCCTGGGCAACGCCGTGCCGACGAAGTGCCATGGATTGGCGGGGCGGTCCTCGATGTCCGAGCCGATCTACGGTGATGTCTTCGATCATCATTCGGTCGTGTACGAGTTCCCGAACGGGGTCCGGGTTTACGCGCTCTGCCGAACGACGACGGGATGCTATGACGAGGATTCGAGCCTGGTCTTCGGAACCAAAGGACGGGCGTCGGTCAAGGCATGCCGGATCTGGGGCGAGAAAAACTGGCGCTGGGAAGGACAATGCGATCCGTACCAGATCGAGCACGATCGTTTGTTCGCCGGAATTCGGTCGGGACAGCCGGTGAACAATGGTGACTACATGGCGCGCAGCACGATGATCACGGTGATGGGCCAGATTTCCTGCTATACCGGGCGGGAGATTGGATGGGAGGAGATCAACGCCTCGCGCTTCGCCTACCTGCCCCTGCCCGAGGACTGCCGGGACGACATGGAGCCGCCGACGTGCCCGGGCAAGGATGGAAGTTACCCGGTTCCGCGTCCGGGACGTCTGGATTTGCCGGGTTGGCCCGGTGGTTCCCCGGCGGGGACTTCCGCCTAGGACGGAGGCCTCGCGGGGCGAGGACGGTGATCGCGCGTGATTGGGATTGCGAAGAATTTGGGAAAACCGCGTTGACGCGCAGGCCGCCGTCGATACAGTTCCCGCCCCTGCTCCGGGTTCCAGAGTAGCTCAATGGTAGAGCACGCGGCTGTTAACCGTGGGGTTGTAGGTTCGAGTCCTACCTCTGGAGCCAATCTTCCGTGCGCCACCCGCCTTGGCGGCAGGCACGATCGGCAGCGGGTCGCGACTGCAAGCTGTATGGGCGACGGTCGCGGCAGACTTTGCGTCCGGTGCGGATGGCGCCCGTTCTCACCACGAACCACCACTTAGAGCCACGTTCCATGATCCGTTCAACCCCTGTCCGGTTGGCCTGTGCCCTGCTCGCAGGCGCCGGGATTTCGGCCTTGGCCGACGACCAAGCATCCCATGTTCCTGCGCCGCAGCCCGCGAATGAAGCCGCGGCCGCCGCCGCGAAGGCTCCCGTGCCCCCCAAGCCCAAATGGGAAACCTCGGCGGGCGTTGGCGTTTCGGTGACCGACGGCAACAGCGAGACGCTGCTCTTCACGGCCAACGTCTCCACCCTGCGAAAATTTGCCCACGGCGAGTTCCTCGCCGGAATCGACGGCGGCTATGGCGAGAACAACTCGGTCCAAAACGTGGGGTTCGTCAAGGGATTCGGCCAATACAACTACCTCTTCGCCGATCCTTGGTACGGCTTCGTCCGGGCGGAGGCGCTTCATGATTCGATCGCGGACATCAAGTACCGGGTGCCGATCAGCGCGGGTATCGGTTATTATTTCATCAAGAACGAGCGGACGACGCTGAGCGCCGAAGCGGGTCCGGGTTACGTTTTCCAGAAGATCGGCAACGTGGAGGACGACTTCGCGACGATTCGCTTCGCGGAGAAGTTCACGCACAAGCTGAGCGATCGCGCCCGGGTCTGGCAGTCGTTCGAATACCAGCCGCAGATCGATGACTGGGCCAACTACTTCCTGACCGGCGAGATCGGCGTGGAAGCGGACCTGACGAAGCAGATGGCTTTGCGGGTGGTCTTCCAGGACTGGTACGTGAGCGAACCGGCCCCCGGTCGCAAGGCGAACGACATGCGTGTGGTTGCCGGCGTCAACTACAAGTTCCAATGAGCCCGGCGGATTGCCGCCAGTCCGGGCGGCAATGCGAGGCTTCAAAACCAGGGGTCCCGTGCCTGCGGGACCCCTTTTTTCGTCCCGGTCCAGGGGTTGCCACCCGGACGGGCCAAGTTGGGACTAGGTTGGGCTTGCCTCCGAATCCCGGCTCGCGCACTTTTGCCGACCTGTTTCTTTTCTATGCCGAAGGACATGTTTGATTGGGCCCTTCTAGGGTTCGCGCCGCCTCAGGGGCAGGGCACGAGCACCGTTCCCCCGTGGGCACAAATGGTGCCGTTTATCCTGCTTTTCGTGGTCATGTACCTGGTCATGATCGTTCCCGGGCAGAAGAAGGAGAAACAGAGAAAAGCCATGCTCATGGCTCTCAAGATTGGCGACAAGGTGGTGACCTCCTCCGGGATCGTCGGCGTCGTGGTCAGTCTGCGCGACCAAAGCATCACTCTGCGGTCCGAGGAATCGAAGTTCGAGGTGCTCAAGAACGGCATCCAGGAAGTTCTGGAGCGCAAGGCCTGAAAATCCCGCCGATCCCCCAACCGCGTCTCCCCCCCTTTCCCACCTCCGCCGCATGAAGAAACCGTTTTTCTGGCTGTCCACCGTCGTCGTCGTCCTGCTCTGGGCCGCCTTTGAACTCTACCCGCCCACGAGCCGCAATTTGCTGGATCAGTTCCAGCGCGATGCGGAGAACACGCAGGATCCGGCTTTTCAGGCCATTCTTGCCCAGGCTCGGGAACTGGAGGGCAAGCCCGGTTCCAATACGTTTCCGAATCTGCTCTTCGCCGCCGGCACGAACAGCTTGGAACGGTTCTTTCCCCGGGTCGAGCCGGCGACGGGCAAGGATACGAACCGGACGATCCTCAACTGGGTGCAGCAACGCTCCAACGGACAGATCAAGCTGGGTCTGGATCTCCAGGGGGGCATGTCGTTCACGGTGCGAATGGATACGAACGCCCTGACGGGCGACGCGGAAAGCGCGATCAATCAGGCGGTGGAGATTCTGCGACGCCGGGTTGACAGCCTGGGGGTGGCGGAGCCGACCCTGCAGCGCTCGGGCGAAGACCGGATCGAGATCCAGATGCCGGGTCTGAGCGACGCGGAGAAGGACGAGGCCCGCCGCCGTATCGAAAAGACCGCCTTCCTGGCGTTCCGGATGGTTCATCCGGAAAGCGACCGCATGCTGGCGGAGGGCCTGGTTCCTCCGGGATACGAGGTCCTGAGCGAGGTGCGCAAGGATCGCAAGACCGGACGGGAATCGGTCTCGCAATTGCTCGTCAAGAAAAAGCCCGAGCGGGGGCTCACCGGCGAATACGTGCGGGATGCCGCCGCCATTCCGGATCCCATGACGGGCGAACCGAAGATTGAATTCGAGCTGACCGACGAGGGGGCCAAAATTTTTGCCGAAGTGACGCGGGAGTACTCGCCCCGGCAGGGGACGGACGGGCGGACGCAGTTCTTCTACCTTGGGATCGTGCTCGACGGGGTGCTGTACTCGGCGCCCCGAATCAAGGGCGAGATTCCGGGGGGTCGCGGCGTCATCGAGGGCAACTTCGACATTAAGGAGGCTTTCGAGCTGGCAAACGTGCTCAAGAATCCCCTGAAAGCCCCGGTCAAGGTGGAGGAGGAATACTCCGTCGCGGCAACGCTGGGAGCGGATTCCATCGCCAGCGGAGTGAGGGCCACCATCATCGGCACGATCCTCGTGGTCGGCTTCATGCTGACGTATTACCTCCTGTCCGGCTTCATCGCCAACGTCGCCCTGCTTCTCAACATCTTCATCCTGCTGGGCGTGATGTGCTCGATCGACGCGACGCTCACCATGCCCGGCATCGCGGGCATCGTCCTGACCGCCGGCATGGCGGTCGACGCCAACGTCCTGATCTACGAGCGTATCCGGGAGGAGCTGGCGGCCGGGAAATCGATTCGAGGCGCGCTGTCTGCCGGCTATGGAAAGGCCTTCTGGACCATCTTCGATTCCAACCTCACGACGCTAATCTCCTCGATCATCATGATCTGGCTCGGATCGGGTCCGGTGAAGGGCTTCGGCGTTTCGCTGACCATCGGCATCTGCGTCAGCATGTTCACGGCGTTGGTGGTGACCCGGTTGATCTTCGACTACCTGGTGAACAAGGGCCTGTTGACCAACCTGCGGATGCTGTCCTTGGTCGGTCATACCAAGATCGATTTCATGAAGGCGGCGCTGCCCGCTTTCATCGCTTCCTGGGCGCTGATCGTCGTGGGCCTTGGATATGGTGTCTCCCGGGGCAAGGACGTGCTGGGCGTCGACTTCGCGGGTGGCGATTCGATTGCCCTCTCGTACAAGGAAAAGCCCACGGTCGCCGAGGTCCGCGACGCGTTGAGCCGGATCGGGACCACCGAGGCCCAAATCGTGCCCCGCGGGGCGGTGGGCGGGGGAATCAGCACGATTCAGATCACGGTTCCCTTCGGTCAGGGGACGAACGTCACCGCAAGGCTGCCGGAGGCTCTTCCGAGGGCCGGATTTGTCGTCACCCAGGTGGATCGGAAGGGGCCGTCGGTCGGGGCGGAAATCCAGTTGTCGGCGATGAAGTCCATGTTGCTGGCGCTGTTCGGCATCCTGGTCTACGTCGCGTTTCGCTATGAAGTCTCGTTCTCCGTCGGCGCCGTGGTGGCGATTCTGCACGATGTCCTGATGACCGTCGGTTGGTTCTTCCTGACGGGGCGCCAGCTGAGTGCGCCGATGGTGGCCGCGATCCTCACCATCGTCGGTTTCTCCATCAATGATACGATCGTCATTTTCGACCGCATCCGGGAAGACCTTCGGTTGGGGATCAAGGGAAGTTTCCGTGACCTTTTGAACCTGGCGGTCAACCAGACGCTCAGCCGGACCATCATCACCTCGGGAACCGTCTTTCTGGCGACGTTGTCCCTGTATGTTTTCGGTGGCAGCGTGATCAACGATTTCGCCTTCACCTTCCTCGTCGGCATCCTCACGGGCACCTACTCGACGATCTACATTGCCAGCGCGATCGTTCTCTGGTGGCACAAGGGCAAGCGTCCCGAAATCGGCCCCAGTCAGGTGAGCGTGTCCGCTCCTCAATTGGAAAACCCGCCGACGGCGGTTCGCGCCTGAGACACCGCGATGGAAACCATCACGGTCTGGCACTGGGGTGGATTCGTCGCGGCCGTGGTGGTCTTGCTGGGGTTGGATTTGGGCGTTTTCCACCGGCGCGCCCGGGAGGTGAAGTTCCGGGAGGCCCTGGGATGGACCGGATTCTGGGTGCTCCTGGCATCGAGTTTCGGTCTCTGGATGTATCGGGGGCGATCCCGGGACGAAGGGTTGGAGTTCCTCACCGGGTATCTGATCGAACTGTCGTTGTCGATGGACAACGTGTTCGTCATCGCCCTGATCTTCTCCTATTTTCAGGTTCCGCTCCGACTTCAGCACCGGGTCCTGTTCTGGGGGATTCTCGGGGCGATCATCATGCGGGGAGTCATGATCGCGGCGGGTGCGGCGCTGATCGACCGGTTCCACTGGCTCCTTTACGTTCTGGGTGCCTTCCTGGTCCTGACCGGTGTCCGGATGCTCTTCGGCGGGGATACCAAGGTGGAACCCGACAGGAATCCGGTCCTCCGGTTGGCGCGGCGGTTCTTTCCGGTCTCCTCGGGTTTCGACGGTCAGCGCTTTGTCACGCGTCTGGGAGGGGTGCGGGCCCTGACGCCGCTCGCCCTGGTGCTGATCATGGTGGAGACGACGGACCTGGTGTTCGCGCTGGATTCGATTCCCGCCATTTTCGCGGTGACCCAGAACGAGTTCATCGTCTTCACGTCGAATGTCTTCGCGATACTCGGACTGCGCTCCCTGTATTTCGCTCTCGCGGGCGCCATCGCCTACTTTCGGTTTCTGAAGATCGGTTTGTCGCTCGTGCTCGTTTTCATCGGGATCAAAATGCTGCTGGGCATCGTTGATCGTCACATCGATATCGGTTGGTCGCTGGGGGTCGTCGGTGGAATTCTCCTGGGGAGCGTCCTGGCCTCGGTGATCGCAGGACGCCGGGCGGCGGACGGAAAGCACTCATCCTCGGGAAGCGAATGAAGTACCGCTGGATGCTGGCCGAGGTCCGCAGGGAGCGATATCAGAAGCTCTCTCTCGAGACCGGGGTCTCTCCACTGCTGGCGCAATGCCTGATCAATCGTGACTTTGCCACGGCCGAGGCGGTGACGGGCTTCCTGGAACCGAAATTGCGCGATCTCGCGGACCCGTTCGAATTACCCGACATGGGCGTTGCCGTGGAGCGCCTGCTCCAGGCCCTGCACCGGGGCGAGGAAATGGTCATCTACGGGGATTACGACGTGGACGGCGTGACCTCCACCGCGCTGCTCCGCGAGGTCTTCGAACGCCTTGGGTGGAGGGTGCGGCACTTCCTCCCCAATCGGATGGACGAGGGATATGGGCTGAGTCCGGACGGGGTGGAACACTGCCTGAAGGAACACCCGGTCAGCCTGCTGTTGGCGGTCGATTGCGGTTCGACGGCGGTGGATGCAATTCGCCGCCTGCGGGAGCGAGGCGTGGACGTGATCGTGTTGGATCATCATCAGCTGGCCGATCCACCTCCCTGTGCGACGGCCTTGGTGAACCCCCGCAGGGCGGGAGACAAGGCACCGGGGACCGAATTGTGCTCCGCGGGTCTGGCCTTCAAGCTGGCGCACGCCCTGATCAAGAAGGGGCGCGAGATCGGGTTGGATGGAGCCGCGGATTTCGATCTGAAGCCGTTGCTGGATCTGGTGGCGCTGGGAACCATCGCCGATCTCGTCCCGCTGCGGGGGGAAAACCGCATCATGGTCAGGACGGGTTTGGAGCGGTTGAACCAGACGCAGCGCCCGGGATTGCAGGCCCTTTGCGAGGTGGCGCAGATCACCTCCAAGATCGGAAGCTACGAGGTGGGATTCCTTCTTTCCCCGCGGCTCAACGCGGCCGGTCGGCTGGAGGACGCCCGGGAAGCCTTGGACCTCGTTCTGGCGGAGGATTATGCGACGGCCACCCGACTTGCCCGCAGCCTGGACGCGCGGAATCGCCAGCGTCAGCAGATCGAGAAAGGGATGGCGGAGCAGGTCATCTCCGCGTTGGACGCCCGATTTGATCCCGAGCGAGATCTCGTGATCGTCGAGGGGGAGGTGCTTTGGCACATCGGCGTGGTGGGGATCGTCGCGTCCCGGGTTCTGCAACGGTTCTATCGCCCCACCATCATCGTCGGGGGCGACGGGGAATCCTGGCGTGGGTCGGGTCGGAGCGTCGAAGGCTTCGATCTCGCCGCGGCGCTGCGGCAGTGCGACGAGCTTCTGCTTCGACACGGTGGCCACGCCATGGCGGCGGGACTGAGCATTGCGCCGGCCAACCTGGACGCCCTCCGGCGGCGTTTGAACGAGATCGCACGCTCGGCGCTCACGCCGGAGCAGCTTCAACCTCCGCTCCGGCTGGACGCGACCGTGGCGTTGTCGGAGTTGACCGAGGAACAGGTGCTGGAGCTCGACCGGCTCCGGCCGAACGGCCAGGGAAATCCGCCGGTCCAGCTGCTCGTTACCGGTCTTGCGCACGATCGCCCCCCCATGCGGGTCGGGAAGGAACGACAACACGCCAAGTTCTGGGTCACCGATGGGCGCGTCATGCGCGAGGCGATCTGGTACGCCGCGGGAGATCGTCCCGTTCCTTCCGGGGCGTTCGAACTGGCCGCGGTCCCGCAGGTCCATGATTTCAACGGACGCCGGAGCGTGCAGCTGAAGGTGCTCGACTGGCGACCCCTGGCGGGCGTCCGCGGCTAGCTTGTGAACAACCCGCCTGCGCGGTTGCCTTGCGCGCACCGCGTTCCCCTCGGAGACTGACGACATGTCGTCGGCGGACTTCGTTCACCTCCATCTGCACACGGAATACTCGCTTCTGGACGGCGCCTGCCGGTTGGACCGGCTCATGGAACGGGCGGTTCAACTTCGGTTCCCCGCCCTCTCCATCACCGATCACGGGGTGTTGTATGGGGCCGTGGACTTCTATCAGGCCGCCAGGAAGGCCGGGATCAAGCCGATCATCGGTTGCGAGGTGTATGTCGCACCCGGAAGCCGGTTTGATCGGAAGTCCTCGGGTGGCGGCACGCGCGACACCTATCATCACCTGGTTCTGCTCGCCAAGGACCTGACGGGTTACCGGAATCTGGTCCGACTCGTCACCGCGGCGCATTTGGAGGGCTACTATTACAAGCCTCGCATCGACAAGGAACTGCTCGAGGCGCATCGGGAGGGCCTGATCGCGCTTTCCGGTTGTCTGGCGAGCGAAGTGCCCTCCCTGATCGTCGAGGATCAGTTGGAGAAGGCCCGGCATTGCGTGGATTGGTTCCGGCAGGTTCTCGGTCCCGAGAACTACTATCTCGAGCTCCAGAACCACGGCATCCCGGAGCAGGCGAAGGTCAACCGGCACCTGATTCCGTGGGCCCGGGAGTTTGGACTGAAGACGGTGGCGACGAACGACGTGCACTACGTCAATCGGGAGCATTGGCAGGCCCACGATCTGCTGATCTGCATCGGGACGCAGGCACAGCGCGACGATCCCAAGAGGATGCGCTACCAGCCCGAACAGTTCTACCTGCGCTCGGCGGAGGAGATGGCTGCCCTCTTCTCGGAGGTTCCCGAGGCCGTCGTCAACACGCGGCAGGTCGCGGAGCAATGCCACCTCCAGATGGAGTTCGGGCGACTTCACTACCCCGTCTTTCACCCGCCGGAAACCCACACCCGGGAGGGGTACCTCCGGCTCCTGCTCGCCGAGGGCCTCCAGCGCCGGTACGGCTGCCTGGTGCGCGTCGAGGGCGAGGAGTTCGTCGTGGAACGGATCGAGGATCCGGCACGGGTCATCGCCGTGCTGCCCGGCGATGCGCGTTCGGCGGCCGGCTCGGAGGATGCCCTGTCCCGCGCCATCGAGGCGATCCTCGGACGGCTCAAACTCGAGATGGCCGTCATCGAGAAGACCGGATTCGTGAGCTACTTCCTCATCGTGGCCGATTTCGTCCGCCATGGCCGCAGCATGGGGGTCAGTTGCGTCGCGCGTGGGTCCGCCGCGGGCTCGCTGGTCACGTACCTCCTCGAGATCGCCAACGTGGACCCCATCCGATACGGGCTGTTGTTCGAGCGATTCCTCAACCCCGAGCGGGTGAACCCGCCGGACATCGACATCGACTTCGCGGATGACCGGCGGGGCGACGTGATCGCTTACGTGCGCCAACGGTATGGGGACGCGTGCGTGGCGCAAATCGTGACCTTCGGCACGATGGGGGCGAAATCGGTGATTCGCGACGTGGGCCGGGCCATGGGTATGGGGTTCGGGGACTGCGATCGACTCGCAAAGATGATTCCAAACGAGCTGAAGATCACGCTCGAGGATTCGCTGGTGAAATCGCCGGACTTCAAGAACGCCTACGAGAACGAGGCTCAGACCCGGGAGTTGGTCGACCAGGCGCTGGTCCTCGAGGACCTGACGCGCAACGCGTCCGTCCATGCCGCGGGGGTCGTGATCGGCGATCAACCGCTCGTGAATCTCCTCCCGCTGAAACGGGACGATGACGGGGCCGTCGTCACCCAGTACGCGATGGGGCCCGTGGGCGATCTCGGGTTGCTGAAGATGGACTTCCTGGGATTGAAGACGCTCACGGTGCTGCGCAATACCTGCGACCTGGTGCGGAGCACTCGCGGCGTGGAGGTCGATCTGGAGCGCCTGCCGCTCGACGACGCGCGGACCTATGATCTCCTGAATCGAGCCCAGACGCTGGGGGTGTTCCAGCTGGAATCCGGAGGCATGCGCGAGCTTTGCCGTCGGTTCCAGCTCGCCTCGGTCGAGCACATCACGGCGCTGGTGGCGCTCTACCGTCCGGGGCCTATGGACCTCATCCCCGACTTCATCGAACGACGCCACGGACGGGCCGTGGTCGAGTATGTGCATCCCCTGTTGGAGGGAATCAGCCGTGAAACCTACGGCGTCCTCATCTACCAGGAGCAGGTGATGCAGGCAGCCCAGATTTTGGCCGGGTATACGCTGGGCGGCGCCGACCTGCTCCGGCGCGCGATGGGCAAGAAGAAGGCCGAGGAGATGGCGAAACAACGCGCCATCTTTGTCGAGGGTGCGGCCGGGGTGAACTC
>CAZSOV010000210.1:0-14145 GCA_964608505.1 uncultured Verrucomicrobiota bacterium
CCGGGTGCCCTCGCTACCTTCCTTCCGTGTTGTCCGACCGGACCCTGTTCGCTGCCGCGGTCGCCCTCTGCGGGTTGGCCGCCGGGCGCGCGGCGTTCCTGTGGCGCCGCGGTTTCTCGCGTGACGACTGGTGGTGCTACGGGCTGCTTTGCCTTGCCTGGATTCCCGCGTCGGGCGCGCTCCTGGCCCGCGGCTTCTCGCTCCAGCGCTGCCCCGTCAGCAACCTTTTCGAGGCGGTCATGTTCGTCGCCTGGGCGACGCTGTCGTCGCACATCGTCATCGGTTTCTGGTCCAAGCTGCGTTTTCTCTCGGCCCTCGCCGCGCCGCTGCTGGTGGCGCTCGGCATTTTCGGCCTCCAACCCGGCCTCGATCAACCGGGCCCCGTTCTGGACCTCTCCCGCGGACTCGTCAGCCTCCACGCCGCCTTCATCCTGCTGGCCTACGGCACCTTCGGGCTCAGCGCCGCCGCCGCGCTCATGTTCCTCGCCCAGGAACGCAATCTGAAGCTGCACAAGCTTCGTGCCGTCCTGTCCCTCCTCCCCTCCATCGAACGGCTCGAGCGCGTGATCGTGGAAGCCCTGACCGTTGGACTTTCCCTCCTGACGGTCGGGCTGGCGCTCAGCATCTTCCTCGTCCGCGCCACCCAGGACGCGCCCGTGCGCGGGGATCCCAAGGTCCTCTGGTCCCTGCTGGTCTGGGGCATCTATCTCGCCATTCTCGTCGCCCGGTCCGGGTTCCGCCGCGGCCCCCGCTTCACCGCCTGGGGATCCGCCGCCACGTTCGTATTCGTAATCCTGACGTTCTGGGGCACCAACCTTCTCTCCCCGCTCCACCAGAGCTGAAGCTCCATGCCCGTCTTCTGCATCGGCCTCAGCCACCGCACCGCGCCCGTCGACGTCCGCGAACGTTTCGCGTTGACGTCCGAGGCCATCCCGCCCGCGCTCGCCCGCCTCCGCGCCACCCCGGGCGTCACCGAAGGCGTCTGGCTCTCGACGTGCAACCGCGTCGAACTCTACGCCGTGGGTTCCCCCGAAGCCGGCGACCTCGTCCGTCGCGTCTTTCTCGAGCACGCGCGGCCGGGAGCCGAACCCGATGGCGAGGTCATGTACGTCCACGGCGAGCCCCGCAGCCTCGAACACCTGTTCAAGGTCGCCTGCGGCCTGGATTCGATGGTCCTCGGCGAGACGGAGATCCTCGGGCAGCTCAAAAAGGCGTACGATCTCGCGCTTCAGCACGGACACACCGGCGCCCGGCTCAACAAGGCCTTCCAGCGCGCGTTCAACGTCGCCAAGCAGATCCGCACGCAGACCCAGATCCAGCGTGGTTCGACCTCCGTAGCCGCGGTTTCCGTTGAACTCGCCGAGCGCATCTTCGAGTCCTTCGAGGGTCGCAGGGCCCTGCTCATCGGCGCGGGGGACACCGGGGAAAAAGTCGCCCGCGCCTTCCTTTCCCGCGGCGTCTCCGAAGTCCGGATTCACAACCGCTCCCCCGAGCGGGCCGAGGCCCTGGCCGCCGCCCTCGGCCCGGCCGCGCGCTCCTGGACCGACTGGACGTCCCGTTCGGACGAGATCGACATCATCGTCTCCAGCACCTCGACCTCCGGTTTCGTGCTCGACGTTCCGCGCCTCGAACCGCTCCTCAAGGCCCGGCGATTCCGCCCGCTGCTCCTCGTCGATCTCGCGGTCCCGCGCGACATCGACCCCGCGGTCATCAATCTTTCCGGCGTCTACCTGTACAACGTGGACGACCTCCAGATGATCGCCGACCACCACGTGCGCCAGCGCGAGGCCGAGATCGCGCAATGCCTCCAGATCATCCGGGAGAAAGTCGCCCCCCTCCTCGATGCCCGTCCCACCGGAGGTGCCGAACGTGATTTCTCCCGCACCGCCCCGGCCTGATCCCCGCCCCGTTCCCCGAACGTCCCCCATGCCCTCCACCCCTTTCCGGATCGCCACGCGCGGAAGCGCGCTGGCCCTCGCCCAGGCCCACCAGGTCCTCGCCCTCTGCCGGACCGCCTTCCCCCAGCGCACGTTCGAACTCCGCATCCTCAAGACCACCGGAGATCGCCGTCAGGCCGTTTCGATGGCCCGCCCCAACGCCAAGCTCCCCAAGGGTCTCTTCACCAAGGAACTCGAGGTTGCCCTGCTCCGCGGCGACGCCGATCTTGCCGTCCACAGCCTCAAGGACCTGCCGACCGAGCTTCCCGACGGCCTGCGCCTCGCCGCCGTCCTGCCCCGCGAGGATCCACGGGATGTCCTTGTCCTGCGGGCCCGTGATGTGCCGCGCCGCCGGTCGGACCGCGCCACTTCCACCGATGCCCTGTCCTATCTCCGTCCGGGAGCCACGGTGGCCACCAGCAGCACTCGCCGCGCGGCCCAACTCCTCCGCGCCCGCCCCGACCTGCGCCTCGTCGAGATCCGCGGCAACGTCCCCACCCGCCTGCAAAAGCTCGCCGCGGCCCAGGACTTCGATGCCACGATTCTCGCCGCTGCAGGCCTGGCCCGGCTTGGCATCGTGGCCGACCCGCGCGGCCTCCTGACGTGTCCGCCGACGCTCGCGGACGCCGCATGGTCCCTGCCGGTCCGGGGTTTCCCGATCTCTCTCGACCAGATGCTCCCGGCTCCCGGACAGGCGGCCATCGGGCTCGAGTGCCGTCAGGGCGACCGCGTGGCTGGCGCCGTCTGCCGCCGCCTGAACCATGCGGAGACCCTGACCTGCGTTCGAGCGGAGCGCGCGTTCCTGTCCGGCTTCGGGGGAGGCTGCCAAAGCCCGCTTGCCGCGTTTGCCACCCTCCATCGCCGGCACGTGAACCTCTCCGTCATCGCCTTCGACGGGGACCGCTCTTGGAGCGCTCAAGTGGCGGGTCCGTCGGTGTCCGCCGTGGCTTTGGGGCGCAAGGCCGGTCGGGCCGCCCGAAAGGCGGTACTTCCGCCCGCCGCTCCCTGATGCCCGCACCTCCGCCAGGCGAGCCCCGCAGTTCGCGGTCCATGAAGTCCTCCCGGCCAGCCCTGCCCTACAAGATCTCGACCCTGCTCTACGCCTTTGACGAGGCCGACCGGGTCCTGCTCCTGGAACGGGCCCAGGAACCCAATCGAGGCCTGTGGAGCCCGCCGGGCGGCAAGCTGAAGCAGGAGACCGGCGAGTCCCCGTGGGCCTGCGCTTCGCGCGAGGCCGAGGAGGAACTCGGCCTGGTCCTCGGCGCTTCCGACCTGGCCCTGACCGGCATCATCAGTGAACACGGATATCTGGACTCCGCGCATTGGCTGATGTTCCTGTTCGAAATCAGGCCACGCCTGGCGGCCCTGCCTCCGCCCATGCGCGAGGGACGGTTCCTGTTTTTCGCCCGCGAAGCCCTGTCGGACCTCGCGGTGCCCCGCACGGATCGCGACCGGATCTGGCCCTGGTTCTGGCAGCACCGTCACGGGTTCTTCGCGGCACATTGCCGGTGCCATCGCGATGGACACCACGACTGGACCCTCGAGGACAGCCGTCCGGCGAGCTGAGCCCACACCCCATGGAACCCTCTCCCTTCGATCCCCCGACCGAGTCGGCCCCGATCATCGATCTCTCCAGCGATGCCTATTTCATGGGGGAAGCGCTCCGGCAAGCGGCGAAAGCCTACGAGGCCGAGGAGGTCCCCGTCGGCGCGGTGATTGTCCGGAAGGGACGCATCCTGGCCAGGGCCTACAATCAGGTGGAGCTCCTGAAGGACGCCACCGCGCACGCCGAGATGCTGGCCATCACGCAGGCCGAGGCCGCGCTGGGCGATTGGCGTTTGACGGAGTGCACCCTGTACGTGACCAAGGAACCCTGTCCCATGTGTGCCGGGGCCATCGTGCATGCCCGCCTCGCCCGCGTCGTCTTCGGGGCGCCGGACGCCAAGGCCGGGTGTGCCGGTAGCGCGTTGAATCTGCTGCAATTCCCCACGTTCAACCATCGGTGCCTCGTCTCGCCGGGAGTCCGGGAGGAGGAATGCCGCCAGATGCTCCGCGCGTTCTTCGCCGAGCGCCGTGCCGAGGCGGACAAGCCGGAGGCGTGAATCGGTGGTCCAAGGCGCGTTGGCTGGATTTCCCATGGCCTTTCGAAACATCGCCGTCATCGGCGTCGGCGGAGTCGGCGGCTACTTCGGAGGCAAACTGTGCCGCCTTGTCCGCTCCGCTCCTCCGCGTCATGTCTCCTTCGTCGCCCGAGGGGACCATCTCCTCGCCATCCGCAGATCCGGACTGCGTCTTTGCTCGGAGCGGGACGGGGACCTCGTCTGCCACCCATCACTGGCCACCGATGTCTTCGCCGAATTGCCCACTCCCGACCTGGTCCTGCTCTGCGTCAAACAGTTCGACCTGCACCCGGTGCTGGAGGCCCTCTCGGAACGCATCGGCAACGACACCGTGGTGCTGCCTCTGCTCAACGGCATGGACGTCCAGGATCGCATCCGCGCGGTCCTGACCCGGGGCATCGTCCTCCCCGCCTGCGTTTACGTCGGCACCCATCTCGAAAGCCCGGGGCACGTCCGGCAGAAAGGCGGCGCCTGCCGAATTCTGGCCGGACCGGACCCGCGCCGTCCCGATTTCCAACCGGAGGAACTCCTTGGCTTGCTGGCCGAATCCGGCATCGAGACGGAATGGACCGCCGGAATTGCGTCCGAGATCTGGCAGAAGTTCGTTTTCATCGCCGGGTTCGGCCTCGTGACGGCGGCCCACGATCGTTCCCTGGGCGAGACCCTGGCGGACCCGGCCCTGCGGGACGAGGTCGCGGGCGTGATGTCCGAGGCGATCGGCCTGGCTCGTGTCCTCGGCGTCCCACTTCCGGAGGACATCCTGGATCGTTCGCTGGCCAAGGCACGGACGTTTCCGCCCGAGGCACGCACCTCCTTCCAGCGCGATTTCGCGCGGCCCGACCGGAAGGATGAACGCGAGTTGTTCGCCGGAGCGATGGTCCGTCTTGCCTCGCGCCTCGGTCGGGAGATCCCAATGACCCGGGGGCTCGCCGACACGCTGGAGCGCGGGAAGCCGACCCGTCCGGAACCGCTTTCCTAGACTTCGCTTTTCCTCCACCCCGGCCTAGGCCTAGGCTTCGTCCATGCGCCTTCCGCGCCTCCTGAATCGCGTGCCCCTGACGGGCCTCGTGGCCTCCCTCCTCGTCGTGCTCCCGACCCTCGCGGCCAGCCCGACGCAACTTCGCGCCGTCCTGCGCGGAAACGATCTCGAGCTGAGCTGGGACGCCGCCGAGCCCGGCTCCACCTACACGGTGCAATCCGCGCGGGCGGTGGCCGGGGCTCCGTGGGATCCGCTGGGCGGCGCCGGCGCCTGGCCGATCACGGGAACCCACTGGACCGGCCCGCGCCCCGCCGAGGCGATCTCCTTCTTCCGACTTCAGATCACGCCTCCGCCGGCGCCGCCCCGGGGCGGGGTGCGGAGCAGCGTGCTGATCAAGACCTACTCGGTACAGGAGATGCAGGCGCTCCTGCAGAGCTACTTCCAACCCGCCGCGGGCGCGCTGGCCGTCGAAGCCTGGAAACTCGTCTACGACACCGTCGACGCCCAGGGGAAGGCGACCCAAGCCTCGACGCTCGTCACCCTCCCGGTGGGTGCCACCAAGCCCGTCCCCTTCGCATCGTATCAGCACGGCACCGTCACTTTGCGCGAGGACGTCCCCTCCCGTCTGAAGAACCAGGAGGGCAGCCTCGGCCTTCTGCTCGCCACGAGCGGATACCTGGGTGTCCTGCCGGACTATCTGGGACTGGGAGACTCGCCGGGTCTCCATCCGTATCTCCACGCGAAGTCGGAAGCCACCAGCGTCGTGGATGCCCTGCGGGCGGCGCGGGAACATGTCGCCGCCCGCCCCACCGGTGCCCAATGGAACAGCCAGCTCTTTTTGCTCGGCTACTCGCAGGGGGGACACGCCACGCTGGCCGCCCAACGCGAGATCCAACTCCTGCACGGCGCCGAGTTCACCGTCACCGCCTGCGCGCCCGGGGCCGGCCCCTACGACCTCTCGGGCACGGGCTTGGCGGATTTCCTCTCCACCCGCCAGCCGCCCAACCCTTACTACAGCGCCTACCTCATGAAGACGCTGGCAGAGGTGTACGACCCCGCGGTCGGGTTCGCCGCACGGCTTCAGGCCCCCTACGCAACCACCCTCCCGCCGCTCTTCGACGGGATGCACGACAGCTCGACGATCAACGCCGCGATGCCGAAGCGTCCGGCGGACATCCTGGTCCCGTCGGAACTCGCCGACTTCACGAACCTCCCGGACGACCCGCTGCGGGTGGGGCTGCGCGACAACGACCTCCACACCGGCTGGGTCCCGCAGGCCCCCCTGCGCCTCTACCATTGCGCGGGAGATCAGGACGTCCTCGCCGCCAACTCCGACATCGCCTTCCAAACCTTCAAGGCCGCCGGCGCGCCGTCCGTCGAGCGCATCGATCCCCTGCCCTTTGCCGACCATTCGACCTGTGCCGCCTTCGTCCTGATCCAGGCCAAGGGCTGGTTCGACGGACTCAAACGTTAGGGCCCCTCGGAAAGGCGGCGCGATGACCTCCCCTTCAAGGGCCAGTCACCGCCCTTGGGGCGTGCCCGACAAGGCCTGCCGAACCCGGAATCCTGCGACGTCAACACCCGAGGGCGCATCGCGATGTTCGGTCAGGCTCTCAGGCCTTCGGCTCCCAGCCCGGCCGGTACTCGCGGCCCCACAGCTTCTCGGCTTCGGGATCACCGGCGATGCGGCGCGTGACCGGGTCGAAGTGGATCTCGCGTTGGACGCGGTACGCGATGTTGCCCAGGTGACAGAGAAGAGTGCTCTTCTGCCCTTCCTCGATCTCCTGGTTCAGCTTGGCCTCGTCCCGGATGGCGTCGATGAAGTTCTGGAAATGGACGACGTCCCCGCCCGGGCCGTTGCCCGCTGCAGTTTCCCTGCCCTTGAGATCGTAGATCTTGTACCCGGAACCCTCCTGGGTGAGGCAACCCTGTTCGCCGTAGAACGTAACCCAGGGCCGCTTCTCGTGAGCGCGTGGGTTGCAGCTGCTGTGGTCGAACGACGCCCCACCCGCGCCGAAATCGTACGTCGCAATCGCGGTATCGGGCGTTTCCTGGTCGTCCTCGTAGTGATAGCGGCCTCCGACGTAGGTGACCCGACGCGGGAACTCCGACCCCAGCCCCCAGCGCGCCAGATCGAGGGCGTGGACGCCGTTGTTCGCGAGTTCGCCGCCGCCCCAGTGCCAGCGCCAGTGCCAGTTGTAGTGCAGGAGATTGTCCAACAAGGGGCGCGTCGGAACCGGGCCCTGCCACAAATCGTAATCCAGGTGTGCCGGGATCGGAATCGCCTTGCCGCGACCGATGCCCGGACGGGCGTTGTCGTAGTAGGTGCGGGCGAAGAGAACGCGGCCGATGGCACCTTCGCGCAGTTTTTGAACGGCCTCGATGACCGCCGGCCAGCTGCGGCGCTGGGTTCCCATCTGCACCCGTCGGTTGTGGGCGCGCGCGGCGGCCACCATGAGTTCGCCTTCGCGGGCGTTGTGGCTCCCGGGTTTCTCGACATAAACGTGCTTCCCGGCCTGGCATGCGAGGATCGCCGCGGGCGCATGCCAGTAGTTCGGCGTGGCGATGGTGACCGCATCGACCACCCGGTCCTCCAGGATCCGCCGCAGATCCTGCGTCGTCCGAGCCGTCCGTTCCTGCTTCCCAACCACCAGCTTTGCGGCCTGCGCCAGTCGGTTGGCATCGACATCGCACAACCAGGCGACTTCCACTCCGCGGATCTGCAGCAGGGCGCGCACGTGGTCCGAGCCCCGCCCGAGCCCAATGACACCCACGACCACCTTCCGGGACGGGGCGTCGGCACCGTGCGAGCCGGGCGCGGCGCCCCAGGCGGCCAGCCCTGCCGCGGCGGAGGAAACGGTCACGAAACGACGTCGGTTCATCGGTGCGTTCATCTCCGTCACCACGACGCAACCCGGGCCCGCCGTCAACCCCGCGTTCGCGTCTGAGAACGCTCTCCCTGAACCGCACCGCGCCACTTGGTCGCCCGATGAGGGCACGGGACCTGCACGCGGCGAGCCTGCGTCCGCGGTTCCAGTTCCCAACGCCTGCCCGATCCGCGGAGAACCCTTCCACCCACCCGCGCCCCGAAGCCGGCTTCCCCCCAAGGAAAAATAGTTGGGGAACCGTGAAAGATCCGGAGGCTGTCCCTCGTGTTATGGATAGACGTCCTTCCGGCGCGGACAGGAAAACCCAACCCGCCGGGACGGGCGTCACCACCCAAAACCAAAAACCAACCACTCGCATGGGAGACATCCTCAAGCTGCTGCACCAGGCCACGAATCGATACGGAAAGGAACTGAACACCTGGAAGGCCGCCACCGACGCGCCCTCCGCCGGCGCCCCACAGGCCGCGGATCCCGAGCAACTCATCGTCGCCGATGGAGCCCGCCTCCTCCGGCAACGCGACGACGGCTCCCAGACCTGGGAGTTCTTCGTCTTTGGCATCGTCGATGAGTTCGCCCTGGGACTGCTCGAAAACGACGTCGTCACGTCCCTCGTCGGGAGCGGCATCCTCTGGCGCATCGACGATCCCGAAAAGACCCCCGCCAATCAGGGCGAGTCCATCCTGATCAAGGTCGGTGGACAGGATCAGTGGCGGTGGAGCAAACAGGACACCAACCCGACGCTGCTCCGCATCGTCCGCGAGATCTATCCGACGGTTCGCACCGGTGGCTGCACGGGCCAGCCTCCCCATTGCATCCCCCGCTGACCCGACGCGGCCACTGCAGTCGAATCGAGTCGGGCCGCCGGTCACCTCAGCGAACGGCGGCCCCGACTCCCAGGGACGAGACGGGCCACAGAAGGTCGCCATTCGCCAAGGCCACGACGAGGCGCCTTCCCGTCCGGTCGAACTGAAATGTCTGCGGTCGGGGAATTCCCGACCCCAGTTGGGCCGGATCGAAACTGAACGTCCCGGCTTCGGACCAGTTCCGGGTTTCCCTGAATTCGATCAATCCGGAGGAACCGCCGATCATCACCCGCTCCCCGTCCGGAGTGAAGGCCAGGGCAAACGCCTCCCGGACGGGTAATTGGATCGGTGCCCTTTCCGGCTCCAACGGGTCCGTTCGGTAAATCACCAGCGCCCCATTGACGGTGACCACCGCGAGTCGCCTCCCGTCCGGCGTGAGAGCCAGCGAGAGCGGAATCCCGTTCGCCTCCGCACGGGTCGAGAGCGCCCCGTGTTCGTCCCCCGGACGCCAGACCCAGATCCGTTCATCCACCGAGATCCCAGCCATCACCGCAGCCTTCGTCGCGCGGGTCCACGCCACCGGAGGCCCTTCCTGGACACGGGCCCGAAGCACTTCCGCGTCCGATTCCCGGTCCCGGATCCGGAGCCATCCGTCCAGCGACACGGTCGCCAGGTATCGTCCGTCCACGGTCGCCCCCACTTGGGCCACCGGCTCCGGCCCGCCGGAAGGCACCCGTTCCCAACGCAGCCTGCCGGATGCCACATCCCAACCGATCCATCGACCTCCGTCGCCGGCCGCGATCAGCAACCCGTCGTCCGCGAAAGCCACCGGCTTCCATCCCCCCTCGAATCGACGATGCTCGCCGTTCTCCAGGAAGACGACGTCCACGGAATTCGAACCCGACGACACCGCGAAATAGAGTCCTTCCGGATCGATGACGGTTTCCCGAATCGCCGGATTCTCGGCCGGACGATACCGCCGGAAGACCGGTTCCAGTGTCCCCGCCCAAACCGACAGGGCCCCGGCGGCGGTTCCCGTCAGAAGCCGCTTCACGCCCGGCTGCCAGGCCATCGCCGACAACCGCTCCGCCTGCGCCAGCGGACGCGACCACCGTCCGCCTGGATACACCATTCCCAAACCATGGGAATCACGCCCGGGCTCCGTGATGGCGCCCTCGGATGCACCAGGCGGAATCAATGCGACCTCGAGATTGTTCAGTCCCACCAGCAGGGCTCCGTCATCGGACACGTATCGAAGATAGCTCGGCCGTCCCGGCGCCGAGCGCGTCCACCGGGGAGTCGTGCTCCCCGTGGTGTCGACGCGCAGGACGCTTCCACTGTCGAAGACGGCGGCGACTTCACCGCCCGAGGGCGAAAACGCCACGGCCCAAATCACCTCGGGAACGGTTACGCTCGCCGCCAGTCGGGGAGGCGTGGTCTCCCAGAGATCCAATCGTTGTCCGGTCCGCCCGGCATAGAATCGTCCCGTGGCCAGCCACCGTCCGTCCTCGCTGATCGCGATGCCCCAGGTGTCGGGAAGCGTGGAATCCGGGGACAGCTCCATGACCCGGCGCGGTGGCTCCACCGCCAGATCCCAAACCTCGAAGCGCGTTCGCTGATAGAGATTTGTAAGCACGACCCGGTGCGACCCTGCGGCCGCCGCCCCAAGACCCAATTCGCTTCGAAAGCGTTCCTCGAACACGCCCGACGTGGAGTTGAGCCAACCCACTGACCCCTCCGTGGCCTGCACCAGCCAACGGCGGTTCCGGGAATCCGCGTACCCGAGCGCGCGTACGCCTCGACCCAGCAGGCGCGTCGCCTCCCCATCGGCCAACCAAACTCGGCCTGACCGATCCAAGGCGAGTGATTCGGCCCCCTGGGGAGCCGCCACGATCTGCAACACGCCGGTGGTTCCCAGCGACCAGCTCCGTAGCGGCCCAGGACCGAGCACACTACGTTCCACCAGATCCCATTCCACGGAACGTCGCCCGGGCGGAATCGCCTCCGGAAGGGTCAGCATTTGGCGTCCCCCGGCCAGGTCGTCCATGGCCGCGGCACGTTGCGTCCGCGCCAGGACTCCGCTGTATACGGCCCATCGGCGGGCCTCGTCGGCTGCCCGGGCGCGTTGGCGCTCCGTCAGAGCTCCGACGCCCGCCAGCAAGCTCGCGACGAGCAGGGCCCCTGCAATCCGGAGCGCCCACCGAAACCGCAATTGCGCGAGACGCAACTTCTCGACGGACTTCCCGGCTCGAATGACCCGAAGGTCATCCAGCAACTCGTCCGCGTCCCGGTACCGACTCCCCGTGTCCCGCGCGCACGCCCGATTCAACACTCCCACCAATTCCAGCAGCGCCTCCGTCTCCGCCGATTCCTCCAGGCCGTCCGGAAGCCGGGGGTAGTCCCTGCGATCACGCCCCGTCGCCAACTCGTACAACAGCTTCCCCAAGCCGAAGACATCCGCGGACGGGGCTCCCGGACCCTCGGGGGCGACATACCCCTCCGTTCCAACGAAGGAATTCGCACCCAATGGCGCGATCAGGCCGATGTCGGCCAGTTTGGGGCTTCCAGCAACGTAGATCACGTTCGCTGGTTTGATGTCCCGGTGCACCACGCCGTTCCGGTGCAAAACGGCGAGTGCCTCCGCCAAATCAATCCCCAGCCCGATTACCTCCGAAACCCCGAGACGCACGGGACGTCCAGCCGAAGACTGCAGCGTCCGTGGTTGGTAAACCTGCCAGACGATCTCCGTTCCAAGGGAAACGTCGTCGGCCGGTTCCATGACATAATAATAAAACCCTTCCGAATCATTCCTTCCGACATGATACACGGAGAGGAGGCGAGGCTCGTTCGCTGCCAGCCGTGCAAAAAGACTCACCCCATTGAACTCCCGATCGAACGGAGCGTCCTCATCGAATCGTTCCCTCCGCACAACCTTGATCGCCCGGAATACGCCGGTGACTCCCCTCGCCAACCATACCTCCCCGTAGGAGCCCCGACCGACCTCCCGCAGCAGCTCGTAGTCAGCAATTGCTCGTGGTGCACCTTGGGCCGGCGTCATGGAAAAGGGGGGGGCGGAACGGCACATCCTGCCGCACGGAGCCCCACTCGGGCAAATCCCGGGTGGCCGAACTCACTGTGCTCCAACGACACCGGAACTCTGGCAGGACAACACGAACAGGTGCGCAGGATCGACATGGAATCGGGCCTCCCCGCCAACGAGGATTTCATCCCTCGGATTCTGTTCGAACGCCTTCAACACTGCCCCTCCGGGGACCTCGATGAGGTACTGTTCAACCTCACCAAGATACGTAATGGAGACAAAACGACCCATCAGGGTATTGCACCGCCCTTCGCCGAGCCGTACCGACTCGGGTCGGAACCCAACTTGCACCGATTGCCCAGCGGTCAATCCTGCAATACCACCGCAACCGTCCGCCACGTGAAGCAACCCCAAGTTGGTGCGAACTCCGATAAACCCCGAACCCAACTCCGGGGTGTCGATGACGCCCGAGATCCAATTGGCCTCACCAATGAATTCCGCAACGAAACGATTGCATGGCCTCCGATAGACCTCCCTGGGCCGCCCCAACTGCTCCACCACCCCAAGACGCATGACGGCCATGCGATCCGCCATGGACAAAGCCTCCTTCTGATCGTGGGTGACGTAAATCGTCGTAATCCCCGTGGCGTCGTGGATTCGTCGGATCTCCTCCCGCATCTCCATTCGGAGCCTTGCATCCAGGTTCGATAACGGCTCATCCAGGAGCAACAGGTCGGGCCGTACCACAATGGCCCGAGCAAGAGCAACCCGCTGCTGTTGCCCGCCGGACAGCTGGTTCGGCAAACGATCCGCGTATTCTTCCATCCGGACCACCCGCAACGCCTCGATCACCCGCTCCACCCGCTCCGCGTAGGGCGTTCCACGCACCTCCAATCCGTAACCCACATTGCCGACCACCGTCCTGTGCGGCCAAAGCGCGTAGTTTTGAAACACCATGGCGGTGTTTCGTCGGTGGGGAGCCACCCCGTTCATTCGCCGGTCACCAAACCATAATTCCCCGTCGTCGGGTTCATAAAACCCCGCAATCGTCCGCAACAGGGTTGACTTCCCGCAACCCGACGGTCCCAACAGGAAGAACAGCTCACCATCCGCAACGTCGAAGGTGACCTTCTGCAGGACGCGGCTGTGGCCGAACGATTTGCCGAGTTCACATATCCGAATCTGCATGACGCCTGGAATTCTCCCCCGTTGCGTCCTCGGTCTCGAACAAAAACCGTTCCCCTCCGTACGCTTCCCGAGCTTGGCACGAACCTGGCACTTCGGAGAACCCGGTGCAGGCCACAGCAGTCGACGTTGTGATGGGAGGTCGAAGGACCGACATGGCCGCTCAGCATGGAGGCACCTGCGAGTCCGACCCAAGCATCCTCGGAACTCCCTGTCCGCCGCCCTGCCCTAGTCGAAGCATAGTGAGAGCCACCCAGGGAATTCCTTGGCCCCAGGAAAATAAAAAGGGCCGGGGATCGCTCCCCGGCCCTCGAATCGATTCAGAGAAGGCTATTCTCCGCGAACAATGCGGTAGAACTTGAAGCCACCTGAGGCCGAGCCCGAGAAGCTGCCGGAACGATTGCCCGTCTTGGTCCAAGGACCAATCGGTTGATCGGCAATTTCCAGTTCGCCGCCGTTGCTCCAGTTGATGGTGATCGTCTTGGTTCCATCCGCATTGGTGGTAACCACCGGACGCTCCACCTTCGGTGCAGGCGCCTCGGTCACACCGAAGCCGAACACCCGTTCGACCGTGGTCTTACCATCGTTGACCGAGAAGGTCACCGTGGTCACGCCCACGGCATCCTGCTTGGGCGTCACCTTCAAGGTCACCGTTTCCCCGACTCGGATCACTTCGAGATCCACAAGGAACGGGTTGGAAGCAGACGCGGCCATAACCAGGTCGGCGAAGATCGTATCAGGATCCGTCACGCTGACGGCGATTTCCACGACCTTGTTCTGAACCGTGCTTTGATCCGAGATCGGACCAATGACGGAGGGTTCGTTCGGAGTCGGATTCACGGTGAACACAAAGGTTCGGCTCACGCGGTTGTCTCCATCCTGAACGTTGATGGTGATCGCTGCGGTACCCGTCACATTCGGCTGCGGGCGAATCGTCGCATTGACCGTCGTGCCACTCAGACCGAACAGCACGCTTCGGACCACCTGAGGATTCGAATTCACCGAGGTGTAGACCATCTTGGCAGGGTCGCTGTCCACGTCCGTGATCGACAAGGGAACGACCAGCGGGATGTTGACGATGGTCTGCTGATCAGGAATCGCGGCAAACACCGGCGCTGCGTTGGCCGGAGCCACGACGGACAGCAGGAACGGGCGGGACACCTTGGTGGTACCGTCGTCGGCAAAGATCGTCA
>CAZSOV010000211.1:0-14042 GCA_964608505.1 uncultured Verrucomicrobiota bacterium
CGGGTGCGGTACTTCAGCGATGGAGCGGTGTTCGGGGGAAAGGAGTTCGTGGAGGGGATGTTCGAGCGGCACCGGGGGAGGTTCGGGAAGAGGCGCAAGGCCGGCGCGCGTGCCCTGAGGGGATTGGAAGGCAGTGAACTCTGTACCGTCAGGGACTTCCGTCAGCAGGTCTTCGGATAGCCCCAGGCCGGATCATCGAGAGTGCGCGGGCCACCGGTCGCCGGGCAGGTGATGCGGCCACCTCGTTCTGGCAACCTCCTTCTGGCCATGGGAGGAATCGCCGTTGTAGAATCCCGTCACCGTTACCCAAGCCCAAGCCAAGCCACGCACCAAGCCCTAGCCGGAGCGTCCGCGGATGTCGGCGCTGGGGCCCCCCCAAGGGGATCCGCGCGAGGCGTTCGATTCCCACCATGTTCGATGTCGCGATCATCGGTTCCGGCTTCGGCGGATCGCTACTGGCGTGCATTGCGCGTCGATTGAACCGGTCGGTCGTGCTGCTGGAGCGGGATGCGCATCCGCGATTCGTCATCGGCGAGTCCTCGACGCCGCTGGCGGACCTGTTGTGGGTCGAATTGACGTCGCGCTACGATCTTCCGGAGCTCCAGCCGTTCGCGAAATGGGGAACCTGGCGCCGGGCCCACCCGGAGGTTGGATGCGGTCTCAAGCGGGGCTTCAGCTTCTACCATCATCGGCGCGGGGAAAGGTTCGGAGCCGAGCCGGATCGGTCCGACCAACTGCTGGTCGCGGCGAGTCCGCGTGACGACATCGCGGACACGCACTGGTATCGGCCCGACTTCGATCACTTCCTCGTCCGGCATGCGATGAAGTTGGGCGTCGAGTACCTGGAGCGGCACGAGGTTCACAGGATTCTCGATTCCGGGGACGGTTTCGACATCGAGGCACGGCACGCCGGTCAGGATCGGGTCTTCCGTGCCCGGTTTGTCGTCGACGCGAGCAACTTTCGTGGGCCGCTGGTTCGCAGCCTGGGCCTTCGGGAGCTTGCGCTCCCGCACATGCCACCGACCCAGGCGCTGTACACGCACTTTGCCCAGGTGGCTCGCTGGGCGGATTCGGTCGGGGGGGGGGAGGGCGGCGGGGTTCCTCCGTTTCCGGTGGACGATGCCGCCCTGCATCATGTTTTTGAAGGCGGCTGGATCTGGGTACTCCGGTTTGCAAACGGGATCACGAGCGCGGGGGTCGCCGCGACCGAAACCACGGCCCACCGACTCCGCTTCGCGGAGGGTGAACCGGCGTGGGCCAGGCTCCTGACCGAATTGCCGTCCGTGGCCCGCCAGTTCGCGGGGGCGACGATCACGCGTCCGTTCGTCCATGCGCCGCGTCTTGCGTTCCGGGCCGGGCCTGCGGCCGGCGCGGGAGGGGGTTGGGCGCTTCTGCCTTCGGCGGCGGGGTTCGTGGATCCGCTGCTCTCGTCGGGATTCACGCTGACCCTGCTTGGGATCGAACGTATCGCGCAGGCGATGAGCCGGCATTGGGGGGCTCCGGAACCCTGGTCCTCGGCGATGGCGGAGCACGCGCGCCGGACCGAGTTGGAGTTGCTCGCCCTCGAGCATTTCGTCGCGGCGCTCTACGCGCGCATGGGCGACTTCGAGGCGTTCACCGATGTCGCGCGGCTCTATTTTTGCGCGGTTGTCTGGTGCGAGACCGCGCGCCGACTGGACCGGCCCGACCTGGCCGGCGGCTTCCTGATGGGCGAGCACCCGGTCTTTGGTCCGCGGGCTCGCGCCTGCTGCGACGCGGCGATCACGGGGATGCCATCCGCGGCGTTGCGACGGGAAATCGACGTCGCGATCGCGGATTTCGACCTGGCTGGATTGACCGATGCAGCCCGACGACCCTGGTACCCGGTTTTGGCGGAGGATCTGCGTCTGGGGACTCCCCGTCTGGGCGTCTCCCCGGAGGCCATCGAATCATTATTGCGTCGCGCAGGACTGACCGGGCCGGGAACGGCATCCAGGGGCACGCAAGCGTAGGGGGGAGCATCCGGCATGGGCGAACGTCCCCCGACAGCCGGCGAGCCGTCCCGGAAGGTGGCGGAGGGGACGGACGGGGCACCGTGCGAGCATCCATGCATGGACGACGAACACCGCGCCGAGCACACTTTCGGCATGCGGCCCTCGTCCCATTTCCTGTCCTGCGACTGGGGAACGTCGTCCTTCCGCCTGCGCCTCGTGGATCGCACCAGCCTTTCGGTGCTGGCCGCGGTGCAACACAGCGAGGGCGTCAAATCCATTCACGCCCGGCTGGTGGAGGGCGGGCGGTCCGGAATGGCGTGCGCCCGCGACATCGAATTCAGGCAGGTGCTGGGCCGGGCGTTGGGGGAGATCGCGGTGGCTCATTCGGAGGCGTGCCGGGATGCGCCGATCGTGATTTCCGGCATGGCGTCGTCGACCGTGGGCTGGCGGGTTGTTCCCTATGCTGCGGCCCCGTGCGGTTTGGACGGGTCCGGGTTGGGCGTGGACGAATTGACACCGTTTTCGGAGGAGTCGACGGGCTCGGCCCACCGTATTTGGTTGGTCTCGGGCCTGAGTACCGGGGGCGACATCATGCGCGGGGAGGAGTGCGAGATCCTGGGTATCCTCGCGCTCCCGGAATATGCCGGCCTGCATGGCGACTCGCTGCTGGTGCTTCCGGGCACCCATTCGAAGCATGTCCGGGTTCGGGAAGGGAGCCTCGCCGATTTTCGGACGTTCATGACCGGCGAGCTGCTCGAGATGTTGAGCAGTCAATCCCTGCTTGCCGTTTCCGTCGCATGGCCGCCGCCCGAGGTCGAGGTCAGCCCGGCGCACGAACTCCATTTCGAAGCGGGCGCACGGGCAGCCCGGGAGGGAGGGCTGGCCCGGGGGCTCTTCCAGGTTCGGGTCAACTCGGTCCTACGCGAGACGCCGGCCGGGCCCAACTCGCTGTTTCTCGCGGGCTTGCTGATCGGCGCGGAGGTCCTGGATCTCGCCACCTGGAACACCGCGGCGCCCATCCTGCTCGCCGGCGCGCGGCATTTCGCCCCGGGCTACCGCCGGGCGCTGGAGATCCTCGGGTTCGGCCCCCGACTCCGGGTTGCGACCCCGGAGCAGATGCTGAACGCCACGCTCCGCTCCCACGAACTGGTCCTTCGGCGCGTGGAGTCGGGTCCGTGAGGCATCTGGAATCCCGGCCTCCACGCCCGGGCCGGTTCGGCCCGCATTCGGCATCCACCCCCGCGCCCACGCCCTTCTTCCATGCGTTTCCCCATTGCCCGGCTCCCCATTCCACCCGTGGTGGGCATCCTCCGCGGTTTCGGTCCCGAGACGACCTGCGCCTTGCTGGCAGCAGCCCGCCGCGGCGGGCTGACCTTGCTTGAGATCACGATGGACACCCCGGAGGCCACGTCCCAAATCCGGCGGGCCGTGACCGACCACGGGTCGGCACTCCTCATCGGTGCGGGCACGGTCACCACCCTCGAGCGCCTGGATCAGGCCCTCGGAGCGGGTGCCCGGTTCATCGTCACTCCCACCCTGGTGCCGTCCATCGTTTCCCGCTGCGTGGCCGGGGGAATCCCGGTATTCCCGGGGGCCCTTTCCCCGACCGAAATCGAGCGGGCATGGGAGCTTGGCGCCACGATGGTGAAAGTCTTCCCCTCGGACGGTCTAGGTCCCCGCTACATCGCGGCCATCCGGGAGAACCTTCCCCACGTGGCGCTGCTTCCGACGGGTGGCGTTGGGTTGGCGACGCTTCCCGAATTCCTCCGGGCCGGGGCATCGGGAGTGGGTATCGGGAGCCCGCTGTTCGCGAAGGACCGGGTCGAGTCGCGGGACTGGGGCTGGGTGGAAGAGCGGTGCCGGGCCTTCGTGGAGGCATGGCAGACGTTTGACATTGCCTCCGTGCCTGTCTTGAGTCGCGCCGTATGAAGCGTTTCGTGCTCCGCGGCCTGGCCCTGGCGATCCTCACGCTCGGCGTGGCTCGAGCCGCCGAGCTGGGGGTACCGGCACCGCCGCTCCGGATCCAGACCTGGATCAAGGGTGAACCCGTCGATCTCCAGGCGGCTTCCAGCAATGCCGTCCACGTGGTCGAGTTCTGGGCGACCTGGTGCGGTCCGTGCCGCAAGACGATCCCGTATCTGACCGAGCTCCAGAAGCGCTTCCGGAACCGGGGCGTGCGCTTCGTCGGGATCAGCAGCGAGGATGCTGCCACGATCAAACCGTTCGTGACCCGCATGGGCGACCAAATGGATTACACCATTGCCGCGGACGAGGATCGCCGCACCTCCCTGGCATACTACGAGCTGTTCGGCGAACGCGGCATCCCGCACGCCTATGTCGTGGATCGACAGGGTCGGATCGCCTGGCAGGGACATCCCATGGCGGGTCTCGACGAGATCCTCGAGGATGTCCTCGCGGGGACGTACAGCATCGAGGGTTCCGTCCGCGCCAAGAAGGCCGAAGAGGCCATGCAGAAGTATTTCGAGAAGGCTGCCGCCGGTGTCGTCGCCGACTCGATTCGTCCGGAAGGCGACCGGATTCTCCGGGAATCGGAGGGCAGCACGGACGCCCTGAACCGCTTCGCGTGGGTCATCGTGAATCATCCCCGCATCCAGACGCGGGACCTCGACCTGGCGACGCGAGCGGCGAAGGCCGCCTTCGACCGGTCCCAGGGCCGCAACGCGTTCGCCGCGGACACGTATGCCGGTGCGCTGTTCAAGACCGGGAAGATCCAGGAAGCCGTCGACATCCAGAGCAAAGCCGTGGCCGCGGCGCGCGCGGAGGATCGGGAGGCCATGGAGAAGAACCTCGCCGCCTACCGCGCGGCTCTCAAGTAGGCCAGTAGGCCCCCGCCGACATCTCCCACTTTCACCTTCCCGCGCATGCCACGCCCCAAGATCCCCCCGGCTCCTCCGCTGCCTGCCGCAGCGGCCAACCCACTCCGCACGGCGGCCGTCGTCGCCCTGGCCGTGGCCTCCCTGCTCTCCTGCTGGCTGGTCTATGCCTCGCTGCAGACCGGCCCCGTGCCCGGGTGCGACGGCGGCGATTGCGGGATCGTCCTGACCAGCAAGTGGGCCAAACTGTTCGGGGTCCCCGTCGGATTGTTCGGCCTCGGGAGCTACGTCGTCCTGGCGGTTCTCGGCGCGCGCCCCTTCCTCGCGGGCCAGCAGACGGCGCGGCGGCTGGCGGCCTGTCTCGTCCTCCTCATCCCGCTGGTCGCGCTCTGGTTCGTGGTGCTGCAAGCGTTCGTCCTGAAAGCGTTCTGCCCCTGGTGTTGCGCGACGCATGCGGTCGCCACGCTCGGCGCGGTGTTGCTCTTCCTGGCCTGGCGCCGTGACGCCGCGACGTCGGGCGACGGCGCGCCGGCACGGAAGCATTCGCGCCCCGCCCCTCCCATCGCCTGGGGTGCGGCCCTGGCCGCGGCGACCGGCATCCTCGCCGCCTTCGCCGGGCTTCAGTCCATCAGCCCGGAACCGCCGAAGGCCAGGGCGCGGGCGGTTTCCCTCGCTCCCGAGCCGTCCGCGGCGACGCCCGCGTCCGCCGGGACCAACTCCATCCCCGCGCCCGCGGGGACCGCGGCAGCCGCCGTCGCGTCGTCCAGCGCCACCTCCGCCGTCGCCTCGGGTTCGGCTCCGGTGGCGCCCCGGAGGGTGGTGCTGCATGGCGGAAGGTTTTCCCTCGATCCGCTGGATATTCCCGTCTACGGCTCGCCGCGTGCGCAGCACCTGATGGTCATGATTTCGGATTACACCTGCCCGCATTGCCGGCATGCGGTGAAGTACCTCGACGAGGTCCGGGAGTCATTCGACGGCATGCGACTCGGCATCCTGATGCTCCCGAGCCATCACGGCGGGGAATCGCTTGAGATCCAGCGATTCATGCTGGCGGCGTGGCGGCTGGACCCCGGGACATGGACGGAGGTGTCGCACGATCTCTACCTCGAACGCATGGCGGCGCGGCCCGACGTGGTGCGGAACGTGCTGAACCAGCGTCTGGGGCCCGGGCGGCTCGATGCCTCGCTGTCCGCGACCGGCGATTGGATGGACCGCCTGTTCAACCTGACCCGCGAGATTCACGCCACGAACCGCGCGAAAGCCAGCAGCGGTTCCATTCCCCAATTCGTCGTCGGCACGGAACTCCTGGTGGGCGCTCCCGCGGATGCGGGGGAGCTTTTTTCGCTTCTGGACCGGGGTCTGGGCCTGGTGCGCGAGCGCCTGCCCGAGATTGCGGTCCCCGCCGAGGGACTCCAAGTCGGGCGGGTCTTCGCCGGGACGACGACCCCGATCAGCATCCCCTTCACCAACACCGGCCCGGTCGCGCTTCAGGTCGGGCGGGCGGCGGTCCCCGCGGGAAGTCGCGTCACCAAGGGGCTTCAGGCCCCGGTTCCGCCGGGGCAATCCTCCGCCATCGAAATCTCCCTCATGGTGCCCCGGGATCCGGGGCCGTTCGAACAGACCATCACGCTCCACAGCAATGCCCGGCCTCCCGAACGCCCCGTCCGGATTCGCGGCACGGTCTGGAAACCGCTGCGCATCACTCCCTCGGTGCTCGATTTTGGATTGTTCGACG
The DNA here is from genome assembly GCA_964608505.1 of uncultured Verrucomicrobiota bacterium. Taxonomy (GTDB): domain Bacteria; phylum Verrucomicrobiota; class Verrucomicrobiia; order Limisphaerales; family CAIMTB01; genus CAIMTB01. The sequence goes on from CAZSOV010000211.1 coordinate 6,543, forward strand.
CCGAGGCGGGCTCCACCCAGGGGGTGCTCCGGGTCGAGTTGGACGAAGAGGTCTTTCTCGAAAGCGTCCGGTCCCAGAACCCCAGCTTCACGGCCGAGTTGAAGCCCGTTACGCCGGGTCGGGTCTACGAACTCCTAGTGGCGACCGCTTCCGACATTCCCGTCGGGGACCAGCGCACCGCCCTCGTCGTCCCCGTCAGGAAGCCGGTGCCGACCGGCTGGCCCGAGAACTTCGCCTTCGCGGCCAAGGCACAGGTGCAGCGCCCCGTCGTCACCCTGCCGCAGCGACTTTACCTTCCCTCCACCGCCCTGCCCAACGACCGGCATCAACAGGTCCTGGTCCGCTGCTACGACGGATTCGCCGGCTTCGCCGTGGTCGGGGCCTCCATCGAGGGCGGGCCGCCTCTCCTCCGGCCCGAGGTTCAGCCCACCCCGCGCTCCAACGAGGTCGCCATCAAGTTCACCCTCCCGGCCGGGTGGGCCCCTCCGGCGCCACCCCTCGAAGCCCGCCTTCTGATCCAGACCACCCACCCGCGCAAGGGCCTCCTGGAAGTCCCCATCGCGGTCACCACCGAACCCTGACCCTGCGTCGCCACCCATGAAGAACCCCGGACTCGCCCTCGCTCCCGTCTTCGCGCTCGCGCTGGCGCTCCTCCTCCCGAACCCGGCAGAGGCCGCGGAGACCCCACCGCCGCCCAAGCCCCTCCGCGCCCTGCTCATCACGGGCGGTTGCTGCCACGACTATCCGCGCCAGAACATCATCATCCCCCAGGGCGTCTCCGCCCGGGCCCGGGTCGAGTGGACGGTCGTGCATGACTCCCGGACCGGCACGACGGGCAAAATGCATGTTTACTCCCGGGAGGACTGGGCATCCGGCTTCGACGTCGTGGTCCACAACGAGTGTTTCTCGGACGAGAAGGAGGTTCCGTACCTCGAGCGGATCCTGAAGCCCCATCGGGACGGGGTTCCCGCCCTCGTCATCCACTGCGCCATGCACTGCTACCGGGCGCCCTCCGACGAGTGGTTCAAGTTTTGCGGCGTCACGTCCCGGCGCCACGGTTCCCACTTCGCCTATCCCGAGAAGGTCCAGAAGTCGGATCATCCGATCATGCAGGGACTCCCGGCCACGTGGCAGACCACCCGCGAGGAGCTCTACAACATCGAGAAGGTCTGGCCGGACACCGTGCCGCTGGCGACGGGGTACAGTCACGAGACCCAGCGCGACGAGTGCAACATCTGGATCAACACCTACGGCAAGGCCCGCGTCTTCGGGACCACCATCGGGCACTACAACGAGACCATGGAACAGGGCTGGTACCTCGACATCCTCGCGCGCGGGCTGCTCTGGGCCTGCGGCAAGCTCGGGGACGACGGGCAACCCCTGCCCGGCTACGGCGCCGCATCGCGGAAATAGGATGCACGACACCCTGGATCCCTTCCTGGCCGCGCGGCTAGATGGCGCGCTGGATTTTCTCCGCGAACTCGTCGGCATCAACAGTTACACCGGCAACCGGGGCGGCGTGGACCGCCTGGCCCGACTCACCGCGGAGCGCTTCCAATCGCTCGGGTTCACCGCCGAATACGTCCCCCACGCGGACCCGGCCTTCGGCGATCACCTCGTCCTGACCCGTCCGGGCCGGACCCGGCGCATCGTCACGCTGGTTTCGCACCTCGACACCGTGTTTCCGCCGGAAGAGGAGCGGCGCAACGCCTTCCATTGGCTTCCCGAAGGATCGCGGATCTACGGTCCGGGGACCATCGACATCAAGGGGGGCACCATGATGATGCACCTCGTCCTGTCCGCGCTGTTCCACATCGATCCCGTCGCGTTCGAGTCCATCTCCTGGCAGCTCCTGTGGAACTCCACCGAGGAAACGCTCTCCCGTGATTTTGCCCGCCTCGTCCGCTCCCGCATCGATCCGGACCGGACCCTCGGGGCCCTCGTCTTCGAGGCGGAGGGCCGTCCGAACGGCCATCCCTGCCTGGTCGTCGCCCGCAAGGGTCGCGCCACCTTCCGACTCGAGGTCGAGGGCCGCGCCTCCCACGCCGGCGCGCGGCATCCCCGTGGCGCCAACGCCATCACCCAGCTCGGGCGCGTCGTCGACCGCATCGCCGGGCTCACCGATTACTCGCGCCATCTCACGTTCAATGTCGGAGTCGTCGCCGGCGGCGTCGCCGTCAACCGCGTCCCCCATCTCGCCTCCGCGGAAATCGAGATGCGGGCCTTCTCGCCCGAGGTCTACCGCGACGGCGTCCGAGCCATTCTCGCGTTGAACGGACCGGGCGACGTGGTCAGCCCCGTGGACGGGCATCCCTGCCAGGTCCGGATCGCGCTCCGGGAGGAGAGCCCGCCCTGGCCGCGCAACCCCGGCACCGACCGTCTGTTCTCGCTCTGGCGGGGAGCCGCCGAGGAACTGGGGATGCAACTCGATGGCGAGGAGCGCGGCGGGTTGAGCGACGGCAACTGGATCTGCGACCATGTTCCCACCCTCGACGGCCTCGGGCCCCACGGCGACAACGACCACTGCTCCGAACGCAGCGCCGACGGATCGAAGGTTCCGGAATACATCCTCGTCGATTCGATCCTTCCGAAGGCCCGACTCAACACCCTGGCGTTGCTCGAATTGGTGCGGGGATCGGCTCGTTAGCCCCGGCCCCTGCCCCCCTCAGGCACGCCATGCCGCCCGACGCACTCCCCGACCTCGACGCCTGGCTGGCGGAGCAGGTGGTGGCCCCGGTCCGCGCCCAGGTGCTCATGGATCGCGCGTGGTTCGAGGATCGCGCCCGGTTCGAAGCCCGGTATCGGGGGGCCCCGGAGCTTCAGGACCTGGAGGCGATGTCGCCCGGCCTGGTCGGCCTGATGGCCCCCTCGCGTCCGATCCTGGCCGAGCATGAAATGAGCTGCCGCCTGGAGTACCATCGGCGGGACTCGTCCGAATTCTCGGTCGCGATCGCCCCCATCCACTCGGGCTGGGAGGCGGTGTTCGGACCGGATGCGGAGCCACCCCGCATCGGGTACTCCCGCCGCCGCACGCGGTCCCGGCGACACGAGTCGTCGTTGAGCTTCACCGTGATCCAGACACCCGCCGCCCCGCCCGCCCGAGCGGACCGTCTTCCGGGATGACCGCATCCCCTTCCGCCGACCCCAACCCCCGTCCATCGCATGTCCTCGAAAATCATCAACGACCTCAAGAACGTACCGAACATCGTGGGTAGCCTGGGCCTGAACATCGCGTCCGCGCAGAAGGCCCTCAACGCCGACTACCTCCAGAACCTCGCCCGCATCTTCCAGATGGCGAAGGAGGTCATCGGCAAGACGCCCCCGCCGGACGGCGACGGGGGTATCGCCCCGGCCAACCCGGGCGCGGCGCCGACGCCGTCGCCGGCGGACCTGCTGAAGAGCATCGTCACCCAGATGGCGCCGGTGCGATACGTGTTCACCGAGACGACGCTGAACGTGCGTTTGGACCTCGCCCAGTCTTTCGAGGGCGGCGGGGAGCTGGCGGTCGGCGGGGGAATCGGCGCCGTGATGGTCAACGCGGGATTCTCCCTCGCCTTTGCCCAGGAATACCGGGGTACGGCCGAATGCAGGACGGTCATTCACGTGGATCCCAGGTCCACTCCGGCCAACGAAGCCCTGATCAGCCGGGCCCGGGAGATCAACTCCGTGCCCCTGCAACTCGGGGAGGCGCCGAAGGTCGATCAGGCCATTTTCGACGGCTTGAAGGAGTTGCGGAAGAGCCTCCAGCCATAGCCATGACCCTGGCATCGGTTCCCGCCGTCACCGCCCGCCCCGGGCGGCGGGACGTCCGCGGTTCGAGGTTTCCATGATCCGTGCCCTCCCCAGGGTTGCTTCCCATGACCAGCACACCGAAACGCCGGCGATCCTCCGCCGCCTCCGCCGCCGCCACCCCTCCCTCGCCGCTCGCCGACCTGGCATCCTTGAAGCGGGCACTCGAGCGCGCAGGCCCGCGTGCCCCCCGTCCGGAGCGGAAGTCCACGAAGGGGGCCGCCGCCGCCCGAGCCGCCGCCGTCCGGGCCGAGAAGCTGCGACAGCGCTACCGACATGCCGCGGACACCCTGGAATCGGAGTTGGCGCAGATGCGAACACTGGCCGTATCCGCCGGTCTGGAGCCGCCGCGACCGCCCGTCCAACCCGCCGGTCCCGTCCCCACGGTCATGCGCGCCCCGCGACCCGCCGGCGACGACACCCGGAACTCGGTGGGAATCGAGTTCGCCAGATTCATCGAATCGGTGGGATTGGCCATGGTGCAAAGCCAACAACAGCTGGACCGGGAGTCCGAGCGTTACCTTCGGTCGGAGCACCCGGGCGGACAGCCCGCCATCTTCCGGCTGCCGCGCCTTCGGGCGGAAGCCCGCTTCGATCTGGAACAAACCACGGGCTCGAACACGAATCTGGTCTTCTACCGCAGGACGGGTTCCGACAAGGAGGAGCGAAGCCACTCGGTGGAGTTCGAGATCGTCGCCGTGCCCCCGCCGCCGGGGTTCGAAGCCAGCCCGATCCCGGCGTTTCGATCGCTTCCGCTGCACCGACGCAAGCCGGACCTCGAACCCGCCCTGGACGTGCTGCGCGCGGAGCCTGACTTCGGGAACGACGTGCGGGACTCGGAAAAGCGCGTGCTCGCATGGCAACTCGACCTCGGAGGGGCGGAACGCCTTTCGATGCTGGGGTTCGGCAGCGCCGACGAGGGACGGGCCTGGTGGGTCCTGCTCGACTCCGGGCCTAGGATCCTTGCCCGAGCCAGCCACGACCGGACGCGGGACCCGCAACTGGTCCAAAGTTTGTGCCAGTTGTCGGCGCGGCAGGAGGCCGCGCTCGGCTGATCCACGCGATGTTCGCCGACCTGGCCGGCATCCTCGGTCAACTGCTTCCCGCATTCCCGGCCTCGAGTCTGCGGTTGGCGGCGCTGTCGGATTCGGGCCTCCAGCTTCCGCCCGCGCGCCTGCCCTCCTGGCTGAGCCTCCGCCGGGCCCGGGTCCGCTGCCGACTCCACCTCCGGGACGAAGGCGGACGGAAACGGTTCGTGTTCCTTCCCGCCGGCCACGTGTCCGCCCGGGATCGGCTCGATGCCGTGGTGGAGGTGCCCTTGTTCCCCGTTCCGGCGGAAGGCGGCCCCGGACCGGCGCTGGGCGGACCGCCGGAGCGGCTGTCGCTCCCCAAGTCCCTCCGCTGGCAGGAGGATGGGACACTGACGCTCGATTTCCCCTCCGGCTCGTACGCCGTCCATCCCCCCAGCACCGATCCCGGCGTGTTCGACAGCCGGCGCTTCCCCAAACGCATCGCCCTCGCCGGATGGCCCGGGGGCGGTCCGCTCGAGAGCGGAGACCGGGACCGATCGGCATGGCCGCTGGAGTCGTTGGTCGGCTTCGCCCGCGCGCTCGCCGGCGAAACCCGTCCGGGCGGAGGCTCGTCGCGCGACTGGGCCCGCTTGCCACGGACGGCGCCAGGATCGGCGACGGGCATTTGGGACCTGCTCCGGGACTTCGCGGAAGCCGCCTGCGATGCACGAAACCAGCTCGCCCGAATCCCTCCCGTGAACACGCCCTTCCGCATGCGCTGGGAGGCCGGGCGGATCGAGGCCCGCCTGGGCATCCTCCTGGACCCATCCGGCCATCTCGCCGCACCGGGAACCGCGGACACCTTCCTCGTTCCCTTCGACCTCTCGTTTCCCGCGGACACTCCCCCCAGAGGCGCCGAGGTCCTGGTCGGCTTCCCGGATTTCGTGACCCGCGACCCGCTCCGGGCGGCGCTGGTGCGGTCGTTCGCTTCGCAAAGGACCGTGCAAACCGCCGCGGCGGAACTGGGGCATCCTGTCGGGGACCTCGTCTCGCGTCTGGCCCGGACCGAGGTCGCCACCTTCCTGCGGGTGGATCGGAGGGAGGACGACGACGAGGTCCTGTTGATCCTGGAAGGTACGCTCGGCGGCGTTCGCGCGGCCTCCCTGATCCACGCGCATCGAGTCGTTTACCGGACTCTCGACGCCTCCGCCCCGCCTTCGGCGGTGCTGGAACGGGTGCGGGTCATGCTCGAACCCTCCCTGCTTTCCGCGCCGATGCGCTGGGACGAAGGAAAGCAGGTCTTCTGCGATTTGCTGCACGGCCTGCTGCGTTGGCGCTCCACGCTGCAACCCGATTCCCGGGAACCCTCCCGATCCGCTTTTGGGGTTGTTGCTCCGGTGCCCGGGGTATAGGAGTGCGCATCCCTACTCCCGCCTCCGCCGCTCACTCCGGGCCGATGCCTGGACCGGAGGTCGACACGCCACCCAAGCAACCCAAGCAACCCAGCCAAGGACCAGCCCATGAAATCCCAACCGAAGATCTGTTTCGACCGCATCCTGCCCCAACAGCAGATGCTGTTTCGACCCACCACCCGGCGTGCGGGACGGGTTCGCGCGATATCACCCATCGGGAAGACCTGGATCAACGGCTCCACGCTTCGGGTGCGTTTCATGGGAGGGACCGCCTCGCAGAAAGCGCTGGTGAAGGAACAGGCGGCCTGGTGGACGCAACACGCCAATCTGAAATTCGAGTTCAACGATGCGCCCAATGCCGAGATTCGCATCACGTTCGATCCCAACGACGGCGCGTGGAGCTACGTCGGCACCGACGCGAGAGGGATCCCGCTCGACCAACCCACCATGAACCTAGGCTTCATGGACGGCGGCACCACGGCCCACGAATTCGGTCACGCCATCGGCCTCGCGCACGAGCATCAGAATCCGGCCGGCGGCATCCAGTGGAAGGAAGACGAGGTCATCCGCGCCATGGCCGGCTCCCCCAATTTCTGGGACGCCGAAACCACGCGCCACAACATCCTGCGCAAGTACAGCGCGGACCAGGTGAACGGCACGGCCTTCGATCCGAAATCCATCATGCTCTACTTCTTCCCGTCTTCCTGGACCACCAATGGCATCGGGACCGACGCCAACGAGGTGCTGTCCCCCGTCGACCGGGAATTCGTGGCCGGCGCGAAGATGTACCCCCGCACCGGCGCGGAACCGGCCCAGGCCACGGAACTCCAGGTCAACGCCTCGAAGCGCACCGCGGCGGAGATCGGAACGTTCGGCGAGGAGGACGTCTTCCAGTTCGTCGTCCAACGCGCCGGACGACACGTCATCGATACCCGCGGCCCGACGGACGTCGTGATGAAGCTCTTCGGCCCCAACCAACCCACCGCCCTGGTGGCGGAGGACGACGACAGCGGCATCGATGCCAACGCCCGCATCGCGGCCCTGCTCGTCGAAGGGCGCTACTTCGTCCAGATCCGGCATTACAACCGACAAAGCGGCGTCGGGCGGTACACCATCCGGGTCGCGCGCACCGCCTAGCCGCGGCGTCCTCCGGCAGGACGGCACAGGGCGATCCCGAAGTCCGGTGCGAACCCGCGGCGTGGGGCCCGCGACCGGCTCCCCGCCATGGTGTCCCCGCGACGGCGGGCCGTTGCGGGGCGATCTAAGCAGGCGAATCGAGAGGCGAAGCC
>CAZSOV010000212.1:0-14027 GCA_964608505.1 uncultured Verrucomicrobiota bacterium
ACGATGCGGGAGACGCAGTGATAGACGGCGGAGGCTTGATCCGGCGGCGCGAGCAAGCGCGAAGGCATGCCCGCGAGGGTGCCCGCCTCCCCACGAATCGCAATATGAAAGTACTGTAAATTAAACGTAGACATCACGGACCTGAGCGGCAGGCTCTCCCAGGCCGACGCCCTGCACACCGACAACAGGCCGTCCAAGTGGCCCCCAGGGCTGGTGCGTTTCCAGCGCCGGTGCTGGCCGGTGGAAAGCCGCCTCCACCACGGCTCGAACCCGAGCCTGCGCGACGATTTCCGCCGCGTCCGAGACCCCAACGCCAAGGTGCGTCCGGGGTGGGTCCACCCACCTCCTGGTGACAGCCTGGCCAAAGCGGCGGTGGACCACCCTCGATAGCCAGCGATAATCGTGCTTTTGCGAACATTCATGCTGCGGCAGTCTGACCCCATGCCCCGCCGATGCCTGCCTTCCAGCACCCTGCTGCTCGTCGCCGTCGGCTGCTTCGCCGCCCCGGCCCGTGCCGCCGGCGATCTTGATTGGAAACCCTTCCCCGGCGGAGGCGTCATCGCCTCCGTCACTCCCCGGCCCGGTCGCCCCGGCTTCACCGAATTGACCGCGTCCGAACTCGGCATTTTCTGGACCAACCGCCTTTCTCCGGCCCGTTACGCCACGCGCCAGAATCTCATGAACGGGGCCGGACTGGCCTTCGCCGACATCGACGGAGACGACCGGTGCGACGTGTTCTTCGCCAACAAGGAAGGTGCCAGCGCCCTGTACCGAAACCTGGGCGGCTGGCGCTTCACCAACGTCACCGCGCAAGCCGGGGTCGAGTCCTCCCACCTCATGTCCAGCGGCGCCCTGTTCGCCGATTTCAACGGGGACCGGCGTCCGGATCTTTTCGTCACGTCCTTCCTCGGTCCCGACGCCCTGTACCTGAATCTGGGCGACGGTCGATTTACCAACGTCACCGTGGCCGCCGGCGTCGCCTCCAAGGGGGGCACGACCTCCGCCGCGGTATCGGACGTGGACGGGGATGGCGATCTGGATCTCTACGTGTGCCACTTCGGCATCGAAGCCATCGTCCGCGACGGCGCCGCCATCGTGACCCGCAACGTCGGCGGAAAACCGGTCGTCACCGGCCGCTTCGCCCGGCGCCTCCGCATCGTGGAGGGCAGGATGATCGAACTCGGCGAACCCGACGTCCTGTTCCTCAACGACGGCAAGGGCACCTTCCGCCCGGCTCCGCCCGACGTCTTCGTCGACGCGGACGGCCAACCGCTCGGCGAAATGCCGCCCGATTTCGGCCTGGCCGTGCAGATCCGGGATTTCAACCTCGACGGCCATCCCGACATCTACCTCTGCAACGACTTCAACACCCCGGACCGACTCTGGTACGGCGACGGGCGGGGTCGCTTCCGGGCCCCGCCGCGGAACGCCTTTCGCAACATGAGCTACGCCTCGATGGGCGTGGATGCCGCCGACCTCGACCGCGACGGTCACTTCGAGATTTTCACCGTCGAGATGCTCAGCCGGGAGCATGTCCGGCACCTCAGCCAGATGAGCCCCGTCGAGCCCCGCCCCAAGCGTCCCGGCCAGGCCGAGGAGCGCTGCGACTTCGCCCGCAACGTCCTGCAATGGAATCGCGGCGACGGCACGTTTGCCGAAATCGCCTGGTTCGCGGGGGTCGCCATGTCCGACTGGTCCTGGACCCCTATCTTCCTGGATGTCGACCTCGACGGCTTCGAGGACCTGCTCGTGTCGAACGGCCACATGCACGACGTCAACGACATGGACCTCAACGCCACGCGCTCGACCGATCCCGTCCAACGCGCCCGGGAGAGCGTCCAGCAAATCCTCCTGCGCTACCCGCGCCTGCTCACGCCCAAGGCCGCCTGGCGCAACCGCGGCGACCTCACCTTCGAGGACGCCGGCACGACCTGGGGCTTCGACTCCACCCACATCACCCACGGGCTCGCCCTCGCCGATCTCGACAACGACGGCGACGCCGACGTCGTCGGCAACGCCTTCGACCACAGCCCCCTTGTCTATCGCAACGACTCCCCGGCCCCGCGCCTCGCCATCCGCCTTCGCGGCCCGGAGGCCAATCCCGATGGCATCGGCGCCCGCATCCGCGTCCGCGGCGGCGCCGTGCCCCTTCAGCAACAGGAAATCCTCGCCGGCGGTCGCTACCTCTCGTGCGACCAACCGCAGCTCTACTTCGCCGCCGGCCAGGCCCGCGCCCTCGACGTGGAGGTTCTCTGGCCCGACGGACGCCAGTCCCTCCTGCGCGCCGTCCCGCCCAACTCCATCCTCCGTGTCGACGCCTCCCACGCCGCTCCGCCGCCTGCCTCCGCCACGTCCGCACCACCCCTCGCATCCCCCCCGCCCCTGCTGACGCCCCTGCCCGCCGACGGACTGCCCCGGCACGAGGAGTCGGACTCCGATGACTTCGCCCGGCAGCCCGGCCTCCCCCGGCGCCTCGGTCAACTCGGCCCCAAGCTCGCCGCCGCCCCGTCCGGCGACGCGCTCGAGATCTTCCTCGGGGCCGGACGCGGCGGTCGCCTTCAGGGGGTTCGCTGCACCTCCGACGGCACGATCACGCCCCTTCCTCCGTTGGATTCCACGCCCCTGCCCGACGACGCCACGGGCCTGCTCGCCGTCCAACTCTCCCCCGGCGTCCAGTCCCTGTTCGTCGGCCTTAGCCATCTCGAAAGCCGGAACCCAGCCCTCCCCGGCGTGCTCCGCTACGACCGGCCCCTGTCTGGCGGCCCTTGGCGATCCGGCCCCTCCCTGCCGCGCACCGACGAATCCGACCCGGGTACCCTCCTCTCCGCCGATCTCGACGGCGATGCGCTGCCGGATCTGATCGTGGCCGGGCGCCACATCCCGGGGCGCTATCCGGAACCCGCCTCCACGCGGGTCTTCCGCAACGATCCCCGTCAACCCGGCCAATTGATCCCGGACGACGGTTTCTCGGCCCCTCTCGGGCGCGTCGGCCTGGTCACCGGCGCCGCCGTCCTGGATTTCGATGCCGACGGAAAACCCGATCTCGCCCTGGCCTGCGAATGGGGCGCCATCCGGCTCTTCCGGAACACGGGTCGAACCTTCATCGAACAGACCGAACCCGCCGGGCTGGCCCCCCACACCGGCCTTTGGCAGTCCCTTGCCGCCGGCGATTTCGACGGTGACGGACGCCCCGATCTGGTCGCGGGAAACTGGGGCCGCAACAGCCACCACCAACGCTGTCCGCGCGGACCATGGGAACTGTGGTACGGCGACTTCGCCGGCCTCGACCATCCCGCCCTCATCGAGGCTTCTTTCGATCCCGCCCTCCGCACCGTCGTCCCGTTCCGCCACCGCGACACCCTGGCAAAGGATCTGGGCTGGCTGTCGGCCACATTCCCGAAGCACCAGGACTTCGCCCGCGCTTCCGTCGAACAGATCCTCGGCAGCCATGCGGCCTCCGCCAAGGCCCTCCGGGCCACCACTCTCGATTCGACGCTGTTCCTCAACCGCGGCGGACGCTTCGAAGCCGTCCCCCTGCCCGGTCCCGCTCAGTGGTCCCCCGTCAGTGCCCTCGCCGTCGGCGACCTGAACGCCGACGGAAGACCCGACCTCGTGGCTACGCAGAATCTCTTCGCCGTGCGCGACGAGGACGATCGCATGGACGCCGGCCTCGGACTTGTCCTGCTCAACGAGGGAGCGGGTCGGTTCCGCGCCCTTCCCGCGGCGCACAGCGGCCTCCACGTCCTCGGCGAACAAACCTCCGTCCTCGTGATCGCCCAGGGGTCCAACCGTCCTCCCATCGTCGCCCTCGCCGAAAACGCCGGTCCCCTTCATCTTTTCCGCGTCTCGCGCTGAAACACGGGCTTCGGCGTGCACCCCGGTCGATGGGTTGCGTCGCGGCACCGCCAAAACGGGCGCGGAGCGCGGACCGCGAGGTGTGGCTGGCGACCGCCGAGTCGCCGGCGTCTCTTTTCCAGCCGCCCGCCACAATCACCCCGCGATTCCGCGCTCGCAGGCCCTCACCGATCGCGTCCATCGCCCGGCCCCGCTCCCGTCCCGCCCTCAGATCCCACTTCCGCCCGACGCGCCCGTTCCCGTACCGTTCCGCCCCAATGTCGGATCCCGCCAAAACGCGCGTCGTCATCGGCATGAGCGGCGGCGTCGATTCCTCGGCCGCCGCCTCGCTCCTGTTGGACCAGGGCTTCGACGTCATCGGCATCACGCTCAAGCTCTGGCCCCAGGACTGCATTTCCCGGGCCGAGGACAAGTGCTGCGGACCCCAGGCCGTCACCGATGCCCGGGCCGTCTGCCATCGGCTCGGCATCCCCTACTACCTCGTCGACGAAGCCGCCGACTTCCAGCGCGAGGTCATCCAGTATTTCGCCGACGAATACCGCGCCGGACGCACTCCCAACCCGTGCGTCATGTGCAACGAGAAGCTCAAGTTCGGCACCCTCATCCGCCGGGCCCGGCAATTGGGCGGCCAGTTCATCGCCACCGGCCACTACGCCCGCGTCGAGCATCACGCCCCCTCCCACGGCTCCCGCCACCTCCTCCGGCGCGGGCGCGACCCGCGCAAGGACCAGACCTACTTCCTCTTCTCCCTTCGCCAGGACCAACTCGCCCGGACCCTCTTCCCCCTCGGCGACCTCACCAAGTCCGACACCCGCGACGTCGCGCGCGAGGCCGCCCTCAAGACCGCCGACAAGGAGGAGAGCATGGAAATCTGCTTCGTCCCCGACAACGACTACGGACGCTTCCTGCGCCAGGCCGAACTGGTCCGGGAACACCGCGGCGAGATCGTCGACCTGCACGGCCGGGTGCTCGGCCACCATTCCGGCATCGAGTTCTTCACCATCGGCCAACGCCGCGGACTCGGGATCTCCTCCCCCAACCCGCTCTACGTCGTCGACCTCGATCCCGCCCGCAACCGCGTCGTCGTCGGCGACGCCACCGCCCTCGAACGCCACGACCTCGTCGTCGAACGCTGCAACTGGATCCCGTTCGAGACGCCTCCGCCCGAATTCGAGGCCCTGGTCAAGATCCGCTACAATCATCCCGGCAGTGCCGCCGTCGTCCGACCGCTGCCCGACGGCCGCGCCGAGGTCCGCTTTCCAGAACCCCAGCGCGCCATCACGCCCGGTCAGGCCTGCGTGTTCTATCAGGACGACCTCGTGCTCGGCGGCGGCTGGATCGCCCGCCAACCCGGATCCCCGGGCCCTCCATGAACACCACCCGCCGTCATCGCGTCGTCCTCGTCACCGCCCCCGATCTCGCCGTCGCCCGCGCCATCGCCAAGGCCGTCCTCGACGCCCGCTGCGCGGCCTGCGTCAACATCGTGCCCGGACTCGAATCCCACTACTGGTGGCAGGGCCAACAGGAAAGCGCCGCGGAACTCCTCCTCGTCCTGAAAACCACCACCGCCCGGCTCGCCGAGCTCGAAAAGACCGTCCACGCCCATCACCCGTACGACACCCCCGAGTTCGTCGTCCTTCCCATCGCCGCCGGCAGCGACCGGTACCTGAAGTGGATCGATGACTCGGTGCGGGCGCCAACCGGGAGGAAGCTCCAAGGTCGAAGCTCAAAATCCCAAGCCTGAAACGCCGCCAACGCGGGCGGATCCACCCGGCCTAGATGCCCAACTCCCGCTTCACGGCGCTAAACTGTTCGAGGGCAAACTCGAGGTCCGCCCGGGTGTGCGCCGCCGACATCTGGGTCCGGATCCGTGCCTTGCCCTCGGGCACGACCGGATAAAAGAAACCCACCACGTACACCCCGCGCTCGAGCATGGCCGCCGCGAAACGCTGCGCCAGGACGGCGTCGCCCAACAGGATTGGCACGATCGGATGCTCCCCCGGCGGCAACCGGAACCCGAGCGCCGCCAGGCCGTCCCGAAAGAACCGGGTGTTCTCGGCAAGCCGGTCCCGGAGCTCGGTCGATTCGGCGAGCAACTCGAGCGCCCGGATCGCCGCCGCGGCGATGGGCGGGGCGACGGTGTTGCTGAACAGGTACGGTCGCGACCGCTGGCGCAGCAGTTCCACGATTTCCCGCCGTCCCGAGGTGTACCCCCCGCTCGCGCCGCCCAACGCCTTGCCCAGCGTGCCGGTCAGGATGTCGATCCGCCCCATCACGCCCGCCCGCTCGTGGGTGCCCCGTCCGGTCCGCCCCACGAAACCCACCGCGTGCGAATCATCCACCATCACCAGCGCGTCGTGGCGGTCAGCCAGGTCGCAGATCCCGGCCAGGTCCGCGAGGGTGCCGTCCATGCTGAAGACGCCGTCGGTGACGATCAGCCGGAACCGCGCGTCCGCCGCCGCCCGCAACTGCGTCTCGAGATCGGCGAGGTCGTTGTTCCGGTACCGCAGCCGCCGCGCCTTGCACAACCGCACGCCGTCGATGATGGAGGCGTGGTTCAGTTCGTCCGAAATCACCGCGTCCTCGGCCCCGAGCAACGTCTCGAACACGCCCCCGTTCGCGTCCCAACAGCTCGTGTACAGGATCGTATCGTCGGTCCCGAGAAACGAGCTCAGCCGCCCCTCGAGCTGCTTGTGCACGTCCTGCGTCCCGCAGATGAACCGCACGCTGGCCATCCCGAACCCCCACCGCTCCAGCCCCTCCCGCGCCGCCGCCGCGATCTCCGGGTGTTGCGCGAGGCCGAGGTAGTTGTTGGCGCACAGGTTCAGCACGGGCGCGCCGTCCGCCACCCGCACCCGCACTCCCTGCGGCGTGCGAATGACCCGCTCCGACTTGTACAGGCCCGCGGCGCGGAGGGCGTCGAGTTGCTCCCGCAGATGGGTTTGAAACCGGGCGTTCATGTCAGCTCCATTCGAGGATCACCTTCCCCGATTCCCCCGACAGCGCGGTCTCGAAGCCCCGGCGGAATTCGTCCACCGCAAACCGGTGCGTGATGACCGGGGCGATGTTCAACCCGCTCTGGAGCATCACCGTCATCTTGTACCAGGTCTCGTACATCTCCCGTCCATAGATGCCCTTGATCGTCAGCATGTTGAAGATCACCGCGTTCCAGTCGATGGCCATCGGCTCCGCCGGAATCCCCAGCAGCGCCACCTTCCCCCCATGCGCCATGTTCGCGATCATGTCCCGGAACGCCGCCGCATTCCCCGACATCTCGAGCCCGACGTCGAACCCCTCCTTCATCCCGAGTTCGTGCTGCACGTCCTTCAGGCTCGTTTGGCTCACGTCCACCGCCCGCGTCACCCCCAGTTTCCGGGCGAGCTCGAGCCGCCACGGGTTCACGTCCGTGATCACCACGTACCGCGCCCCCGCGTGCTTCGCGATCGCCGCCCCCATGATCCCGATCGGCCCCGCCCCCGTCACCAGCACGTCCTCCCCCAGCAGATCGAACGACAACGCCGTGTGCACCGCGTTGCCGAACGGATCGAAAATCGACGCCACCTCCCGGTCCACGTCCGGCGCATGCACCCAAACGTTCGTCATCGGCAACGCCAGATACTCCGCGAACGCCCCGTCCCGGTTCACCCCCACCCCCTTCGTGTCCGCGCACAGGTGCCGCCGCCCCGCCAGACAGTTCCGGCACCGCCCGCATACCACGTGCCCCTCCCCGCTCACGATCTGGCCCGGATGGAAGTCGTGCACGTTCGACCCCACCTCCACGATCTCCCCCACGAACTCGTGCCCCACCGCCATCGGCACCGGTATCGTCCGGCGCGCCCAGGCGTCCCACTTCCAGATGTGCAGGTCCGTCCCGCAAATGCCGGTCTTGTGGATCTTGATGAGAACGTCGTTGATGCCGATCTCGGGCTCCGGAATGTCCTGCAACCAGAGACCGGGTTCCGCGTGGGCTTTGACCAGGGCTTTCATGGCTCCTTTGTGGCTCCTTCGATGTCGCGCCTCATCGTGTTCCCGGACCCGCCCGACGACCTTCGCTCTTGCCGAACCCGCCGGTTCTCGGCTTCAGTTCGTCCGGTATGCCGGAGGCGCGTGCGCAATATCGGAAATCAGCTTCCGATATGCAAGACAAGATTCCGGTATAGAAGAATTGAGGCATGAGCGCTCCCGTTCCCGTTCCCCGACCCGACCCGGAGGATCCCTCCCCCGCCGCGGCTTCGTCCCTCCCTCCGCCCGATGCCGTCCACGGCCAGCTCTGCCGCCGCGTCCGGGAACTCCGCAAGCTTCGCGCCTGGTCCCTCGAACAACTCGCGGCCGCCTCCGGCGTCAGCCGCTCCATGCTCAGCCAGATCGAGCGGAACGAGGCCAACCCCACGCTCGCCGTCGCGTTCCGCATCGCCCAGGCCTTCGGCATGACCCTCGCCGAACTGCTCGAATCCCCGGGCGCCCAGTCCTCCATCCAGACCATCCGGTCCAACGACCGCGCCCACCTGTTCCGCGCCGACGACGATGCCCGGATCCGGACGCTATCCCCGCTCAACCTCGAGAAGGACGTCGAGTTCTACGAGATCCGGCTGCCCCCCGGCGGCGCCCTGCGCAGCGCCCCCCACTTCGCCGGCACCCGCGAATACCTCGCCATCCAGCGGGGCCGCGTCCGCCTCGAATCCGGCGGCGACTCCGAGGACCTCCATCCCGGCGACTCCGCCAGCTACCGTGCCGACGTGCCGCACGCCATCGTCAACGCCGGCAAGACCGAGGTCGTCGCCTATCTGGTCGACATCTACCGCTGACCTCCGGCAATAACCGTTTGACCGGTCCGCCGGTTCCTGTTGTATCGGCCCGCCTGCCGACGCGAGCCCGGAGCGGTGATCCGGCCCGCTCCGGACGGCAACCCAACCACCTCCATCCATGGCGGAAGCCTCCCCCAAGCAGCACCATCACATCGGCGTCGATCTCGGCGGGACCAAGATTCTCGCCGGCGTCTTCACCCCGCAGTTGAAGCTGGTGACGACCTCCAAGCTCAGCACGAAGGCGGATCGCGGCCCCAAGGCGGTCATCGAGCGCATCGCCCGCACCATCCGGGACGCCATCGACGAGGCCGACCTCGAGCTGAAGTCGATCAGGTCCATCGGCATCGGCGCCCCGGGCTCCATCAACACGGAGGAAGGCCGGGTGATCTTCTCCCCCAATCTGCCCGGCTGGGAAAACATCCCGCTCAAGAAGGAGCTCGAAAAGCAACTCGACGTCCCGATCTTCGTCGAGAACGACTGCAACGTCTGCACCCTCGGCGTGCACGTCGCCGAACTGGCCGGCAAGCCCCGCCACCTCGTCGGCATCTTCCTCGGCACCGGCATCGGCGGCGGCATCATCCTCGACGGACGCCTCCACAGCGGCTTCAACCGCACCGCCGGCGAGATCGGCCACATGATCCTCGAGGTCGGAGGCCCCAAGTGCGGCTGCGGCAACAAGGGTTGCTTCGAGGCCCTCGCCAGCCGCACCGCCATCTTCCGACGCCTCCAGAATGCCGTGAAGGACGGCCAGAAAACCGTCCTCACCGAACTCCTCGGCGACAACCTCGCCGACATGCGCAGCGGGGACCTGCGCAAGGCCCTCAAGAAGGGCGACAAACTCGTCGAGAAGGTCATCGAGGATGCCGCCGAATACACCGGCATCGCCGTCGGCAACATCATCAACCTCATCAACCCCGAGTACATCGTCCTCGGCGGCGGCGTCATCGACGCCCTCGAGGACGAGATGATGGCCATCATCGTCGAAACCGCCCGCGACTACGCCATGGCCGGCACCGCCAAGGGCATCGAAATCATCTCCAGCCGGCTCGGCGATCATGCCGGCATCACCGGCGCCGCCGTCCTCGCCCGCGAATGCCTCAAGGCCTGACGCCGGCAATGCCTACCGTCCGCGCCGTCATCGACGTCGGCACCAACTCGGTCAAACTCCTCGTCGGCGAGGTCGCCGGCGGTGCCGTCCAGCCCCTCGTCGAACGCGGCGAACAAACCCGCCTCGGGGAGGGCTTCTTCGCCGACCGCCGCCTCCGTCCCGAAGCCATCCGGCGCACCGCCGACGCCGTCTCCCGCTTCCGCGGCGAGGCCGACGCCTTCGCGCCGGACCGCATCCGCGTCCTCGCCACCGCCGCCGCCCGCGAGGCCCTGAATCAGGCCGATCTCGTCGCCGCGCTCGAATCCGCCGCCCGCCTCCCGATCGAGATCATCAGCGGCCAGACCGAAGCCGACCTCGCCTTTCGCGGCGTCGCCTCCAATCCCGTGCTGGCCGCCCTGCCCCTCCTCGTGACCGACGTCGGCGGCGGCAGCACCGAATTCATCGTCGGGCACGCCGGCCGGCGCGACTTCAGCCGCAGCTTCCCCCTCGGCGCCGTGCGCCTCTTCGAGGCCATCCGTCCGTCGTCCACGCCCTCCCCCGATCAACTCGCCCGGTGCCGGCTCGAAGTCGACCGGTTCCTCGCCGAGGCGGTCCGACCGCACCTCCCCGACCTCGCCCCGCCCCCCGGACTCCCGCCGCGGGCCTTCGTCGGCGTCGGCGGTACCGTCGTGATCCTGGCCCGCATGGCCGCGGAAATGAACGACTACGACCGCTCCCGCATCGAGTCCGCCCGCCTCGGGGCCGCCCAACTCGGCCAACTCGCCGAACGCCTGTGGAGCCTTTCCCTCGACGAACGCCGCCGCCTCCCCGGCCTCCCGCCCGAGCGGGCCGACATCATCCTCGCCGGCGTCGTCATCTACGAATCCATCCTTCGCGCCTTCGGGCTCGACTCCGTCCGTCCGTCCACCCGCGGTCTCCGCTTCGCCGCGCTGCTCGACCCGGAGTAGGGCGGTCGCGGACCCCGTCGACCTGGTCATTCGCCCGGGTCGGCATCGGTCATTGCCCCGTTCCCGAGTCCTCTGGTATCTGCCCTCCGCCAACCGGCACCGTCCGTTACCACCGCCACCGCCATGCGCCACGCGCCCATCGATCCCCAGGTCTTCGTCGAGAACCGCCGCCGGCTCGCCCGGCTCCTGCCCCCCGGTTCCCTCGCCGCCGTCAACGCCAACGACATCCTGCCCACCAACGCCGACGGGTCGCTCCGTCTCGTGCCCAACACCGACCTGTTCTACCTGACCGGCGTCGAGCAGGAGGAAACCATCCTGCTCCTGTTTCCCGAGGCCGACGACGAGCGGCTCCGCGAGGTGCTGTTCCTGCGCGAAACCAGCGACCTGATCGCCACCTGGGAGGGCCGGAAGCTGACGAAGGACGTCGCGCGCGAGACGACGGGCATCCGCAACGTCCAGTGGGTCTCCGAGTTTCCGAAGATTTTTCACCGCCTGATGTGCGAGGCCGATCACGTCTGGCTCAACTCCAACGAACACAAGCGCGCCGAGATCGTCGTCGAGACCCGCGAAGCCCGCTTCGTGCGCGCCGTCCGCGAGAAGTACCCGCTGCACCACTACCACCGGCTCGCCCGCCTCATGCACCGGCTGCGCGTCGTCAAGCAACCCGCCGAGATCCGCCTGCTCCAGCAGGCGTGCGACATCACCCGCGCCGGCTTCGAACGCGTCTGCCGCTTCGTCCGACCCGGCGTTTCCGAACACGAGGTCGAGGCCGAGTTCAGCCACGAATTCCTCCGGCAACGGGCCACCTTCGCCTACAACCCCATCATCGCGTCCGGCCCCAACGCCTGCGTCCTTCATTACCTCGACAACGATCAACCCTGCCGCGACGGGGACCTGCTTCTGCTCGACGTCGCCGCCGCGTACGCCAACTACAACTCCGACCTCACCCGCACCATTCCCGTCAACGGACGGTTCACCGAGCGCCAGCGCCGCGTCTACGAGGCCGTCCTCCGGGTCCTCCAGGCCTCCATCGCCGGCCTCAAGCCCGGCGTGAAATGGAAGCACTGGCAGGAAACCGCCGAGGAACTCATGGCCCGCGAGTGCGTCGACCTCGGCCTGCTCTCCGCCCAGGATCTCGATGCCCGGCCCGAGGACCCCATGAAGAAGCCCGTGAAGAAGTTCTTCATGCACGGCCTCGGCCATCCCCTCGGCCTCGATGTCCACGACCTCGGCCTCACCACCGAGGCCTTCGCCCCCGGCTGGGTCATGACCGTCGAACCCGGCCTCTACCTCCGCGACGAGGGCCTCGGGGTCCGCCTCGAGAATGACGTGCTCATCACCGAGACCGGCACCGTCGATCTCATGGCCGGCATTCCCCTCGACCCCGGCGACATCGAGCGCCTCATGCGCCGCTGAGTCGCGGGACAATCGAAGCAGGCGAAACCCAAGGGGAACCGGCGACCCGGCCGTCGCCGGCCCCTCGACACGGTTCCGCACCGGACCTGGTCCATCGCCCTGCCCCCAACGGGCGCCCCGGCCGGTTCGATGTCGCCTTCCCCGACCGGTTTTCCCCAGAATCGTCCCGTGACGACCTTGAACCGTATTCTCCTACCCTCCCCCCGCCCATGATTTCGCAGGAACAAATCCTCGCCGCCCTTCGCACCATCCGCTATCCCGGTTTCAGCCGGGATATCGTCTCGTTTGGCCTCGTCAAGGAGGCTGCCTTCGCCGACGGCACCGCCCGCGTCCTGCTCCAACTCACCACCGCCAACGAGGCCGCCGCCCAACAGATCAAGACCGACGCGGAACGCGTGCTGGTCGGCCTCCCGGGAGTGGTGCACACCGATGTCCAGGTCCGCCTCCCCGCCGCCGCGCCCGCCGCGGGACCCGCCGGCGCCGGACCCAATCCCAACCCCTGGGCAAGCCAGAACCGAGTCCCCGGCGTCCAACGCATCGTCGCCGTCGCCAGCGGCAAGGGCGGCGTCGGCAAGTCCACCGTCTCCGCCAACCTCGCCTGCGCCTTCCATCGCCTCGGCCTGCGCACCGGTCTGCTCGACTGCGACATCTACGGCCCCAGCATCCCCCTCATGATGGGTTGCCGCGAACGCCCCGAGGTCAGCGCCGAGGAACGACTCGTCCCCCCCGAACGCCACGGCGTCCGCCTCATGAGCATCGGTTTCCTGCTCGACGACGATCAACCCGTCATCTGGCGCGGCCCGATGATCGTCAAAACGATCCAGCAATTCCTCTCCCACACCGCCTGGGGCGACCTCGACGTCCTGCTGGTCGATCTTCCCCCCGGCACCGGCGACGCCCAACTCACCCTCTGCCAAAGCGTGCCCCTCGACGGCGGCGTCGTCGTCACCACCCCCCAGGAAGCCTCCCTCGGCGTCGTCCGCAAGGGCATCTCCATGTTCCAGAAACTCAACGTCCCCATCCTCGGGATCGTCGAGAACATGAGCTATTTCACCGCCCCCGACGGCACCCGCGTCGAGATCTTCGGCCACGGCGGCGGTTCCCGCGAGGCCCAACGCCTGGGCGTCCCCTTCCTCGGCGAAATCCCCATCTTCACCGATATCCGGGCCGGCGGGGATGCCGGACTTCCCGTCGTCGCCGGCGCTCCCGACGGCGCCCCCGCGTCCGCGTTCATGCGCATCGCCGACGCACTCCGCGCCAAGGTGGGCTGAACCGGCGGATCTTCCTCTCCCCTCGGATCGCCCCGCGACGCCGCCGTTGCGGGCCCCGCGGGTATTGTACTCCGGACCGCCTTCGCGCCCCCCCTCCCCGAGCCCGGCACCGCCTCAGACTTCCGAGCCCTTCGAAACCTTGGACGACCGCTGCCGGTGGTACGGGCTCGAGAGGTTGAAGTAAATGCCGCACAACGGACGCGGTCCCTCCGACTGGCTCAGGATCACGGTCACCTGCTTGTCGAGCGCGATCCCGTGACGCAAACCCGCCGCCCGGCCTTCGTACGCGCTGATCGCCTTCTCCACCAGCGATTGCAGGGCCTGCTCCAGGTCCTCCGGGGTCTTGTCCAGACACACGACGAAGCGGTCGTAGGTCTTCAGGGCTTCCGCAATCTCCGATTTGAACGACGAAACGGTCACGCCCCGACTGTAGGAACCCGCCACTTCGTTGGAAAATCCGAAATGCACCCGGGTCCCGCGGAGTCGGGGGCGAGGATGCCCTCGACAAATCTCCCCATCCTCCATCCATCCCCCATCCCCCATCCCCTCGTCACGTCCGACGCGCCGTATCCTGATCCCCGTTGGCCACGCCGCCTCCCATGCCAAAGCGGCAGAGGACTGCCGC
>CAZSOV010000213.1:0-2090 GCA_964608505.1 uncultured Verrucomicrobiota bacterium
CTTGACCGTCCGGCCCCCCGCCCTAGCCTCGACCCGGCGGCGATTTGAAGCCCCACCCAACCCCCACCCGTGAGCGATACCCACCCGCAGGCCCGACCCGCGCGATTGCGCGATTTCCTGACCCCCGGCAGCCGGTTCAAGTACCTGCTCTGGCGACTTCTTCCGGTGGGACCGAGTGCCTGGTGGTTCCGGCTCCGCTCCGGTCAGCGCATTTCCCTGGACCGCCCGCCCGCCATGGACCTCACCACCGCGTACGAGGTCTTCGTCAGTCACTGCTACGCACCGCCCTGGCCGGAAGGCCCCGGCGAATCGCCCGCGCTCGTCGTCGACCTGGGCGCGAACGTGGGGTTCGGGACGCTCGACTTCGCGCACCGTTGGCCGGGTGCCACGATCCATCTCTTCGAACCCCATCCCGCCCATGTGCGGCGGCTTCGGGAGATCCTGGCGGTCAACGGCCTCGAATCCCGTTCGGTCCTCCATGCCTGCGCCGCCGGAGCCGCCGACCGCGCGGCCCTGCTCTCGAACAACCAGACCTCCTCCTCGATCCACCCCTCCGTCCAAGGCGCCGGGATTCAGGTGCCGGTCGTCGACTGGCTCGCGTGGGCCCAGGGACAGGCCATCGGGTTTCTCAAGATGGACATCGAGGGGGCCGAGTTCGAGATCCTGTTCGACGACCGGTTCCCGTCGCTCGAGGTCCGGGCGCTCGCGGTCGAGTGGCATCAACTCCCGGGCGAGGTGGATCCCGCGGGCAAGGTGCGGGCCCGACTCGAATCGATGGGCTTCGAGGTCGTCACCGGGATCACCGTCGAGGGGCACTGCGGCATTCTGTGGGGGCGGCGGCGAGGCTGAGGCTGAAGCCGGGCCCGGATCGCCCGGGAAAATCCCGCTCGCCCGTCGACACCGGATCCCGCATCGTGAGGGCGTTCTGGAAGGGCGGAGGGTCGCTCCCGGCGCAAGCCGGGGGAGGAAAGTCCGAACTCCATAGGGCGCGATGCCACGCAACCCCGGTTTTCACCGGGGATATGCGCGGGAGGTGGGGCCGCGAGGCCCGCCGACGGACAGTGCCACAGAAAATCAAACCGCCGAGCCCGGCCCGCAAGGGACGGGCGGCAAGGGTGAAAAGGTGGGGTAAGAGCCCACCGCGTCCCGCGCAAGCGTGACGGCACGGAAAACCCCATCGGGAGCAAGGTCAAATAGGGGATCCTGGAGCGGCCCGCTCCGGTTTCGCTTCGGCGGGACGGGTCCCGGGTATGACCGCTGAGAGAAATGGCCCTCTCCCTGCCGCAAGGCAGGAAGACAGAATTCGGCTTACAGCCCTTCCAGAACACCGCCCCCCAACCCCAACTCGGCGAAACTCCGTGTTGCAATCGAAGCCGCCCCCAGCGGAGCCTCGCGTCGACCTGCAAGCCCATGCGATGCGATGCGATCTGATGCGATGCCGATGCGCGACGAGCGAGGATTCATGAACCAACACCGAGGGCAGGCGCGGCCAGCCGTCGTTCCCGCCCGCCCGCCCGCCCGGTCCTGAATCGGCTCCCCCCTTCCCTTCCACGCAACGCCTTCAACGTCCCCAGTTCCCCGACTTTCCCATGCCCCCTGCCGCCTCCCCCGACACCCTCGCTTCCCTGGCCCGTCTTCAGGAAGCCCGCGCCACCCTCGAACGCGAACTCGCGAAGGTCATCGTCGGGCAGCGCGAGGTCATCGAACAGATCCTCATCGCGATCTTCACGCGGAGCCATGCCGTGCTGGTCGGCGTCCCCGGTCTGGCCAAGACCCTCCTCGTTTCGAGCCTCGCGAAGACCCTGCACCTGAGCTTCAAACGCATCCAGTTCACGCCCGACCTCATGCCCACCGACATCACGGGCACCGAGGTCATCTTCCAGGATCCCGTCTCGGCCGAGCGCCGCTTCAAGTTCCTGCACGGCCCGATCTTCGCCAACGTCATCCTCGCGGACGAAATCAACCGCACGCCGCCGAAGACGCAGGCGGCGATGCTCGAGGCGATGCAGGAGCGCCAGGTCACGGTCGACGGCGTGAATCACGTGCTGCCCGATCCGTTCTTCGTCCTCGCGACGCAAAATCCGGTGGAG
>CAZSOV010000213.1:2100-13968 GCA_964608505.1 uncultured Verrucomicrobiota bacterium
CGGCGGCACCGACGACCTCCATCCCGATCCGTTCTTCGTTCACGCCACCCAGAAACCGCTCGAACAGGAGGGCACCTATCCGCTGCCCGAGGCGCAGCTGGACCGGTTCCTGTTCATGATCACGGTGGACTACCCCAGTTCCGAGGAGGAGCTCGAAATCATGCGCCGCGGCACCACGGCGGGAGGCGGAACGCCGGAGGCCGTCCTCAGCGCGGAACAGATCATCGAGCTCCAGGCCGCGGTGAAACGGATTCCCATCGCCGACCACGTCTACAGCTACGCCGAAAAGCTCGTCCGCGTCACCCGCCCCAAGGACCCTGCCGCCCTGGATTTCTGCAGGAAATGGCTCAGCTGGGGCGCCGGTCCCCGGGCCAGCCTGAGCCTCGTTGTCGCCGCCCGTGCCCGGGCCCTGCTCCGCGGCGAATCCTGCGTCAGCTGCGCGGACGTCGCCGCCGTCGCCCCCGCCGTGCTGCGTCATCGCCTGGGGCCGAATTTCGCCGCGCAGAGCGACGGGGTGTCGCCCGACGACATCGTGCAGCGCATCCTGGCCGCGATCCCGCAGCACTAGCACGCCTCGCGCGGTCGCGGCGTCAGTTTGCGGGGGAGGCCCCGGCTCCCGGGAGGTACGCCCGGATCAGTTCGCGCTCCTCGGGACGCAGTTTTTCGAGGGCCAGCGAGGCCGCCAGCGAGCGGGCGCGTTCCCGTTCCCCGCTCCCCCCCAGGACCGCCACGCCGATGCTGCGCAGGTCGGGTCGCAGCGTCTGGCCCACGATCAGGCGGTCCGGCAGCACGGAGCGCGCCTCCCGTTGCCGGCCCAGGCGCACGTTGGCCAAGGCCGCGACGAACCGGGCTTCGCGACCCGCGCTCGGGTGGTCGACCAGTCCGTCGGCCGTCGACAACGCGGCGGCCAGGTTCTCCCCCAGCAGCAGGTCGTAGTGGGCGATTCGCAGGGACAGCTTCACGTCCTCCGGCTCCAGCAGGGCCCACTTCCTGGCCGCTTCGCGCGCGCCCCAGGTGTCCCCCGTCCCGTCCGTCAGGGCCGTCAGCGAGCGCAGCGCCCGGCGGGTCTCGAGCCGGTCCCCGGCCACGGCCTTCCACATCGACACGGCGAACTCCACGAGCCCATGGGCCTCGGCGTATTCCGCCACCTGCCGCAGTTTCACGGAGTCCTGCTGGGCCAGTTCCACCACCCGCCGCTGGTGGTTCGCCGCGCCGTCCGTGTCCTTCAGCACCGTCGCGAGATGGTATCGATCCAATTCCTGGTCCAACGGGGACAGGGCGGGATTCGGACGCAGGATCTCCCGGTAGGCCGCCGCGGTCTGCCCGATCCCGACCATGGCCGCGAGACGGAATCGCATCAGGTCGAGATCCTGCCGGGCCCGGGCCGCTCCGAGGGTCTCGACGGCCCGCCCGAACAACTCGTGCCGGTGGAGCCAGCGTTGGACGAGCCGATGGTCCTCGTCCGTTTCGGGCTTCATCCGGGCCAGCATCTCGAGCGCGATGTCCCGGGCCCGGTCCCGGTCCAATCGCATGCGGGCGTCCGCGAGGATGATCTCCGCCCGCAACTCCCGGGGGGAGAGGCCGGTCAGGAGCTTCACCACCTCCTCGCACTGGAGCCGGGGATCGTCCCCGTCGAGAACCAGGGCCTCCAGCGCGTCCCACCGCGAAGGGCCGTCTCCCCGGGCCACCCGCCACCGCAGTTCGACGGCCTCCCGCCGGCAGGCCGGTTCCGGATGGGCCGCGAGGATTCCGGCCAATCGGAGCGCGTCGGACGGCGCGGTCGCGGCCCCCCGCGCGACCTCCCGCGCGCAGCGGACGGCATTCGTCGCGTCGTTCAGCAGCGCGTGGAAGCGGGCGGCGAGAAACCAGGTGCGGACCGGGGGATTCGTCGCGGCGAGGAGTTCGCGCAGCGGGACCTCGGCTTCCTGCGTGGACTCCAGGTCCAGGGCGAAGGCGACCATGCCCTGCCGTTGATCGATCGTGGCGGAGGGCATTGCCAGCAGGCGGCGCCAGTATTGCAGGCCCGACGACGCCTCGGCCTGGGCCATGACCTCCGCCATGAGGCGCAGCTGGCGGAAGGCCTGGGGGTTCAGTTCCAGGGCCTGATGGGCCCGATCGTAGGCTTCCGACAACCGGCCCTCCCGCAGGAACGCCTCGCCCTGTCCCGCGTATCGGTCCGCGCGCCAGCGCAGGAAGGCCTGCCACGCGGGCTTGGCGAGGACCACTCCCGCGACGGCCGCGAGCACGATTCCCATCAGGGTCCAACGGCCCCAGCGCCGCTGCCACCACGGCTGGAAGTCATGGTCGAATTGCAGATAGTCGTATTCGGGTCCGTTGTTCATGCCGCTCTCCTGCGCGGCCTCCCGCGGTGCCCCAACCTGCCATCGCGCCGCGCGAAAATCGAGGGAGCCCCGCGCCGGCTGTCATGAATCGGTAAAATTCCGCCCACTTCCCGGTCCCGGCGTTGCCGGCACCCCGCCCGTCCCGTACCAGATCTTCGATGGCCACCCAGTCCCCGGTCCACCACCTCGCCCCGCTCGTCCCGGACCACGACGCCCAGGCACCGGCGCCGGAGACGGGGCCGCCGTCGGTCGCGTTGGTCGGTCCGGCGCTCGTGTGCTACGGGCTGGCGGCCCGTCTGGCCGAGGTGCCGGTGGCCTCCTCCACGGCGTACGCCTCCCTCGAGGAGATTCCCGGCCCCCCGCGGCGGCACGACCTCGTCATTTTTCTGCCCGAGTCCTCGAATCTGGAGCGCCGCCTGCCCGAATTCCGCCGTTGTGCCGAACAGCGGCCCACCATCGTCGCCGCTCCCGCCGGCACCACCTCGGACGATCTCCTGCGCCTGCTGCATGCCGGGGTGCGGGTCCTGATCGAGGCCGAGGCCGACGTCGCGACCTGGGTGTCGGCGCTGGCGGCGGCGCGTTCCCAGGCGTGTCTCATCACCGACGCCGCGCGGCGTGCCCTGCTGGCGAGGGCGTTTCCCGCCGACTTCGTGGAACCGGAAAAGATGGTCTCGGGCGTTCGCCGCCAGCAGATCCTGCGCATGCTTCTCCAAGGGCGTTCCCGGCACGAGATGGCCCGCCATCTGGGCATCAGCGCCAAGACCGTGAGCGGCTACCTGACCTCGATCCGCCGCGACAGTTCCTTCCGGCAGCATTTCTCCGAGTGCACCCCGGTGCGGGCGCGCACGCTGTTTCCCCCGTCCGCACTCCCGACCGTGTGACCGTGTAGTCCGCCGCGGTCCGCGGTGGCCCGGAATCCGGGTCCGCCCCGGCACCGGTGGGTATCCCGGTCATGCTCACGGACCCCCGGAATTCCGTGGCAGGACGAGCTGGTAGCCGACGCCGGGAACGGTCCGCAGCACCGCGGGCGCCGCCGGGTCCTGCTCGAGCTTCCTGCGCAGCCCGACGATGTGATTGTCCACGGTGCGGGAATTCGGGACATGCTCGTACTTCCAGACGCGGGCCAGGAGCTCCCCCCGGGACAGGGGGGCGCCTTGGGCGCGCCAGAGGGCCTCGAGCAGATCCATTTCCCTCGCCTTGAACGCCACCTCCGCGCCCGCGCGCGAAGCCACGCGCCGCACGAAATCCACCTTCAACCCGCCGAGTTCGAGCACGTTTTCCCCCGTCTCCTCCCGGCGCCGGCACCGACGGATGAGGGCCGCGAGGCGCGACTCGAACAACCGGGCGGGGATCGGCTTGGTCCAGTATTCGTCCGCCCCGCTTTCCAAGCCCCCCACCTGCGCGTTCAGTTCCACCTCCCCGGTCAGCAGCACGATGGGCTGGGACATGCCCCGTTGCCGCAACTCGGCGCACAACCGGTCGCCATCCCCGTCCGGCAGCCGAAGGTCCAGGATCAGGACATCCGGCGCGTCATGCAGCGCGGCATGACGTCCCGCCTCCCAGGTTTCCGCCTCGATCACCTGACACCCCCGCGCCTGCAACAGGGTGCGCAGGGCGCCGCGGAACCCCGCATCGTCCTCCACCAGGAGGATGCGAAGTCCCGCCATCGGGCTGGTGTTCGGCGGTTCCATGATTCGGATGCGGATGCGGATTTGGATGCGGCTCCCGGCCGGCAACGTTCCGCAGGAGGAATCTGCTCCGACTCCAACCCTTTTCGCAACCCGCCCGGAGCAACACCCGGCCCAAGGCACGCATTGACTCAGGTCATGGACCTCGTATCCACTCGCTTGGCGCCGCATGCAGTCGCAGGCATCCCTCAAGCAGGTCTTCTGCGCGTCCCATGGATGCAAACCGGAGGATTTCCCGAGGAGGGTCATTGTCGCCTGCGTCCCTTGGTACTGGCGGCCCGCGGTGGCCCTGGTCCTGCGTTGCCGGCCGTCCATCCTCGCCGTCGAACTCTCCTTCGTGGAATCCCTCGGCACGGCCACCCAACTGGACGAGGTCCACGCCCGGCTGCGGGAGTATCGGGGCGACCTGGCCCGCGCCCAGGTCCAGCGCCGGGCCATGGGCTGGGGCCTGCGCCTGCGCACGCGTCTGGCCATCGAAACCGCCCGCGCCGCCTGGCACGACGCCTCGTACCGGACCCACTAGAACGGCAACACCACCCGGTACAGCCGCCCGCCCCGCTCCCCGTCCGGACGCGGCTCCAGCACCTCGATCCCCTGGTCCGTGGCCGCCGCCTCCACTCGCCGCAGTTCGAGCCAGGGACCCATGCCCTCCGCGGAGCGCCATTCCAGACGGTAGGCCCGTCCCGCCACCGCCCGGAATCGTAGGCGGAGGGTTTCTCCGGCCCCCCGCTCCACCTCCAATCGCAACGCACTCCCCGCCTCCCGCGGATGCGTCCCGCTCCGGAACTCCGCGAGGTTCGACTGCCCGTCGGCATCCGGATCCGCCGACTCGCCGCTGATCCGCGCATCCGCCATTTCCGTCGCGCTGAAATGACGTCGACGCCAGTCCTCGTAACCCTCGGGCGCCGCCTCCGCCACCGTCACCCGCACCTCGTCCGTGGCCGTCGTTGCGCCGTCCGTCACGGCCAGGCGCAGCACGTAGGCGCCGGGCACGGAAAACCGCACCCACGCCCCGGCCAGGCGGGAATCCATGAAGGCGGCCAGGCCGGGACCCGATGCCTGGCTCCAGCCGAGCGTCGCGACAGATGGCAGGCCGTCGTCGGACCAGACGCCCGCCAGACGCGTCCAGAGCCCGGCCGTGGTGCTCCGATCCGGGCCGGCGTCCACGCGCGGACCGCGCCCGGCGGGTTCCCAGGTCCCGCGGAGTTCCAGGTCGAAGCTGAGGTCGCTGCTGCCTGCGCTCTGTTGGTGGACCTCGACCGCGAGCACATTGGTGCCCGACCGGAGGAGCGCGGGGCTCAGCGACTGCTCGACGTAGGCGGATTCGTCGGTACCGGCCACGGTGGCCGTCGCCAGGGTCGCGTAACCGAGCGTGCCCTCGGGCAGATTCGAGCGGAACGCGTTCGTGCCGTTCAACCACACCGCCGCCCCATCGTCCCGTTGCAGCCGCACCGCGAGCGACTTCACCGCGGCCGCGTCGGGCACGACGAAGCTCCGCCGGAAATACGCGGTCAAGAGCGTCGCGCCGTTGACCGGACTCGTCAGCACCGTCGCCTCGTCCCCGTCCCCGTACCCCAACGGCGCGGTACCCTCGGGCCATGACCGGTCCTCGTACGTGATCCGGTTCCAATCCGGGGCAGGTTCCCGACCGAGCGCCCAGTATTTCCAGGACGCGCCCGTCGCCACGAACACGGGTTGTCCCTCCGGCCTGACGACCTCGACGACCGCGTCGGAAGCGGACGACAACACGCCGTCCTCCGCCGCCAACCGCACGCGGTATTGTCCCGGACCCGGAAACCGGGCGGTCGTCACGACCGCCTCCGGCACGTCGAACTCGACCGGGGCGGGCCCCGAGACGTGGGTCCAGAGAGACTGGATCACGCCCGGGTTCGCCGGGAGTCCATCGTCCTTCACGGTGCCGGCCAGTTCCACCAACACGGGGAATTCCGAGGCCTCGAGGCGGAGGTTGCCCCCGGCGCCCACCACGGGCGCCTGATTGACCGAGCCTCCCGCCCCCGGCGTGCCGGCTCCCGTGCCGGCCCGCCAATGCCGCGGTTCGTCGGCCCAGGCCGTCACGTCGATCCGTTCGAGGGACGCCCCGGGGCGCGCCGCCAGATCCGGCCAGGGGGCGGTCGTGGCGAACTCGAGTTCGTCCATCACGATCCAGGGGATGAACAGGGTTCCGTCCGGAAGGAGGTCCGGCGCATCGGGACGCTCCAGGGCGAGCCGTTCGCCGTTTCGCGCGAGACTGCCCGACCATGGTCCCCAGACCGGGACCCCCGCCGGGACCGCGTGCCGCAGGCGGAACGTCGTCGGATCGCCGCCGACCACCAGCGCCATCCCGCCCGGAGGCAGGACTGCCCCCACCGGAAAGGAGAAGTCCACGCCGGCCAGCCGCCAGGTATTCGTCGGGGCCGCCGGATCGAACAGGGCCACGGGCGAGGAACCCGTGTTCACCAACTCCACAAAGGCCGCGTCGCCGGGTTCGGGCCGGGCCTGGATTTCCTGGATCACCACCGGGCCCACGCGCGGCCCGGCATTCGCGGCGCCGAACGTGGGGACGGCCTGCGGCACCCAGCGCACCGCCCCGGTGCTGTTGGTCTGCCGACCCAACGACACCCCGTTCGCGGTCGCCCCGAACCGCAGGCCATCGGCATAACCCGTCAGCACCCCCGCCGCATCGGCCGAGAACAGCCAGGCCTCCTCGCCGTGACTCGAGAAGGTGAAACTCCCCGGGGCGTCGTTTGGAGCGGTGAAATCCCGCTCGTCCAGCGTCAGGAACCCGCCCGCTGGCACCACCGTTCCCGCCGGAATCCGATACTTCCCCGGCGTGTCCCGGTCGTCCGTCAACCACCAGCCCCCGATCTCCGCCGGTGCGCCCGTCGGATTGAAGAACTCCACCGCGTCGAGCTGCGGCGGGTCCGTGTGCGTCAGGATCTCGTTGACCCGCACCGGCACGATGGCGGGCGCCGCGGACGGTTCGTCCGTGCCCGGAGTTCCGCCGCGAACGCGTCCCGCGCGCCACTGCGACGCGTCGTCCCAGGCGGTCCAGTCCGCCCCCGGATCGAGGGCCACCAGGGAGAATCCCAGCCCGTCGCTCGCCGGCTCCCAACCGGCTCGATACTCGAAATCAAGGATGGACTCCCCCGCCGCGTCCACGAGGCGCAGTCGTTCCCCGGCATTGTCCAGCGCCCCCAGCCAGGCTCCGGCCACCGCAGGCCCGCCGCCGTAGCGGGCGCGAAACGCATCGACGCTGGAAACCACCAGCACGCGCGCTCCCGACGCGAGCGTCCTGACCGTGCCCGTCCCGAAATCGAACGCCACCCCCTCCACGAACCGCACCCCGGACAGATCCAAAGCCGCCGGGCCCGTGTTCAGAAGTTCCAGGAACTCCACGCCGGCTCCGGACTCGCCCTCGGGATGGAAGTGGATCTCGGTGACCCGCAGGAATTGCTGGGCCGCGGACGGCGACGCCGGCAGGGACAGCGCGTGAACCCGGCGTCCCCGGTCGTCGGTCAGCGTCACGACCCCGCCACGACGCGACAGTTCCCCGCTGTAATCGCCAAGAACCAACCGGCCCTCGCCGCCCTTCGGACTGGCCGTTCGCGCCCGGAACGCCACCCGGTCCCGCGTCGCCCAGGCCGCCGATCGGGAGGGCAGCACGGTTCCCGGACGGAACCGGAACCGCACCGCGCCCCCCAGTTCCCAATCGGAAATGTCCACCGCGTAGGCGTTGGCGTTGGTCAGCATCAGGTACTCGTCCCGGGGTTGCACCGTGCTGCCCGGATCCCAGGCCGCGAGACGAACCTCAGCGTCGGCCGGTTGGGCCGCCGGCAGGGCGCCGCCCGCCCCGCGCGTGAACACGTACTGGCGCCGGCCCGGCAGGAACTCCCGGTGGATGCGCTCCACGGCCTGGGTGATCGTCTCCCGTCGGCCCCAGGTCCCCCACTTCGCAAGATCCCGCCCCGCGTCCGGCGCCAGCAGGTCCCGCAATTCCGTCGACCGCCGGAGCCACCGGTCCTCCGCCGGCGCCACCGTCGGCGGTTGGGTCAGCCGGTCGGCCAGCGTCCGAAACCGGCGCAGGTACATCTGCCGGGTCGTCGGCGAGTTCAGGACCTGCGAAAACACCGTGTTGTTGTTGCCCACGTACAAACCGGTGTTGGTGTAGATCGTCTCGTCGAAATACGAGAAGCACGGCGAGCCGCAGGTCCACACCCGTCCGAAGCTCAGGTCGACATCCCAGGGAAACGCCAGCCATTCGCCGGTGCGATTGCTGTCCCGGTAAAGATAGTAGTTCTTGTGGCAGCAGTCCGTGTCGCCGGTCAGCGCCCGGGCCGCCAGGAAATTCACCACCTGCGGCACGTCCAACCGGTCGAACACCGCGTTCAACCGGCTCGCCGTCGTGCCCGTCCCCACCGCCTGGATCAACTGGGTCAGGTCCTGGTTGCCTTCCGTCTTCCGGGTCTTCTTCTCCCCGCCCGACGCGTTGTCCGCGACGTTGTACATCTTGTACAATGCGCCCTGCGGATCGAGGCCCAGGCGTTCGAGGAAGTTGTCGTCCCCGTTCTCCACGAGGTTCGCGACCGAGAAGAACTTCCCGTTCTGCTCCACCCGCACCACCAGCGCGAAATGCGCCTCCGCGCCCGCCTCCGCATAGGTCTCGTACGCCAGCACGTTCCGGAAGTGCGCCTTGTCCGCCCAGGTGGTCAGCAGGTTCAGGTCGTCCACCCGCGGCTGCCCCTCCCGCCACCGGAATTTGTAACCCGGATTGAAATCGATGTCGTACGAGCGCTTCGGGAAACCACGCGTGCTCTGCCCGTGCGCGTTCATCCCGACGTTGTCGTAGAATTCACCCCCGAAAAACAGCGAACCCCGGGTCCCCGCGTCCGTGTCCGCCGCCGTCGGGGTCTGCACGAACCAATGCAGCACCGGGATCCGGTTCGTCCGCAGCGCGGAATCCTCCACGACCGTCCCGTGGTACTGCGGTGACCGCCGCGGGTCCGGATACTCCGGCCACCGCCGCGTCGCCCCCGCCGAATCCCGCGTCGACACCGCCCATCGAATCATCTGCCCCGGCGTCGACAGCGCCGCCGGAATCCGCGCCCCCCAGACCCCGTCGTTCGCCGCCCCGTCGTCGTGCTTCCCGTCGTCGGCCATCGCCGTGGTCACCTCCGCCCCGTACATCACCCGGTATGCCAGGCTCACGCTCGAGACCGGGTTCCGAGTCCGTCGCACCCGCGCCGTCACCACCAGATCCTCGTCGTCCCCCGGCATCCCCGGCGCGTGCGACACCTCCTCGATCACCGCCCCCGGCGTCGTCACCCCCGCCCCGTTCGCCGCCCCCGGGGTCGGTGGCGAGAAATACAGCCCCCCCTCCCCCGCCACCTGCCGATACCAGCCCACGACTTCCGGCTGAAACAGAAGATCCCCGTCCGTCGCCGACACGTTCAACACCTGCACCGCCAGCACGTTCGTCCCCGGCACCAGGAGATCCCGGGACCGCGACAAATCGAAGGTCTCCTGGCGCGTGGCCTCCTCCACGCCCCGCGAGCGCAGGGCCACCGAATTCCACGACGGCCCGACCTGCGGGTCCTGCAACATCCGCGCCGCGAACGTCGCCCCGTCGCAACTGTCCTGCGTCCCCCCGTCCGTCCCCGTCGGGTCCAGCGCGAAATCCACGAAATCCCCGAACCCCAGATCCTCCAGCACCAGCGTCGTCGCAAACCCCGTCGCGTCGTCCGACGCGATCGTGCGCGCGAACCGCTCCTGCCCGTTCACCAGCACCCGGAACGTCACCCCGTTCCCGCACGCCAGGTTCTCCTTCGCCCCGCTCAGCAGGACCTTGACCGTCCCCGCCGTCTGCGACACCCACCGCCGAATCGCCCATTGCACGTTCACCCCGCCCGCGTTCCCGTTCGGATGCCAGTCGGCCCGTCCAATCGAGGTCCAGGGGGGATTCCCCGGCCCCAGGACCCAACCCGCCCCGTTCCATTGCCACCCGGCGCCGGTATTCACGAAATCCCCCACCGGATCGTAGGTCCGGTCCGCGTCGCTCGCCCAATCATAGTATCCGTAGTACCAGCCCTTCACCCCCTGTTCCCCCGCCGCCGACCAGTCATCGTCCTGATCCCCCACCACCCCGCCGGCGGACTCCACCGGAGCATTGCGCGCCAGCACCGGCACCCCGTTCAACCAGGCGATGAAGCCGTCGTCGTACCGCAACCGCAGCTCCATCCGTTCCATGTCCGCCACGTTCGTCACCACCCAGGGCACCCGCAGGTAGCCGGTCGCGTTCCTGCCCGACATCCCCCCGGCCACCGAAGTGCCGATGAAGCTCCCCAACGAACCGGAACCACCCGTCGTCACCTCGTACCCAATCCCGTTCGTCACCCGCGCCCACGAATCATCCTCGTAGCCGGGTGCCGTCCAACCCGCTCCCTGACTCGAATCCGCGGGAACCAGGAACCGGGCCGGGCTTCGCCCTCCCAGTAGCGTCACCGACGACGACGTCACCGGAAAACCGTGGCTCACGTCCGCGACCTGCGGCGGGTAGGCCGGGGCAAACTCGGTGGCCGGCGTGCCGTCCGGGCGGACCAAGGCCAGGTATTCACCCCCTGCCGACAGCTGGAAGTTGGTATGCAGGGCCTTCCCCGGCACCCGCCGATCCTTGTTCGAAGCCCAGACGAGCAGATAGGAGCCGGGCTCCATCGACACATCCGGAAACTCCCACTCGCGGGGGTTTCGCGCATCATCCGTCAACGACCAACCCGCCAACCGCACCACCCCCCCGCCTCGGTTGTGCAGCTCGATCCAATCCTCGTAATCCCCATCGTCGTCCTTCCGGTTCAGCTGGTTCTGCGCGAGGAACTCCGAAATCACCACCTGCGCACCCGCGGAACCTCCCAGAACTCCGAAGCACAGCCAGGCCGCCACCCTCGTCCACCCGCGCCTCATGAACCGCCCCTGGCACAATCCACGAGAGCGGCGGGGCGAGAAGTGGCCTCCGTCCGACTCATGGTCCCGATGCGCGTCCGATACGTGGAAATCTCGATTCCCCACGAGTCTCAGCCCCGAGGAGGAGCCGCCCACGCGGCGTCGGAGAATCCGACTTTCCGCGAGCTGATCGGTTTCCGGCGCCTCACGAGCCGCCGACACCATTCCTGCAGGCCCATCCGCAGCCGCGATGCCTCGCCCGGACCTGGACCCGGACCATCGTCGCGCGAGCCAGTTCAACCACCCATCAAACAGCATGGCAACATGCTAGCACAGCGCCCTCCCCCCGGCACCGCCAGAGTTCCCGCCCCGTCTAAATAGGGACTGGCAATTTATGAATATGCTCGCAATTAGGGACTGGCATTTTATTTGTGACCCTTGTACTCATGAAGCCATGCGTCGCTCGCGCCTTAAGTTTCCGCCGGAGGCTTCGGTCGGGTGGTACCACTGCATCTCTCGCGTCGTGGATCGCCGCTTCATCTTCCAACCCGCGGAGAAGGAGCACTTCGTCGCCCTGCTCCGCGAATGCGAGGCGTTCTGCGAGGTGCGCGTCCTCACCTTTTGCCTCATGTCCAATCACTTCCATATCCTCCTGGAGGTCCCAGCCCCGCCCCCGCCGGAGCGGCGCCCCTCGGCCGAGCAAGTCTGTGCCAAGTTGGATCAACTGTCCGGGCATCAGGATGTCGGGGCCGTACGCCAGCGCTTTCAGGCGTATCGCGAGGCCAAGGACGCGGCCGGCGAGGCGGCGTACCTCGCGTCGTTCCACGCCCGGATGTGGGATGTCAGCGGGTTCATGAAGATGCTCAAGCAGCGCTTCTCCGCCTGGTACAATGTCCGGTCCGGGC
>CAZSOV010000214.1:0-13826 GCA_964608505.1 uncultured Verrucomicrobiota bacterium
CCCTCCACCAGCACGCTCTTGAACCGGTCCTCCCACAGCGTGCCCTTGCGCCCCGTCCGCACGTTGTACCACAGCGTAAAGCGCTGCTTGAGCACCCGGATGAACTCGCTCACGTCCCACATCCGGGCGTGGAAGGTCGCCAGGTACTTGGTTTCCCCCTCGGCGTCACGGGCCTGGCGGTACATGTCGAACCGTTGGCGGACCATGCCCACGTTCTGATGCCCCGAGAGCTTGGCCAGCTTGGCCAGCACCTGATCGGCGGAGGGTCGTTGCTCGGGCGGAGGCCGGCGCGGGACCTCGACCAGAACATGGAAGTGATTGGACATGAGGCAGTAGGTCAGAACGCGCACCTCGCAGAACTCCGCGCACTCCCGAAGCAGGCGAACAAAATGCTCCTTCTCGGCGGGTTCGAAGATGAAGCGGCGATCCACGATGCGGGAGACGCAGTGGTAGTAGGCGAGCGGCAGGTCCGGGGATGCCTTGAGCCGGGGACGTGGCATGAGCCGAGGGTGCCTGGCATCCCGCTCCCATTCAATCATATAAACCGCGGGACTTGGAACTGTGCACAATATACACCTCGGTACTTAGAGAAATACGTTCATTTTACGGCACTTACCCTTGCTACCCCCCGAGCCCGACAAGTCGAGCGGGCTAGGGAACCAGCTTCAGTCGGCGGGGCGGGGTTTCGACGTGCGGCGGCTCCTCCTTGGCGCCATTCCGATAGGCGGCGCCGCGTCGGGTGTCGCCGTGGCCGTGCCCTTGCGCGACGTCGCCTCCGGGGCCGTCGTCCGGACCGCCGGACAGGATCTGTCCCTGCCGGGCGACGAGGGCCAGGAGGTGATCGAGCCTTTCCTCGAGATGCCGCTCGGCGATCTCGGCCTTCAGGGCGCGCTTGTATTCGAGGTCGGCCTTGAGCCGTTCGCGGGCTTCGGTTTGTCGCAAACCGATGAGCGCCAGCGGTGCGATGAGCGCGGCGAAGCCGGCGAGGGCGAGAATCGCCAGCATCAGGGGGTGTGCCGCGGGCGGGCGCGTCGCGATGCCGGGCATTCCGGTTGCGACCCAGACGGCGCCACCGACGAGCAGGCAGGCGGCGAGAAGGAGCAGGCCGGCGTGGGCCATGAATCCTTTTGCGAGCCGCGATTCCCATGGCACGCGCGCATCGAGTTGGCGGTTCAGATCCTCCGCCACCACCTGGTCCTCGCGCACGCTGCGGAGCACGTCGGATTCGAGGTCGGACATGACGCCGAAGCCGCCGGAGAGATCGGATTTCATGTACTCCGCGCGGTACCGGGCCAGATCGGGAGCACACACGGAGCACTGGTCGGTGAGTCGCGGGTGGTCGCGCCGCATCAGTTTGGCGATGGGCGGAAGGATGGCGGGAGCGGGGGTGAGTTCCTCGAGGGGGAGAAACTTGCCACAGATGAGGCAGTGGGGGGCGGAACAGCTTTCCATGGCGAGATGGGGTTGGGGCGGACGGAGTTTGGACCGGTTCGGTAGCCGGGATGGCGTGGACATCCCAACCCGGGAACCTTTCCCCGTAACCGGAGGATTGGTAGCGGGTTTCATGCCAGGCTTGGGCTTGGCGGGCGACGGAGCGGACGGTCGCACCGGGTTGGTTCGGGGCCTTGGTTCGAACGTCCCGTCCCGTACGGTGACGGCGGCGGTGCGGACCGGCTCCGGGGAGTTTCGGGCGATTTCGGATGGCGGGCGCCGACGGTGGCCATTTCGGGGTGCAAAACGTTCCGCGACGGCCACCTGCATGGTTCTTGCGCCCGGGGATGGACGGCGTTGCAGTCCGCATCGAGAGGGTGACCGCGAGCGTTCGCGCGACGCACTTGGGGGCAGGCACGCCCATGGTTTTGCGGATTCCGAGCCGCGGCTGGCGGTGACGAACCCGGGAGTTGGAGGCAGGGAGACCTGCCCGAGCCTGGAAGGTTTCCGATCGAGTCTGGCCGGTCGCGGATCACGGGAGCGGGCGTACGCGGGTGCGCGTGCCGGCGTCGGTCTAGGGCCGGTCCCGTAATCGCGATTGCCGCTTGGGTGGATTCCGGGAGAATGGCCGACGCGCCATATGCCCGAGGCTTGCGTACTGCTGATCGAGGATGAACCGGACGTCGCCGAGGTCGTGCGCACGTTCCTGCGCGAGGCGGAATTCGAGGTGATCTGGGAGTCGACGGCGGAGGGCGGGCTTCGGAATGCGTGTTCGCGGCGATACGACGTGATTCTGACGGACCTGCGACTGGGTGGGGCGAGTGGGTTCGACGTGGTCTGTCGGCTGCGGGAGGAGGGGTCGGGGGTTCCGGTCATCGTCATGACCGGGCAGGGCACGACGGATACGGCGATCGAGGCGATGAAGTTCGGGGCGTATGATTACATCCTGAAGCCGCTCGATCCGAACGAGCTGCTGCGGTTGTTGCGGGGGGCGGTGGAGGCCGGGCGGCGGCGGGCGTCGGTGGTTCCGCCACCGGCGGGCGAGGTCCGCCCGGACGCGGTGGGGTTGGTGGGTGGCAGTCGGGTGATGCAGACGCTGTACAAGGAGATCGGCCAGCTGGCGCCGCGGGCGGTACCGGTGCTCATCCGGGGCGAGACGGGCACGGGCAAGGAACTCGTCGCGCGGGCGTTGTGGCGCCATGGGCCGCGGGAGAAGCGTCCGTTCGTGGCGGTGAATTGCGCGGCGCTTCCGGAAGGGCTGTTGGAGAGCGAGCTGTTTGGCCACGAGCGGGGCGCCTTTACGGGAGCGGACGGGCGACGCATCGGGCGGTTCGAGCAGGCGCACGGCGGCACGATGTTTCTGGACGAGATCGGCGATCTCTCGCCCTCGGTGCAGGTTAAGCTTCTGCGCGTGCTTCAGGAGCAACGCTTCCAGCGCGTCGGCGGGATGGAAACCATTGCCGTGGATGTCCGCATCATCGCCGCGACGCATCGCGACCTCGAGCAGCTGCGGGCGGAGGGGCGCTTCCGGGAGGACCTCTACTTCCGGCTGGCCGTCGCGGTGCTTCGGCTGCCGCCGCTGCGCGAGCGGTTGGATGACCTGGAACTGCTGGTGGCGCATTTCGCGCGGCAGCACGGGCCCGACCTGGGCAACCCCACGCCGATGTTCCTGCCCGAAGCCCTGGCGCGCCTGCACGCGCATGCGTGGCCGGGGAACGTCCGTGAACTCGAGAACGCGGTTCGGAAGGCCATTCTGCAGGCCCGGGGCTATCCGGTGACCGCGGAGAGCGTGGAGGCCGTGTTGCTGCCGGCGGCGAGGAGCGTGGTTCGGGGGGGCGCCGATCCGGTGGCGGGTCCCGGGGAGCCGACGCTGCGCGAACGTGCGGCCCAGTTGCTCCGACAGGCCAGCGCCGGGGAGGTCGCGGATGCCCGGTGGGTGATGTTGAACGAGGCCGAGAAGGAGTTGCTGGGCCAGACCATGGAGCGGGCGAAGGGGAATCTCTCCCTTGCGGCCCGCTGGCTGGGGATGTCCCGACTCACCCTGCGCGCGAAGCTGCGCCAGTTCGGTTTTCGTTCGGATGCTTCCGACGCGGCGGACGCGGGGGGAGTGGACGACGAGCGCTGAGCGCTACGGTTCCCAGAGCAGCGCGGGATGATCGGTTCGGGGCCGACCGGTGCGTTCGTCGCGGAAGGCGGCGGCGCGGAAGCGGGCCACATGGGTGTCGAGGAACAGCACCTGCGCCCCGCCGGAATGGAGGTTGGTATGGACGAAGTTGGCCGAACCGACGGCGGGGAGGTTTTTGGTATCAAACAGCCACACCGTCCGCGCGGGGTCGTTCAGGGAGGCGAGGAGGACGCGCCGTTCCTCGTCGCTCGTGCCGTCGACGTGCAGGTTCAGGCAGTAGTGAAACAGGTTTCGTCCGTTGCTCCGGCGGGGATTGGCGGGGCACAGCCAGGTGGAAGGGCGGGACAGGACGGCGGGGTTGGTTCGCCAGGGTTCCTCGTGGTAGCGGCGGAGGCCGAGTTGCCGGGGCAGTTGGACATACCAACCTGAATTGGTGTGGCGATCCGTGGGATTGGGGAAGCCTTCGGGCGGGAGAAGGCCCTCGTGCTCCTCGGCGTAGAGCGTGGTGGCGAGCCCCCACTGGCGCAGTTGCTGACCGCAGGCGGTCGCGAGGACGAGGCTGCGGGCGCGCGCGACGGCCGGGAGGAGCAGCGAGGACAGGAGTGCCAGCAGGGCGATGACGAGGAGCAGTTCCAGCAGCGTGAATCCGGCGGGCGGCAGCGGCGGGCGGCGGGGTTGGGCGTGGGGTGGGCGGGGACAGTCGTCCCCGGCGGTGGGCGAACGGGCATTCAAGCGGACCTCCTGCCGCGATAACGCGGGGGGGCGCGGGGCTCTTACGGAAAAAGGGATGAAGGCTGGATTTTGGTCCTGGGTGCGGGACCCCGAACGAGGGGGTGGCGCGGAGGCGGGAGGCGGGGCTAGGCTGCGGCCATGCCGAGTTTCGATATTGTGTCACGGGTGAATCCGATGGAGATCGAGAACGCCGTGAATCAGGCGAAGAAGGAGTTGGCGAACCGGTTTGATTTCAAGGGGAGTCCGGCGGAGATCGTGCTGGAGAAGGACGAGATCAAGCTGACGGCGCAGGACGCGTTCAAGATCAAGGCGGTGGAGGAGATCGTGATGGGGAAGCTGGCGAAGCGGTCGATCAGCCTGAAGAACGTGGAGTGCAAGGATCCGGAGATTTCGCCGCTGGGCCACGCGCGGCAGGTCATCCGGATCAAGCAGGGGCTGGACGCGCCGACGGCGAAGCAGGTGAGCGGGTTCGTGCGGGATCTGAAGCTGAAGGTGACGGTGCAGATCCAGGCGGAAGAGGTGCGGGTGACGGGGAAGAGTCGGGACGATTTACAGGGGGTGATCGCGGCGGTGAAGGCCCACGATTTCCCGGTGGCCCTGGGGTTCGTGAATTTCCGGGACTGAGTCAGGCTCTCAGGCGTAGAAGTGGCCGAGTTCCTTGAGGGACTGGTAGTCGCGTTCGCGTTCGGCGGTGCGGCGTCCGAGGATCACGTGGTCGAGCACCTCGATCCTGAGGATGTGACCGGCGCGGATGAGGTCGCGGGTGGCCTTGATGTCGGCCTCGGAAGGGGAGGGGTCGCCGCTGGGATGGTTGTGGGCGACGACGATGGCGGCGGCGTTGGCGGCGATGGCGGGGCGGAAGACCTCGCGGGGATGGACGAGCAGGGTGTCGAGGGTGCCCTGGGAGAGGCGTTCGGCGGCGATGAGGCGGCGGCGGCGGTTGAGCAGGAGCACGTGGAAGGTTTCGACCTCGAGGCGCCGGAGGTCCTCGCGGAGGAAGTCGGCGACGCGGGCGGGGGAATCGAGGAGGGGCGGTTCGTCGGGGGTTTCCTTGACGAGGCGGCGGGCGAGTTCGAAGGCGGCGCGGAGGGTGGCGGCCTTGTCCTGACCGATGCCGGGGATGCGTTGGAGTTCGCGGGAGGAGGCCTGGGCGAGGCGCCCGAGGGAATGGCCGAAGACGTGGAGCAGGTGTTCGGCGAGGGCGGCGACGGGCAGGGCTGGGGTGCCGGTGCGGAGGAGGATGGCAAGGAGTTCGGTTTCGCGGAGGTGCTCGGGGCCGAGGGCGGCGAGGCGTTCCCGGGGGCGTTCCCGGGCCGGGGTGTCGCGCATGTGCAGGGACATGGGGAAGGGAAGGGCGAAGAGCGAAAAGGGGCGCGGCAGGCGTCCGGAGCCGGGGGCCGGCGGTCGCGGGGGTCGCGGGGGTCGCGGGGGGATCAGGCGGCCCCGCCGTGGGCGCGGTGGCTTTGGCGCCATGCGAAACGGCGGACCCAGGGGGAAAGGAGCGGCAACGAGGCCCACCCGGCACCTTCCCCGGCGAAAGGAAGTTCCGGCCGGCGAGTGGCCGCCAACGCGAGTAAAGCGGACCGGCGGACGCACCCCACACGGGATCGCGTCGCCCGACTCGACTCTCCTTCCGCTTCCCGGAGGGGGATGTCGGAAGGACCGGATACAGGACCGGATGCCGGGTGGGAGACTCGTTGCACGCCCGGATAACGCGAGATCGGGGCGGGATCTTTCAAAGAATTTGCACGGCCTACAGAAGGGCGAATGCAGGGCGCCGCGTGGGGGCACGCGGCCTACAACAGGGCGAATGCAGGGCGCCGCGTGGGGGCACGCGGCCTACAACAGGGCGAATGCAGGGCGCCGCGCGGGGGGTCAGATGATGACCTCGCTGGTCGGGTGATGGACCGCGGTGCGGGGCGTGGGAAAGGGCAGGGGCGAATCGAGCACCTCGCGGAT
Organism: uncultured Verrucomicrobiota bacterium; assembly: GCA_964608505.1. Taxonomy (GTDB): domain Bacteria; phylum Verrucomicrobiota; class Verrucomicrobiia; order Limisphaerales; family CAIMTB01; genus CAIMTB01. Next base: position 6,248 of record CAZSOV010000214.1, read on the forward strand.
GCGGCGGTAGAGGGCATCGACCTCGTAGGGTTTGCCGATGACGCCGACGGCGCCCTCGTCGCGGGCACGTTGGTGGAGGTCCTCGCCGCCGTAGCCGGTGGTGATCAGGACGGGCAGGGTGGGTCCGACGACGCGGAGGCGTTTGAGGCATTCCCAGCCACCCATGCCGGGCATGCCAAGGTCGAGGAGGACGAGCCGGATGCGAGCGCTTTCGTCCTGGAAGCGCTGGAGGGCGGATTCGCCGTCGACGGCGAGGATGACCTGATAGCCCATTTTGGTGAGGGCGGTGCGGAGGAGATTGCGGATGTAGCCTTCGTCATCGACGACGAGGATGGCTTCGCTGCCGCGGGGAGGGGGGGAGGAGGCGCGGGAGCGGACGAGGGTGGTTTCCTCGGATTCGGGGAGGGCGGGGAGGTAGATCTTGAAGGTGGTGCCGACGCCGAGCTCGCTGTAGCAGAGGATATGGCCGGCATGGCCCTTGACGATGCCGTAGACGACGGAGAGGCCGAGTCCGGTGCCTTCGCCGACCCTTTTGGTGGTGAAAAAGGGTTCGTAGATGCGCTGGAGGGTTTTGGCGTCCATGCCGGTGCCGGTATCGGAGACAGTGATGAGGACGAAGTCGCCGGGCTGGATGTCGGGGGAGAGGTGGACGTCGCCGTGGTCGAGGTGGACGTTGCGGGCCTCGATGGTGAGGGTGCCGCCGGAGGGCATGGCGTGGGAGGCGTTGACGGCGAGGTTCATCATGACCTGGTACAGCTGATCGCTGGAGGCGTTGAGGCGGCGCAGGTCGATGCCGAGGTGGGTCTGGACGTTGATGTTCTTGGGGAGGACGCGGCGGAGCATTTTCTGGACGTCGCGGGCGACGTCGCCGAAGTCGAGGGGTCCCTTTTCGGTGCGGGCGGCGCCCTTGCGGCTGAAGGTGAGGAGCTGGCCGGCGAGAGTGGCGCCGCGTTTGGCGGCCTCGAGGACGGCATCGGCGTAGTCGCGGAGGTGACCGGAGATGTCGGGATCGTCGCGGAGGAGCTCGCCGGAGCAGAAGATGACGGTGAGCATGTTGTTGAAGTCATGGGCGATGCCGCCGGCGAGGGTGCCCATGGCTTCCATTTTCTGGGCGTGCCGGTACTCGATCTCGAGTTGTTTTTGTTCGGTGAGATCGCGGGCGAGGTGGACGATATGAAGGAGTTTGCCGTCCTTGTCGGTGACGGGGGAGCCCGTGAGCAGGCATTCGGCGGGGGGATTGCGATAGCGGACTTCGCCGGTGACGGGGGCGCCGGTCTCGATGGATCGGACGATGGGGCAGCCGGGGCAGGGGAGGTCGGAGTCCTGGAAGAGCTGATGGCAGCGGTTCCCGATGATGGCTTCGAGGGGGCGACCGAGGGCGGCGGCGGTGGCGGAGTTGGCGCGGAGGATCCGGAGGTCGGGGCTGAGGAGGGTGACGACGTCGGAGAAGGAGTTGAAGGTGCGTTCCCAGTCCTCCTTGGCGAGGCGTGTTTCCTGTTCGCGGGCCTTGAGCAGGCGGGCGGTTTCGGCGGCGCGGAGCATGTAGCGCAGGCGATGGGTTTCGACGAACCAATTGAGGGGTTTGACGTCGAAATCGGTGGCGCCGGCGGCGTAGGCGCGGTCGATGGAACTGGGGTCGTCGAGGGAAGTGGTCATGAGGACGGGCACGTCCTGGCCGGAGGGATGCGCGCGGAGTCTTCGGCAGAACTCGAATCCGTCCATGCCGGGCATGAGGACGTCGAGAACGAGGATGTCGGGCGGATCGAGGAGAGTGACTTGGAGGGCCTCGAGGGGATCGGCAAAAACGAGAACCTGGAAGCCCTGGGAGGACAGGACCTCCTCGGCCATGAGCAGGGCGGTTTCGTCGTCGTCGACGATGGTCACTCGTTTGCGGGACGGGGCGGACATGGGCGTGTTCATGAGATAGAGGGGGGAGAGAAGGGTCAAGCGGGGGGGGGGGGCGTCGGCGTCGGGGCCGGGGGGGGCGCGGGCGACGAGGTGGGCGTGGAGTTGGAGGGCGGGGTGCCCGGGTTGGCCGCCTCGGCGGCGGCGAAGTCGGCGCGGAGTTGGTCGAGCAGTCCGGGGGCGGGGTCGAGGTGGCCGTCGCGGGCGGCAATTTCGAGCTGACCGGCGTGGTCGCGGATCCGTTCGGCGGAGACGTTGGCGGCGGAGCCATTGAGGCGGTGGGCGACGAGGCGGACTCGGGCGGCGTCGCGGTCGCGGATGCCGGATTCGAGTTCGCGGAGGTCGTGGCCGGCCTGGGCGACGAATTTCTGGACGAGGCGCTGGGCCAGGTTCTGGTTGCCCATGCAGCGGTGGAGGAGGCTGGTGAAATCGAAGGGCGGGATGGAGGAAGGGACGGGCTGCGGTGCGGGGGTGGGGGTGGGATGGGAGGAATGGGACGGAGGGGAAGAAGGGGAAGGATGGGAGGGGGTGGTTTCGGGCGCGGTGGGCGTGGGCGCGGGGGTGGGGAGCCAATGGGCCAGGGTCCGGGCGAGTTCGGCCGGCTCGAGGGGTTTGGTGAGGTAGTCGTCCATGCCGGCGTCGAGGCAGCGTTCGCGGTCGCCGGTCATGGCGTGGGCCGTGAGGGCGACGATGGGAAGGCGCTTTCCGCGGCGGCCTTCGGGGGCTTCCCGGGTTTCCCAGAGACGGATGTTGCGGGTGGCCTCGTAGCCATCCATTTCGGGCATCTGACAGTCCATGAGGACGAGGTCGGGAAATCCTTCGCGGACGGCCTCGACGGCCTCGCGTCCGTTGCGGACGCAGCGGCAGGTATAGCCGAGGGAGGCGAGCATTTCGCTGGCGACCTCCTGGTTGATTTCGTTGTCCTCGGCGAGGAGCACGGAAGCGGAGGGGGCGGGGCCGGGGCCGGGAACGGGCGGGAGGGTTGGGGCGAGGGAGGTGGGGGTGGGGTGTTGGTCGAGGAGCTGGCCGTTGGCGGCACGGACGATGGCGTCGTAGAGTTCGGACTTGCGGACGGGTTTGGAGAGGGTGGCCACGAAGCCGGTCTCCGGGCCGCGGGCGGGGAGTCTGGCCTGGTCGACCCCGCTGAGGAGGACGAGGCCGGTGGCGCCGAGGGCGGGGTCCTGGCGGAGGAGGCGGGCGAGGTCGAAGCCGTCGAGGCCGGGGAGGCGCCAGTCGATGATGGCGACGGAGAAGGGTTCGGAGCGTTCGGCGGCGGCGCGGAGGATTTCGAGGGCGGAGGAGGCATCGGCGGCTTCCTCGGCGAGGCCCTTCCACTTGCGGATGTAGGTGCGGACGACGCCGCGGGAGACGGGGCAGTCATCGACGACGAGGACGCGGAGTCCGCGGAGGTCGACGAGGGAGTGGGGATGGACGTGGGCGGGTTCGGGATCGGGGCGTCCGAGGCGGGCGGTGAACCAGAAGGTGGAGCCGTGTCCGAGGCGGCTTTCGACGCCGATCTGGCCGCCCATGAGGCGGGTGAGTTGGCGGGAGATGGTGAGACCGAGTCCGGTGCCGCCATGGGCGCGGCTCATGGAATTGTCGGCCTGGCAGAAGGCATCGAAGATGAGGGCCTGTTGTTCGGGGGCGATGCCGGCGCCGGTGTCCTGGACCTGGAAGCGGAGGAGCACGGTGTCCGTGGCGGATTCCTGGACGGAGCAGGAGAGGATGACGGAGCCCCGGTCGGTGAACTTGACGGCGTTGCTGAGGAGGTTGAGGAGGATTTGCTGGAGACGGTCGGGATCGCCGAGGAGGAGGCGGGGGACGTCCTCCTCGACGCGGGCGACGAGTTCGACGCCCTTGGCTTCGGCCTGGGCGGCGAGGAGGCGGAGGGAGACGTCGAGGGTGTCGGGGACCGAGAAGGTGGCGTGTTCGAGGGAGAACTTGCCGGCCTCGATTTTGGAGAAGTCGAGGATGTCCCCGATGACCTTGAGGAGGGCGTCGGCGGAGGCGACGGAGTTGGTGACGTAGCGTTGCTGTTTGTCGTCGAGGGGGGTGCGCTGGAGGAGGCGGAGCATGCCGACGACGCCGGTGATGGGCGTTCGGATCTCGTGGGACATGTTGGCGAGGAACTGGGACTTGGCGCGGTTGGCGGCCTCGGCGGCCTCCTTGGCGCCGAGCAGGGCGTCCTGGGTGTGCTGGCGGGCGATGCGGGCGCCGAGCATGTCGGCGGCGGCGCGGAGGCTGTCCCGTTCGGCGGCGGACCAGACGCGGTGGTCGCGGCAGTCCTCGAGGCCGAGGAGGCCCCACCAGTCGCCTTCGACGTGGACCGGAATGAGGAGGAGGGAGTGGATGCCCTGGGATTCGAGGACGGCGCGCTCGTCGGGGGTCCAGTCGCGACCGGAGAAGGTGACGAATTCGGAGGCCCGGAGGGCGTCGACCCGGCCGCGCAGGCCGGGATGGGTCCAATCGAGGGTCAGATCGGGGGCGGCGGTGACGGCGTCGGGGGCCTGGTTGGCGACCCATTGGAAGCGCTGGAGGCTGCGGATTCGTCCGTCATCCGAGGTCTGGTTGACGAAGAGGCGGACGCGGCAGGTGGCGGAAGCCTCGCCGATTTTGGCGAGGACGGAGCCGATGACTTCCTCCCACTGGGCGCCGGCGAGGAACTGCTGGGCGGCGAAGCGGACGCTATGGAGGATGTTGTCGCGGCGGAGGAGGGCACCGGTCATGGAGTTGACCGAGCCGGCGAGGTTGCCGAGTTCGTCGTCGCGTTCGACGACGGCGCGGGCGGCGAGGTCGCCGTCGGCGACTTTGCGGACGACGCGGCGGAGGTCGAGGATGGGGCGGACGAGGCGGCGGGCGTAGGCCGCGGAGGCGAAGAGGCTGAGGGCGATGCAGAGGACGGCGAGCACCCAGGTGCGGTGGTAGACGTCGGCGACGCTGCGGTCGTAGCGCTGGAGGGAGAGGCCGACATGGATCCAGCCCCATTCGATGCCGGAATAGTCGAAGGGTTGGGAGTAGTGATAGACGCGGCGGTGGAAGGGGGGCAGGGAGTCGATGCGTCCGCCGGGAACGCGGTTGGCGGGGCGCCATTCGGGGCCGGCGAGTTCGTCGGCGCGCCAGACGGTGCGTTCGTGGATGAGGGCAAATCCGTCCTTCTTGGTGATGACGAGGTAGTCGAGGGATTCGTCGCCCTTGAGCATTTCCTTGCAGTGATCGACGACGGCGCTGAAGTCCTCGTTGACGGCGGCGCCGGCGGCGACGTCGCGAAGGGAGACGGCGACGCCATGGGCCTTGGACTCGAGGTTTTCGAGGAAGGTGCTTTTCTGCTGGGGGATGATGACGGCGACGAAGATGAGGAGGGTGGCGATGCTGACGAGCCACGACATCAGGGCCGTGCGGAGGGTGATGCCCAGGAAGGGCTTTTCTGGAACCGGAGTGTTCATGATGGAAATCCTTTGGGGTCGGTTGCGGTTGCGGGCGTCGGGCCGGCGAAGGCAACGCGGGTGATCGGCCCGGGCCCGGGACGCGGCGACATCGACATGGTCGTGGGGAGCCGGGTCATGGTGCGTGACCTTCCTTCACCCGGTCGTACGCGGTCCGGAGGCGCCGGACGGTGTCGAGTTGGGCGTCCTCGTAGGCGATGAGCTGGCCGGTCTTGAAGAGGGTGAGGAGTTGCTGACCGTCGGGTTCGGCGTGGAGTTCGGCGAGGGCGCGGAGCACGTCGAGGCGTTGCTGATCGGAGGCCCAGCCGTCGTGACGGAGGCAGAGGATGCCGTCGACGAGGGGATCGGAGGTGCGGACGATGCGGAGGGTGTTGCCGATCTGGGGGTTGAGTTCCTTCATGACGTCGAAGGAGGTTTCGTCGACGACGCAGGCGGGTTTGCGTCCGAAGAAGACGGGGAGGACGGCGGCGGAGGCTTTGTTGACGGTTTCGACGCGGGAGAAGAAGGAGGCGGGGGTGCCGAGGCGGTCGACGGCGAGGAGGGTTTCGAGCCAGTAATGGCCGAGGCTGGCGTTGGTGATGTCGACCTCGACGAGTTCGCGGCCGCGGAGGTCGGCGAGGCGGGTGAGTGGGGCGTCGCGACGGGAGAGGACGAGGTAGCGTTTGCCGGTCTCGCCGTGGTGGGAGGTGACGAAGGCGGGGGCGACGACGGTGCGGATGTCCATGGCGAGGAAGCGCCAGGAGTCGACGATGGCGAGCTGGAGTTTTCCGGCGCGGATGGCGGGTTCGAAGTCGCGGGCATCCTCGAAGACGTGGACGGTGGATTGGGCGGCGTAGCCGCGTTTGCGGGCGAGGGTGGCGACGAAGACCTTGAAGGCGGCCTCGGCGTCGTGGCGGTTGACGTTGGAGAAGGCGAAGCGGAGGAAGCCGACGTTGAGGACGAGGGGGGGGAGGTCCGGGGACGCGGCGGCGGGGCGGTGCGGGACGGCGCAGGTGAAGGCGAGGACGAGGGCCAGGAGGCCGGGCAGGGAGCGGGCGCGGGAGGCGGCAGCCAGCCGGCGCCGGGGTCGGCCGGGACGGGAGCCGGGAGGGTGGAGAGGGGGGGCAGGCATGGGGGCGGCGGGGATCATTTTCCGCCTGGGGTCTCGGCGGCCCCGGAGGAGAGGACGAGGCGCCGGTGTTCGGCGACGAACCGGCGGGTGTCCTCCAGCGCGGAGACGGGTTGACGGAGGAGGTTCTCGGTCTTGAACAGGGCCATGAGCTGTTGGAAGGCGGGTTTCTCGGCGGAGCGCACGGCGGTGTGCAGGATGCGCTCCTTGATGTCGTCCGGGACGTGGCGATGAAAGCAGGTGAGGACGGGAACGAAGGGAGGGGAGGAGGCGACGACGCGCAGCTGGGATTTGACCTGGGGATTGAGTTCGCCCATGACGTCCCAGCTGGAGCGGGTGACGAGGCAGGCGTCGGTCTTGCCGAAGAAGACCGGGAGAATGGCGTGGAGGGGGCGGGCGGTGTAGGCGAGTTTCGCGAAGGCGCGCGGTGGGGGAGGGAGGCCGGCCTCGCGGCAGCGGAGTTCGAGCCATGGATCGGCGAGGACGGAGCGGGTGTCGCGCTGGACCAGAAGGGAGGCCGTGGCGAGGTCGGCGAACTCGCGGCGTTCGGTGCGCTGGTGGACGAGGAGGACGAGTTCCTCGGTGAAGGAGGAGCCGACCCGGGTGAGCAGGATGGGGCCGACGAGGCCGCGGGATTCGAGGGCGAAGAAATCGGGGGTGGCGAGGGAGACGAGATCGAAATCGCCGCGGTCGAGGGCGGTGGCGATGGCTTCGGGGCCGTCCAGGAGGGCGGGGCCGCCTTCGGTCACGAGACCGCTATCCTCGGCGATGGCCTCGGCGTAGATCTTGATGGCGGCGCGGGCGTCGTTCTCGTTGACGCCGAGGAAGAGGACTTTGGAGAAGGCAAAGCGGATGGGCCGGGGTTGTTGGGCGGGGGTCGCCCGCGGGAGAAGTGCGAAGAGGAGGCAGAGCGTGAGGAACCACGCGGAGCGGGGGCCGGGGGCGGCGGGTGGACGGGTCGCGGCGTGGGTGGGGTTCATGGGGAGGAGGGTTTTCCAGAATTTGGACACGCGTTGGGACCCTGAACCGCGGACCGCACGTCGCCGCGTGGGGGCACGCGGCCTACAACGTGTAGGCCCGGTGCCCTCACCGGGCGGAGCGATGGCAGGGGGCGGTTCATGGG
>CAZSOV010000215.1:0-13764 GCA_964608505.1 uncultured Verrucomicrobiota bacterium
ACCACCACCACCACCACCACCACCACCAGGTCCGCCGCCACCCCCGCCCGGCCCTCCGCCCTGGGCGAATCGCGCCCGCATGTCGGCCATGATCTTCTCGTATTTCTGCTTCTGCTCGGGGGTGAGCGAAGCCGCGTAGGCCTCGCGTTCCTGTTCCGACGGACGCCGCCGCTCGCCGCCGGTCGACCAGGGCATGACGGGAAGTCCCGCGAAGGGGCCGGATTCGATCAAGGCCACCGCGGGTGCCGCGTTGGTCCCCGCGGAAGGCGCGTTGGTGTTCCCTTCCGCCGCCGCGATGATGGCTCCCGAAGGGGGGCGGTATCGAATCGCCGCCGCCGGGATCTTGGTCACGCCCCGCCGGGAGGCGGTGATGATCTTGGCATTGGCCGTCATGCCGGGGCGCAGCTTCATGTCCTTGTTGTCCACCGCGACCACCGTCGTATAGGTCACCACGCTCTGGTTGGTGGTGGCCGCGTAGCGGACCTGCCTGATCTTCCCTTCGAACGCCCGACCCGGAAAGGCGTCCACGGTGAACTCCACCGTCTGGCCGTCCTCGACGCCGCCGACATCGGCCTCGGAAACCGCGGCCTCGATCTGCATTTTGGTCAGGTCGTTGGCGATGACGAAGAGGGTCGGCGTGTTCATGCTCGCGGCCACGGTCTGCCCCGCCTCCACCCGGCGCGTGATCACGATGCCGTCCATCGGCGCGTAAATCGACGTTCGGCTCAGGTCCACCCGCGCCCGTTCCACGTTCGCCTCGCGGGTCTTCACCGAGGCCTTGGCCTGGCTCAGTTGCACGCGGGCCGAGTCGAATTCGGATTTCGAGATCAGGTTCGCATCGGCGAGTTCCTTCGCCCGGTCGTAGTTCAACTGGGCGAGTTCCAGGCTGGCCTGCGCGTTGGCGAGTTCCGCCTCCGACTGACCCACCGCCCGTTCGTAGGTGGCCGGATCGATCTGCGCCACCAGATCGCCCTCCTTCACCTGCGAATTGAAGTCCACCTTGATCGACGTGATGGTGCCCGAAATCTGGCTGCCCACCTCGACCATCCGCATCGGCGTCAGCGATCCGTTGGCCGTCACCGACTGCACCACATCCCCCTTCCCCACCTTCGCCGTCTGGTAGTCGATGGCTCCCTGCGCCGGTTTCTTGAGATACCCGTACCCGGCGTAGCCCGCCCCGGCGAGAACCAGGAGGAGGACCACCCACTTGATCGGCGAGGAAGACGCGGAGTTGCTCATGTCAGACTTTGGCTTGGGACCCACCCGCACCCGACCCGCGGGCCGGGTGTTTCCCGCCTGCAAGACGGGAAGGGAAGGACCCGAGGTTACACGTGGCAACGACGGTAGCCAGCCCCAACCCGGTCCGGCACCCCACCCGTCCGCCATGCTCCGCAGCCTGAGTCTACTCGCCCCCGGGACAACCGGGTTTGTGACGGATTCGGTCCGGCCCGGGACCAACCGCCGGGGGTCCGGGACCGGTCCTCGAGCACATCGCTTCCCCCCGCACCCCCCTCCGGACTCACCGGTCCGGCCCCAGGACCTCCCGCAGGCTCGCGGCCAGGGCCGGATCCTTTTCATGCAGCCCCGCGATGAAGACCCGTGCCACTTCGGGGTCGCTCATCGTCACCACCCTATCCCCGCCGTGGTCGGAAGGTAACACCCCCAACCCCGGCCCGTTCGCCGTTCCGCGCACTCGCGCACCAAGGGCGAATAGACACAAAAGTCCCGGCACATAGGCACTTGGCTCCGATATCTCATACAAAAGTCCCGGTCCCTAGGACGGTCGCACTGGTTCTTCCGCGTTGAGGCCGGTTCTCCAAGGTTGGCGCCGATTCGTTCGCGTGGTTCCCTATCCGGCGCGCCGAAGCCGCGCAGCCCGCTTCCATCCCATGAACGTCCGACTTGCCTACGGCCAGAGCCATCTCGAGATCGACCTGCCCGACGATCGCACCACGGTCATCAACCCAAGCCCCCGTCCCGGGTTGGCCGACGAAAAGGGCGCCTTCCTGCGTGCCCTGCGCGAACCCATCGAGTCGGCTCCGCTGCTGTCCCGGATCCAGCCCACCGACCGCATCTGCATCCTGTTCACGGACATCAGCCGGGCCACGCCGAACCACCGGATCATTCCCTGGCTGCTCGACCACCTCGCCGGCCACCCGCGCGAGAACATCGTGCTGCTCAACCAGACCGGCACCCATCGCCCCAACACCCGCGCCGAGCTGGAGCGCATGCTCACGCCCGAGGTCGTGCGCGACTACCGCGTGCTCAACCACGAATGCGAGAAGACCGAGGAACTGGTCCCGGTCGGCGTCACGCGCGACGGCACGCCGGCCCTCCTGAACCGCCATGCCATCGAGGCCGACCTGCGGATCGTCACCGGCTTCATCGAACCCCACTTCTTCGCGGGCTTCAGCGGCGGGCCCAAGGGCCTCATGCCCGGCGTGGCCGGCCTCGCCACGGTCATGAGCAACCACGGCTACCGCAACATCGGCGATCCGCGCGCCACGTTCGGCATCACCGCCGGAAACCCGCTCTGGGAGGAACTGCTCGAGATCGCCCTCCGCACCGGCCCCGCGTTCCTCCTCAACGTCACCCTCAACGAGACCCGCGAGATCACCAACGTCTTCGCCGGCGACCTCCAGGCCGCCCACAAGGTTGGCATCGAGTTCGTCCGGGCCTCCGCCATGCAGCAGGTCAAGGCCCCCTTCGAAGTCGTGGTCACCACCAACTCCGGCTACCCCCTCGACCTCAACCTCTACCAGGGCGTCAAGGGCATGTCCGCCGGCGCCCGCATCGTCGCCGAGGGCGGCACCCTCATCCTCGCCGCCGAATGCCGCGAAGGCATCCCGTCCGGCAGTCCCCTCGACAAACTCCTCCGCAGCGGCCGCAGCTCCGAGGAAATCCTCGCCATGCTCGCCACCCCCGGCTTCGTCCGGCCCGAACAATGGCAGGCCCAGATCCAGGCCCTCGTCCAGCGCCGGGCCCGGGTGCTCGTCCATTCCTCGCTGCCCGACGACCTCGTCCGCGTCGCCCATCTCGAGCCGTGCCCCGACATCGCCGCCGCCGTGCGTGCAGAACTGGACCGGTTCGGCCCCGACGCCCGCGTCGCCGTCCTGCCCCAGGGGCCCCTGACCATACCGTATCTTGCGTAGGCCGGGATCGGTTTCGGGCGCTGGCGTCATGAAAGGCATGTTCCGAACCCCCTCCGGCGAGGGCCGCTGGACTCCGGGCACGATCGCCTGGCTGGCCTTCCTCGCCGCCTTCTTCGGGATCTTCCTCGTCTATCCGGTCGGTTACCTCCTTCGCGAGGCGTTCGTGGCGGACGGCCATTTCACCGGACGCCACTTCCTCCAGCTGTTCGTCAGCCCCGTGCTGCTCCGGTCCATCGCGAACAGCCTGTTCCTCGCGACCCTGACCACGCTGGCGACGACGCTGCTCACCCTGCCGCTGGCGAGCCTGCTCACGCGCTTCACCTTCCGCGGCCAGTCCCTGCTCAACGGGCTGCTGCTCGTCCCGATGATCATGCCGCCGTTCGTCGGGGCCATCGGTCTCAAGCAGATCCTCGCCCGTTACGGCTCCCTCAACCTCGCGCTCATCGACCTCGGGCTCGTCGATGCCGCCCATCCCGTCGACTGGCTCGGGGCGGGCGGGTTCTGGGGCATGGTCATCCTGCAGGTGCTGAGTCTCTACCCGATCATGCTGCTCAACGTGTCGGCCGCGTTGGCGAACGTGGATCCCTCCCTGCGCGAGGCCGCCCAGAATCTGGGTGCCGGCCCGTGGCGCCTCTTTCGGACCATCACCCTGCCTCTCATCCTCCCGGGCTGGTTCGCCGGGGCGATCATCGTCTTCATCTGGGCCTTCACCGACCTCGGCACCCCGTTGATCTTCGGATTCTCGCAGGTCGTCCCGGTCCAGATCTTCGACTCGATCAGCGAGCTCAACACCAATCCCCAGGGTTATGCGCTCGTCGTCCTCGTCGCCCTCCTGACGCTGACCCTCTTCGTCCTGTCCAAGCGGGTCGTCGCCCGGCGCAGCTACGCCATGATGGCCCGGGGCCACACGCTCGGTGCCACCGTCCCGGCCACCCCGCGTCAGGCGGCCCTGCTCTGGCTGGCGGGCGGCACGCTCGTCCTCGCCGGTCTCCTGCCCCATCTCGCCGTCCTGCTGCACTCCTTCGCCGACGGCTGGTTCCTGTCGATCCTTCCCTCCCGCCTCACGACCGACAATTACGCCGAACTGGCCCGCCAGGCCACCATCGCCGGCAGCATCCGCAACAGCCTTTTCTACTCGTCCCTTAGCGCCGGCATCGACCTCGTCCTCGGGGTCGTCATCGCCTGGCTCGTCACCCGTCGGAAGGTCCCGTTCGCCGGACTCCTCGACGCGCTGGCGATGCTCCCCCTGGCCCTGCCCGGACTCGTGATCGCCTTCGGATACATCGCCGCGTTCGACTACCCGGTCGCGTGGCTGAACCCGCGGGAGAATCCCACCCTCCTGCTGGTCATCAGTTACTCGGTCCGCCGCCTGCCCTACATCGTCCGGTCCGCCATCGCCGGCTTCCAACAGACCAGCGTCACCCTCGAGGAAGCCTCGGCCAATCTGGGCGCCACCCCTTGGCGCACGCTGCGCCGGATCACGCTCCCCCTGGTCATGGCCAACCTGATCGCCGGCACGATTCTGACGTTCTCCCTCGCCATGCTCGAGGTCAGCGACGGCCTGATCCTCGCCATGAAGGAGGACTTCTTCCCGATCACCAAGATGATCTGGCTGCTCATGGGGCGCATCGACCCCAATGCCTCCGGCATCGCCTGCGCCCTCGGCGTGGTCGGCATGGTCATCCTCGCCACCAGCCTGCTCGTGGCCAGCCGGATCCTCGGACGCAAAATGGGACAGTTGTTCCGGGCTTAGCCAGATGGATGGCGCAACGGGAGGCGCCCCCGCCCCAAACGCCCTGAAACCCCGGCGCCTGCCCCGGGGTGGATCCCCGCGTGCCGGTCCGGCGGTCCGGCCCGTTTTCGGATTCGACCCATCCGGGCCCGCCCTCGATGCTCCGCGCCATGGACGACAATCCCAAGCCACGCCGACTCGGCGCGCCGGCCCTCGTCTTCCTGTTGTTCATCGCGATGTTCGGCGTCATCGGCGCCGGACTCCTGATCCACCTCTGGGGCCCCGGCGATGGATTCCATCAACCTCCGCTCATCTTCCGCTTTGTAGGCTCCGCCATCGCCGGCATGTTCATGTTGATCGGGTTTGGCGTGCCCATCTCCGCCATCCTCCGACACCGCCAGGGCGGCCCCTCCCTCGACGTACCCGTTCCTCCCCGGGACACCGCCTCGTCCGTGCCCCCACCCCCGTCCACCTCCGTCGGCTACCGTTGCCCTCACTGCGGAGCGGGTCTCGGCTCGGGGCAGGAAGTCTCGCCCAGCGGCGATGCCAAGTGCGGATACTGCCATCGCTGGTGGAACATCCACCGCGAGTCCCGCTAGGCCCCGGGCCGACGGGGGAACCGCGCGGACCGCCTCACCGGTCGACCCACGCCCAGTCCCACGGCCAACCCGAGGCCCAGAGCGCCCTGGCATAGGGTTGGTTGGGAGCCCGCTCGAACCGCTTCTGGCCCACCCATTCCGCATGCCCATCGCTGAACGCCTGGTTGATCCCTGCCGGCGTGTTGCTCCAGTCCACCTCGCCCCGCAACGGGGGCGCCCCCTTCGTCCCGTGATTCGAGATCCACGAGCGCCGGGCCGGAAACACCTGCGTGTGATCCGCCGAGATCGGGCCCGTGGGGTCCGTGGTGCGCGCCGGCGAATTCGTGCCCCGAAACCGCGGCTCCGGGGTCGTCCCGTTCCCCTTCAATCCGGTCAGGATCATGTAATTATCGATGTGCAGCAGCCCCTTCTCGTCGAACAACCGGGGCGGATCGGGCCGGGTCGGACACCGCCACGTCGTCGGCAGCGCCTTGCGCTCCCGGATCTCCGCCTCGAACTCGGCCGCGCTCTTCCGAATGCCGCCGCCGGACATCCCATAACTGATCAGGGTCAGCCCCTGGTCCTTGCTCATCACGTAGAGCGCATCGAGCTTCCAGGCCGTGGTTTGGTCGGCAGTCGGGAAGAGATCCCGGAAATCATCCGCGTACATGATGAACGCCTGCGCCTGCGACTTGAGGTTCGAGAGGCAGGCCACGCGCTTGGCCCGCTCCTTCGACTTCGCAAGGGCCGGCAACAGCATGCTTGCCAGGATCGCGATGATCGCGATCACCACCAGCAGTTCGATCAAGGTGAAGCCGGCAGCCAACCCCGACCCGGGCCTGACCGTCCTCGCCGTCCGCAGCCTGTGCCTCTTCATGATGTTGGGTCGTGACGCAGCCTCCACCGCCCCCGGAAGTCCGGAACGGCCGTGGGGAACCGACACTCATTAGCGACCCTGCTGAATTCTGTCAGCTGTTCGTTTCGTGCCCGGCTGGCGGCGCTTCGGGCGGGAGGGGGGTCGAAGTATGGGAAGTCGGGGAATGATGAGGACCCCTATCGCGTTGCCAAGGGGCGGTCGACGGAACAAACCCTGGCGCGGAAGACCTCATTCTTCCCAGTGATTCCCATTCCTCCCATCGGCGATTCCCCTCTCCCCCCATCCCGCCGCACCCCCGGAAGCCGGGGCCGGCGCCCTTCAGAAGGGCCGCACGGGAATCCGGGAGTCGTGCTTTTGCTGGAGGATCTGCATGGGACGGACCGTCGGCGTGATCGCCTCCGATCCCGTGCGAAAGCCGCCTCCGGAGCGAAGATTCAGTTCCACGGGTCGCCCCGGCATGGCGAAGGATCGGTCGACGCCACCCCCTCCCAGCGCGTCCGGCGACGGGGACGCCGAGGCCGGCGCTGTCGGGCGAGCGCTCATGAACTCGCCGAGGCTTCGTCCCGGGCCGGGAACCGCCGCGGCACCCGGCACGCCCATGCCGGCGCCGCCTCGGGCCGCGCCACCGGATGCAGCGCCCACGGCGCGGTTGCCCCCGATCAGCCTGCGGATCACCTGGCTGCGCTCGCTGCGCAACCGCGCGGCATCCTCCCGATCTCGGAGCGCGCCGGCGCCGGCGCGGGTCGCATCGCTTCCCAGAAAGCTGTCGGGCCCGCGCCCGGCGTCGCCGGACAAGGACCGGCTGAAATCACGATCCCGGGCATCCATCGAGGGAAGGAAGTCCGACTCCGATTCGCTCTTCAACCCGTCGCGATCCCCGGAGCCCTCGCCGTCGGCTCGTTCGGCATCCCAACCTTCGCCGCGGCTTCGTCCGGGGTCGTCGGACCGCCGACGGCTCTCCTCCCGGCGGCGTTCGAGGCGCATTTCGTTGTCGGTTCCCCGATCCCGGGCGTCGCGCCCCATGCCATAGCGGTCAAAGAGATCGTCAATGCTCATCTCGGCGGCCATGTCATCGCGGAGGGACTCGTCGAGGGAGGCGTTGGCGCCGCCGGCATCAAGGCCGGAACCCTGCTCGCGCCGCCGTTCGATCAACGATTGGAGCAACCGCATTCGATTCACGTCCTCGGGAGCGGGCAGGGCCATGCCGGCAGGCATTTCGGAGGCGAGACTGTGCCCTTGCTGGCGCTGACTCTTCAGCAACTGCTCCCGCGCTTCGGCGGCGGAGGTCGGGCGTGCCGTCGAAACCTCCCTGGGGGGCGAAAACTGAATCTTGTCGTAGGGCTGCGCCCAGGCCGGGGTCAGGCTTCCGCCGGCCACCACCATCCCCAGGACGGTCGAGGCCAAAACACCCCATCCACGGAAAAATTTCGTTGCGGACTGCATGACTGGTCGGAACGGCGCGAAAGGAAAGGCGCGACGCCACTCCTATAGTTCCGCATCCCCGCCGCGTCAAAGCCCAAGTCCGGATTTACCGGCTCGCGGCCTCCGCGGGGGCCCGCCCGGCTGGCTAATTAATTCAGACCGGCGCCGGTAAAGGCGGCCACCGCCTGAGCCTGCGGTCCGATGCCGCTTTCCAGGGCCCGGCCCAGGCGCTCCAGAGCCACGCCCCAGAAGGCCTTGAGCCGCTCCATGTCCTGAACCGACCCGAGCTTGCTGTGCTCGACCTGGACCAGGGTTCGCCCCTCGTTGCGGGGCCACAAATAGACGTCGAGGTGGGTGCGCCCGTCCTTCCAGGTAATCCGCATCGATTTGTAGAGGACGGATTTGCGAACGTGCCAGCCGGAGGAGTCGAGCCAGCTGGCGCGGAGCGCATCCTCGGCCCAGGCGGCCCAGACGCGGGTGACGCCGGCATTGAGGATCTTGCTGGCGGTGGCCGCGAAGCCGTCGTCCTTCTGGTGCTTGTCGCGCAGGTTGCGCGCCTGCTCGTAGGCGACGGCAATCTGCTGCTGCCACCACTCCCCGGCCTGGTAACGCGAGACCAGGGCGATGATTTGCCGATGGTTCATCTCCCGGGCACCGGCGGCGTCCAGAACCGCGTACCAGTCACCCCAGCCCTTCCCGGTGGCTTTGCGCACCGCCGTGTCGCAAATGCCCGCACCCGCCAGCACCGATATCTCCCCGCTGCCCACGGTTTCCCTCCCGTGGGCCCTCGTGCCTGCAACCGATTTCTTCATGGCTCCCTTCCTTCCAGTGATCGTTGATCCTCAGACGAACTTCCCGGGGTTCAAAATCCCCTTGGGATCGAGCGCCTTTTTGATGATCTCATGCAGGCGGATGACCTCCGGCGAAACGGCCTGAGGCCACCAAGGCTTCTTTGCCAGTCCCACGCCATGCTCGCCGGTGATCACTCCTCCCAGCTCGAGCACGCCCGCAAAAAGCTCGTCCAAGGCCGCATCCCGCCGCTGTGCATGGTCCGGCTGCTGCTCGTCGACCATGATGTTGACGTGGATGTTCCCGTCGCCGGCGTGCCCGAAACACGCCACGGCCAGGTTGTGGCGCTTCTGTATCCGCGCCCCCAGCTTGAACAGATCCTCCAAACGCCCCCGCGGCACCACGACATCCTCGTTCATCTTCGTGAGGCCGGTGTCCCGCAGGGCATAGGAAAACTCGCGCCGCAAC
Organism: uncultured Verrucomicrobiota bacterium; assembly: GCA_964608505.1. Classification (GTDB taxonomy): domain Bacteria; phylum Verrucomicrobiota; class Verrucomicrobiia; order Limisphaerales; family CAIMTB01; genus CAIMTB01. The sequence goes on from CAZSOV010000215.1 coordinate 9,019, forward strand.
TGCCACAACCGCTCCACCGCCGCGGTACCCTGGGCCTGCTGCACGAACTTGGGTCCGCTCCGGGCTAGAATTTTCCCTACGGCCGTCAACTCCCCCCGCACCGATGCCTCATGCCCGTCCAACTCCACGATGACCACCGCGCCGCAACCTTCCAACCGGGCATCTCCCGTTCGCGCCCGGGCCGCCTCCAAGGTAAACCGGTCCGCCACTTCCACCGCGCAGGGCAGGAACCCACCCGCAAAAATATCCCGAATCGCCCGGGCCGCCTCCTTCATCGTCGCCAGGCCCACCGCCACGCAGGCCCGCCAGGGCGGGAGTGGGAGCAGCTTCAATGTCGCCTCCGTCACGATCCCCAACAGCCCCTCGCTTCCCACGAACAATCGGGTCAGTTCGAAACCCGTGCGATTCTTGTGCGTCCGACTGCCCAGCTTCACCACCGTCCCATCCGCCAGCACCACCTCCAGACCCAGCACATAGTCCCGGGTCACCCCATACTTCAGACAGCGCGGCCCACCGGCATTGCACACGATGTTGCCCCCGATGCTGCAATCCGCCCGGCTCGCCGGGTCCGGCGGATAAAACATTCCCGCCTTCTCCACCACCTCCTGGAGCACCTGCGTCCGCACTCCCGGCTGCACCACCGCCACGAAATCAGGAATGCTGACCTCCTTGATCTTGTTCATCTGGTCCAGGGCCAGCACCAGTCCGCCCCGCACCGGCACGCAGCCCCCCACGTAGCCATGGCCGGCACCCCGCGCCGTCACCGGCAGCCGGTTGCGACTCGCAAAAGCCATGATCCGGGCCACCGACGCCGTGTCCTTCGGGAACGCGACCGCCTCCGGCGAATGCTTGGCGAACCATTTGTCCCCGGCATGCGCCTGCAACGTCGTCGGATCGAAACGCAGCTCCTCCGGGTCGAGTTCCTGCGCCAATTGGCGTAGGGCACGGACCGTCAAGGCACTCATGCCTCGGCTCCCTCGACGTCCGACAGAATCGATCGCGCCAAGGCGGCTTGCGACCCCGGAACCTTGATCTGGATACCCCCCCCGGCATGCGAGAAAGCACCGGTCGAGAGGGGATCGATTTCCGGATCGACCTCGGGGTTCAGGCCCGCCGCTTCCAAGCGCGAACGGATAAGCTGCGCTTCGGCTGCATTCAGCGTTTCGAACACCGTTTCTAATTCCACGTGGCCAGCGTGCCCCTCTATCCGCCGCGAATCAACAAGCAAGATGTGAACCTAAGCCAAATCAGGGCCAATTCCGGGGTGTGCCCTGAAACCCTCATTGCCAGTGCCGATGCTTTCGCCTGACCCTCCCCGCCCGCCACCCCCCCCGCGCCCGATTCGCCAGGCGGGCGGGGCCTTTGCCCCCGCGCGGCCCTGTGCCAGAATGCCGGCATGCCGTCGCTGTTGTTGGGCGAAGTCCATACCGCACTCGGGGCGCGTTTCCTGGAGATCTCGGGTACGCCCTGGGTGGAGTCCTATGGCGATCCCGAAGCCGAGCACCGCGCCCTGACCGGCTCGGCAGGACTGCTCGATCTCTCCTCGCGCGGACGTCTCGTCCTCCTGGGCGCCGACCGCGCGAAGACGCTCAACGGACAGGTCACCAACAACGTGAAGGACCTGCACCCGGGCCAGGGCTGCTATGCGGTGCTGGTCAACGCGAAGGCCAAATCCCTGGCCGACCTCTACATTCACGCCCTTCCGGACGAACTCCTCCTCGACCTCGAACCGGGCGTCGCCCCCGCGGTCGCCGCACGCCTGGAACAATTCATCATCGCGGAGGACGCCCAGGTCGTGGACGCCTCGCCGCACTATGGCCTGCTGGGCGTTCAAGGACGCAAAGCGGACCGCGCCCTCGAGGCGCTGGGGATCTTCCCGTCCCTTCCCACCGCGCCCTTGAACTCGGTGACGCTGCGCCACGAAGGCTGGGGTGACCTGTACCTCATGCGCCACGATCGGGCCGGGGCCATGGGTTTCGACGTCTTTGTCCCCAACGCCGCCCTGGCGGAGGTCTGGAACGCCTTGCTGGCCGCGGTGCGCCCCTTCGGCGGACGACCCTGCGGTTGGACGGCCCTCGAGGTGGCCCGCATCGAGGCCGGGATTCCGCGCTTCGGCCTCGACTTCGACGCAACCCACCTCCCGCCCGAAGCCGGCCTCGAAGCCCGCGCCATCAGTTACACCAAGGGCTGCTACAGCGGCCAGGAAGTCATCGCCCGCATCCGGACCTACGGTCAGGTGGCCCGCGCCCTGCGCGGACTGCGACTCTCCCCGTCCGACGCCCCGCTGCCCGCGTCGGGGACGGCGCTGTTCAAGGAAGGCCGCGCGGTGGGATCGATCACCTCCTGCGTTCGCTCGTTCGCGCTGGGAGAACCCATCGCGCTTGGTTACGTCCGCCGCGAGTGCAACGGTCCCGGCAACGAATTCGTCGTGGGCGCGGCCGAGGGGCCGCAGCGGGCCACCCTCGTTCCCCTTCCGTTCGTCGGCCCGCAGTTCGCCTGATTCGGGAAGACGCGGCGGGACACGGGGAGCGCAGCAATCGCGGACCTTCCGCCGGGTCGGGGGACCCGGCCTACAACCTCACTCGCGCACCGCAGAGGCCGAACGCCCCCACGGGGAGCGCAGCAATCGCGGACCTTCCGCCGGGTGGGGGGACCCGGCCTACAACCCCACTCGCGCACCGCGGAGGCCGCACTCCCCCCAGGGGCACGCGGCAATCGCAACCTTCCGCCGGGTCGGGGGACCCGGCCTCCAGGGCCGGCGGGCAAACCGTCATTACCGCCCACCGGGCGGGTTCTCGGACGCCCGTCGGGCCGCCTCGAAAACCTCGCGCACCGGCACCCCCGCCTCGCCGGCACGTCCGCGACAGGATTCGTATTCCGGCGCGCGCTGGATCACCCGTCCATCCAGACTGCCCAGTTTCACCGACACCTCGCCGTGCGACGTCGACACCCGGATCCATTCCCGACGCAGTTTCCGCCGTGCGGTGGTGGACTGACGGATGCCGAACGCCGAAGTCTCGTGGAAGATCAACGCGGCGAGGTCGTCCGCCCGAACCGGATCGCAGAGCACGGTCAATAGGACCCCCGGACGGTTCTTTTTCATGTGAACCGGAACGTGGAAGACGTCCAGGGCTCCCGCGGCGAGGGCCCGTTCCATGAAATGCCCCAGGACTTCGGGACTCGAGTCGTCAAGGTTGGTTTCCAGGACCGCCACGGTGTCGGTTTCCCAGTCGTGCACGGCTCCCGTGGGAGTGCCCGTCCGTTCCCCCAGCACGGCCCGCAGCAGGTTGGGGCGCGTGCGATTCTCCCGCGTGCCCAGACCGTAGCCCACCTGGGTCGACCGGAAATCCGCCAGCGGTCCGAAGGAGGCGGCGAACTCGGCCAGCAACGCCGCCCCGGTGGGCGTCACCAGTTCGTTGGGTTCATCGCATTGCGTGACGGCCACGCCCCGCGCCGCAAAAATCTCCAGCGTCGCGGGCGCCGGCAATGGCATCCGCCCATGGGCACAACGCACGAAGCCCGTCCCCTCCACTACGGTCCCCGCCACCACCTCCGGGCGCCCCAGCAAATCCAGCGCGATGCAGGCCCCCACCACGTCGACGATCGAGTCCACCGCCCCCACCTCGTGAAAATGCACCTCCGACGGCGGACAGCCGTGGATTTTACCCTCGGCCACCGCGATCCGTTGGAACACAGCGAGGGACCGGGTCTTCACCCACTCGGAGAGCGTGCTTCGTTCGATGAGGCGGCGGATTTCGGCGTGCGTGCGGCCATGGTCCGACGCCGCTCCGGCGGTGTGGTCGTGGGGGTGCCCGGAAGCAGGCGCGTGCGGGTGTTCATGGCCATGCCCATGTCCATGTCCATGCCCATGTCCGTGGTCGTAGTCATGGTCGTGGGAATGACCGGCGTCCTCCAGGTGGACGTCGAACTTCACGCCTTCGATGCCGGACTTCACGCGCCGCGCCACGTGCAGGTGGTAGCCGCCCACGCCGAGTTTGCGCAGTTCGGCCTCGAGCCGGGGCAGGGAGACCCCGAGATCGACCACCGCCCCGAGGAACATGTCGCCGCTGATCCCGCTGAAGATATCGAGGTAGAGAGTGCGCATGCGAAAGGGGTCCGGATCAGGCCGACGCTCGACGTTTCCGCGTGGGCGGCTCGGCCTTTCGTGCGCCGGAGGCCGCCTCCGCCGCGAGGGCGTTGATCTGGCTTGCCGCGTAGGCCGCCCCGAAGCCGTTGTCGATGTTCACCACCGTCAAACCGCTGGCGCAGGAGTTGAGGGAGGTGAGGAGTGCCGAGAGTCCGCCGAAGTTCGCGCCGTAGCCGATGCTGGTTGGCACGGCGATGAGGGGACGGCGCACCAGACCGCCCAGCACGCTGGGCAGGGCTCCCTCCATGCCGGCAACGGCGATCAGCACGTTGGCCGCCTGGATGGATTCGAGGCGGGCAAAGAGCCGGTGAATTCCGGCCACGCCGACATCGTAGATCCGTTCGACCCGGTTCCCCATCACCTCGGCTGTCACGGCGGCCTCCTCGGCGACGGCCAGGTCGCTGGTTCCGGCCGCCACCACCGCGATGGTTCCCGGGCGTTTCGGAAGGGCGGGTTGTTCCACCGTCACGCACCGGGCGAGCTCATGGTGTACGGCCCGGGGAAAGGCCCGGCGCAAGGCCGTCGCATGAGCGGGCGAGATCCGCGTCACGAGCAAGGGGCCGTCCGCCGCGAGGATCCGACGGGCGATGGCGACGGTC
>CAZSOV010000216.1:0-13747 GCA_964608505.1 uncultured Verrucomicrobiota bacterium
AGTGATTGGACATGAGGCAGAAGGTCAGGATGCGCACCTCGCAGAACTCCTCGGCTTCGCGGAGCAGATGAACGAAATGCTCCTTCTCCGCGGCACCGAAAATGAAACGGCGATCCACGACCCGGGAGACGCAGTGATAAACCGCCCGGACGTGATCGGACGGGGCGAGCAGGCGACCGGTCGGCATGCCGCAACCACGTCCGTTCTCAATAGAATAATCCCGGAGTGTGATCTGGCATGGTAGAATAATCCCGGCGTTTTTGAGGCCGTCGGTCGAACGCGACAGGAGCCGGGGCTTTCGCTAACCTCGTTCGTCGGGTGGCTTGGCCACGCTACGCCAAGCCGTTTCCCATCCGGAACCCCAGCCACCTCCCATCTACCGTCCTCCGTCACTGGTCCTTGTCATGAGAACATCTTCCCCATTGGTCGGCATCATCATGGGCAGCGACTCCGATTGGCCCACGCTCTCCGCGTCGGCCGAGGTCTGTGCCGAGTTCGGCGTCGTCTGCGAGACCCGGGTGGTGTCCGCGCACCGCACGCCCGACGACATGGCGCGGTATGGTCGAGGTGCCCATGGACGCGGCTTGAAGGTCATCATCGCGGGGGCCGGAGGTGCCGCGCATCTCCCGGGCATGATTGCCAGCCATACTCCGTTGCCGGTCATCGGGGTTCCGGTTCAGAGCAAGGCCCTGCAAGGCCTCGACTCCCTGCTGTCCATCGTTCAGATGCCGTCCGGGGTGCCAGTGGCGACGGTCGCGATCGGCGGCGGGCGCAACGCGGGGCTGCTCGCGATCCAGATCCTGGCAACGGTGGACCGCGATCTCCTGGCGCGGCTGCTTGCCTACAAGAAGCGCATCGCCGCCGAATCCCGGGCGAAAAACCGGACGCTGGGGCGAGGCGCGGCTTCCAAATAGCGCCCGGGGCACGACGGAGATCGGGGGGATCGGGTCGGTTCGGGCCCTGGACTCGGACCACGCCGGTTCGGGCGGGACCGCGGGTTGGTGGCGGTCTGGTTGCGCCCTATTTGGCCAATTGCCGGGCGGCCGCGGAGCGAAGTCGTTCATCAGCGGCGACGGCGAGTTCCCCGACCAGCGTTTCCGCGGATTTCCGAAAGGCCTCGTGCAGCCACATGGCCTCCAGCCTGGCTCGCGGCTCGGTGCGACGCGCCAACCAGGGGGCCACGGCGGGCAACACGGCCTTCTCCCCCCGCTGCCGAAGAACCAACCGGGCCTGTTCCTGTTCCCAACCGCTCGAACTCAGGGTGCGGTCCAGCAATTCCGCGGTCGGGAGCCGGGTCAGGTCCACGCTTCGCGTCGCTTTCGGCGCGCCCTTGGCGGCGACGCGCCAGATGCGCCCGTGTTCCTTGTCACGGCGGGGATCGCGGAAATCGACCTCCCCGTGTTGGATGATCGGGTTGCTCCAATCGGCAATGTACAGGGCGCCATCGGGTCCAAAGCGCAGGTCGATGGGTCGAAAGGTCACGTTCGTCGACCGCAGGAGGTCGGGTTTCTCCACGGTGCGATACGATGCGCCCACCTCCTGCAAGCCGAAGCGCACGATGCGATGGGCCCGAAAATCGCAGGTGATGACGCTGCCCTGCCAGTCGGAGGGGAACGCGGGACTGTGGACGAGCTCGAGGCTGCAGAATTTCGGATAGGCACCGGGGCTGATGCTCTCGGCCTCCCGTCGCATGTCCGAGTAGGTGAAATAGGTGGCACCTTCCATGGCGTGGTAGACACCCTTGAATCCGGCGCCATCGGTGAAGAAATGGTTGCCGAACTGGTCCCAGTGGTGGCCCCAGGGGTTGCATCCGCCCCGGGTGAGGACCTCGAAGGCCCAGGACTCCGGGTGGAAGCGCCAGATTCCCGCCGAGTTCAGTCGACGCACGCCGAACGGTGTCTCCACGTGGGTGTGCGTGTAGATCGACTGGTTCATGTACAGGTGTCCGTCATAACCCCACCGAAGCGTGTGCAGATTGTGATGCGTGTCTTCGGTGCCGAAACTCGACATGACAACGGTACGACGATCCGCCTTCAGATCCCCGTCGGTGTCCTCGAAATGCAGCAACTGATGGCTGGCCCCCACGTAGCACCCGCCCTTTCCGTCCGGCACGACCGCCGTCGGAATCAGGAGCCCGTCGGCGAACACCGTCGATTTGTCCGCGGTTCCATCCGCGTCCGTGTCCTCGAGCACGACCACCGAATCCTCCGCCTCCTGTCCCGGACGGATCTGCGGGTAGACGCGCGAGCTGGCGGCCCAGAGCCGGCCCTGGGGATCCCAGTTGATCTGGATGGGTTTGAACAAACGCGGGTTTTCGGCCCAGAGCGACACCTCGAACCCCTCGTGCACGGCGAAGTCCGGCCGCGGCTGCTCCCGGAAATCCGCGTCGCGCGGGCGGACCTTGGCCTCGCGGAGCGCGCGCACCTCCGACACCACGGACGGATCCTGGGCCTTGGGATTCCGCAGCTTCGCGATCTTCCCGTCCCACTCCTCGACGATGGGGTCAAAGCGGGGGATCTCGACGGCGTTGCGTCCCTGCTCGTGTTTTCGGAATCCGAACAGGTAGGTCCAGTTGGCCGGGCGCCAGCGATGGAAGAACTGTTCGTTCTTGTGGCGGACGGCGGCGGTCAGGCCGTCCAGGCCCTCCCCGGCGGGGGCCTCCCCGACCAGATCCGCCACGATCTGGCGGCAGAGGTGGGCATGCCCCTGAGGGTTGAGGACGACCGGTGACTGGTAGGTCACCATCCGGAGGCGCGCCATGCGACGGGACATTTCGAGCACGTTCACGAAGCGCGCCCCGCGGGATTCGGCGAAGCCCTGGAGCGCCGTCGTCACCGCCTCCAGCGCCTTAGTCCGTTCGGAATCGGGACGTTCCAGCTGTTGTTGGATCGGGGCGAGGAGCACGCAGCGCATCTTCTGGCCGCCCACCTCGTCGGCGGCGTCCAGCAACTGGCGGAGTTCCTCGATGAATCCGGGGGTCCCTTCGACGCCCCGCTCCAGGGCGGCCGTCATGCCGTAGGCCAGGAACGCCACGGTAGGTTTCGCGAGGGCCAACTGCTCCTTCACCCGCTTCAGCCAGACCTCCGGGGATTTGTTCCAGTCGAAACTCGCCCGGGCCCGTCCGGTCGGCGTGTCCCCGGCCCAGCTCAGGTTCCGAAAGACCACCGACCGATCCGGGAAGGCCGCCGTCAAGCCCGCCTCGAGATTGCCGTACTCCCCCTCGCGCTCGAGGAACGTGTCGCCCAGGAAGACGACGCGGTCCCCGTCCCTCAACTCGAACTGATCGGCCGCGTTCGCCCGCGAGGTTCCGAAGGCGCCGAGGCCGGCGATGCAGGCTCCAACGATCCAGGCGGTCAGGCGCGCCATGGCCAACGACGGGTTGCGGGGCTTCGTGGTCATATCCGGGTCCCGGGAAAGGAACCCGACAACCGAGGCTCCCGCAACGCAGAATCTCGCGCGCCCCGCGCCACCTCCCAGGGTGACCGACAAAGTCCGGTGCCGAACTGTGTTGTGGGGCCGGCGACTGTCTGGTCACCGGGTTCCCCCCTGGTTTTGCCTGCTTCGATCGCCCCGCGACTCAGCGGTCGCGGGCCCCAGTCAACTCTGTCAATCGCCCCGCGCTACCTCCGTCCGGCCATGCTGAACAGGTGGAGGACGGTGAGTCCCGCCACCACGAACCCGGCGTACCGATGAACGAGGTAAAGCCCGTGCTGCACCTCGGTATCGGCCACCGGCGTCATGGGCAGGACGCCCGACAGAATGAGCACCAACCCCGCCAGGAGCAGGTTCCAGAGCAGGCACCGGCTGATTCCGCGTTGGTGGGCAACGCGTCCCGGCCAGGTGAGGGCCACGGCAGCGAGGCCCACGGAGAACATGGGCGAGGCCCCGACGTGGGCCATCAGGATCCACTGGGTCATCGGCGCCTTTCCGGCGACGAACGTCCCGATGCCCGAGACGCCCAGTCCCACCACGCCGAGAAACATCACGAAGTACGCGAGCTTCGCGAGCCATCCCAGACGAGGGGCGTCCGCGCCGCCGTCCGCCATCGCCGCTGCATGAGTCGTCGTCATCGTTCGTCGCTTTCTCTTCTCGATGGGAATCCTGCTACCGTGCCCCGCGGCGTCCTCCGCCCAACCAGACGAGCAGGCGGCCCGCCAGCACACCGAGCACGACCAGCGCGCAGGCAAAGGTCATGATCTTGAGCAACGGACGGAAGTTGAACGTGAACGCGAAGATCGACGCGACCTGCTCGTCGTCGCCGCGCAGTTCCCACTGCGCCTTCCTCAAACCCGCGGACGGATCGACCGGCCCGCGCGCGAGGACCGTCGCGTAATAGATCGGGGAATCCTTGCCGTGGCACTCGCCGCAGCCCTTCGCACCCAGCGCCTGGCTGACGGGGCGGACGTCGTGACCCACGGCCCACGCATAGGGCTTGGCCGCGGCGTGTTCCTCGGATTTCACGTTCCCGCCGTCCAACCGGAAGAGTTTGCCCGAGGCCACGAAGACCGGTTCACCGTTGGTCCTGCCCGGGGCGCCCTCCAGCACGGCCAGTACGTCCTTGATCCGCGCCTCCTCCATCGGCTTGGTGTGGTACGGGTCGCGCTCGACCTCGTCCCGGGCCTGGCCCGGCAACTTCTCGCCGGCCACCCTGGCCACCTCGTCCGGCAGCATCGGCTTCACCTTGCCGTCCCTGAGGTAACCCCAGTAGCTGGGCCACACCATCTTGTGCGGCGCGATCTTCCCCTGGACGTCGCGCAGGAAGACGGGCTGCACGATGGCCGGCGCCGTGTTCGCGCCGCGGGTGGGCCCCGGCAGGCCCAGCTTGTGGGCCAGCGAGGTGTGCACGATCCGCGTCGCGTCCTCCGGGATCGGTCCCGAATGGCACGCGGTACAGCTCAGCTTCTCGAAATGCAGCGGCGGGAAGCCGTGGTGCTCGGGATGCGGGGCCCCGAGCCGGCCCGCGAACTTCGCGTCCGCGGAACCGTAATGACAGCCGCGGCACGAAAGGGTCTCCACCTTCCCGAGTTCCGCCTTCAACTGGGACTCCGCCAGCGTCCGCGCCTCCGGTTCCTTCAAGGCCGCGTCGTCCCGCAACAAGACCTTGACCCGCTGGGCGATCATCGCGTCGGTGATCGGACGCTCGCCGGTCTCGCCTTCGTAGCCGCGCACCACCTGGTGATCGATGCCGTTCCGGTGGCAGTCCGTGCAGCTCATCCCCGCCCGGAGATGCACGTCCTGATCCCCGTGCCAGCGCGCGTCCCCGACCTCCGACATGCTGGTATGGCAGAAGTAGCAGTTCTCCGAGGGCGCGCGGCGGGCCACCTCCACCGTGGTGTGCTGCGCCCCGTCGAACCGCCGCCGTTCGTATTTCACCGGCGGGAAATTCGTGGGGGCGGGACGGGGCGGGCGCCACGCGTCGGCGAACGCCTTCCCGTGCCGCGACGCGCCGTACGCTCCGAATTCGCCGGCAATCGTCGCCGCCCAACGGAAGTCCTCGTTCGCAATCGCCTTGTACCGGGCCTCGTGGTCGTACTCCCCGTTCCGCGCGTGGCAGATCAGGCAATCGATCTCCAGCCCGCCGGTCACGAGGAACCGCCGCAGACGCGCGTCGGTCGCGTCGATCTTGTCCCGAGCCGGTTCGCCCATGCCGCCGCCCGGATGGTGCCGTCCGAACGCCACCAGGAAATCGAAGTCGCTCAATCCCACGTCCGCCGGCTTGAAGGTCCCTTCCCAACCCCGGTACGAGATCGGAATCTGCGTCCGCGTGCCCGCATCCGTCAGGATCCACGGCTCGCCGGGTCGACCCGGTTTCGCGTCGGTCCGGCCCGCGTTGAAATGCCAGCCCTGGCCGATGACGGCGTATTCGTGGCATTTGCCGCAGGTCTGGGCGGTCGAATACGGGTTGCCGCGCGCCTCCTGCGGTTTGCCCTGCTCGTCGAGTTCGGCGGGGATCTGGATCATGTCGCCGGCGTGGTCCCGGAGCGGAATGACATGCCGGAAGGGCATGCGACTCTCGGTCTTCAGGCTTTCCGCCGCCGCGGCCGGGCGCGGCGCCGCCGTGGCCAGCAACGCGAGGGACAGGGCCAACAGGAATCCGGACGAACCGCGGGGATGCAGCAGGCTGTTCATACGACGCAAGGAATCCGGCATCATTCCACACCAACGGATGACCCCCTCATCTCATTAGCCGATCTATCTCGGAATGGCTGCCGAGGGTCGTCCTGCGCGGGAGCCTAGCGCCGGATTCCGGCGGGTCACAAGGCTTCTTTGGCCAAGAAAACGACGGCATCCAGTCCATTCAGGCCTCCCCCCCCGGCCTTCGGTTCATCAGGAAACATCATGCAGTCCAACCACGCAGGCACACCCGCCTGAAATCCCCGCCCCGGAAGCCGCCGGGCCATCGAACCACCGGGCAGGCGAGGCTTAAAGGCCGGAGCGAATTGCAGGCGACGTCGATGTCGCGCCCCCCGAGCTGCGTATGGACCGCCTGGATCTCCCCGTTCTCCGGAACCCCGTGGCGGAATCCGTTCCAGGCAGTCCGCAGGCTGCGGGGGGGGGAACCCGGGCACCGCCTTCCCGACTGGCATCCGACCCGGCTCGGGTCCAGTTTTCACCCGTCCCATGAACCGTCGCCGCTTTCTCCTGCGATCCGCCGCCGGCAGCCTGGCGTTTCTCCCGGCCCTGCCCTCCCGGACCCTCCTCGCCGCGCCGCGCCCCGATGGACCGGGCGCCGTCCACAGCCGACTCGTCCCCTCGCTGAACATCCGGGATTACCTGAACCGCGAGGCCGCCCGGATCACCGAGCGCGCCGGCAGCGGGGTCCGGAGCGCCGGCGCGTGGCGGGACCAGGTGGACGGGCGGCGGCGCCAGTTCCTGGACATGCTCGGCCTCGAGGCCTGGTGGACGGAACCGCGCACCCCGCCGCCGGTGACGGTGACCGGACGGGTCGAGCGCGAGGCGTACGTGATCGAGAAGCTGTACTACGAAAGCTGGCCGGGCCTGCAGGTCACCGCCAACCTCTACCTGCCGCGACGCGCCGACGGGCCCTCCCCCGCCGTGCTCTACGTCTGCGGTCATTCCCGGGATCAGAAGGTCGCCTTTCAGGCGCACGCCCGCCGTTTCGCCGAACTCGGCTTCGTCTGCCTCCTCGTCGAGACCATCCAACTCGGGGAGGTCGCGGGTTTCCATCACGGGGCCTATCGGGAGGGTTGGTGGCACTGGTATTCCCGTGGCTACAGCTCGTCCGGCATCGAGACCCTGAACGGCATCCGCGCCCTGGACCTCCTGGTCCAGCGTCCGGAAGTCGATCCGAACCGCCTCGGCGTGACGGGCATCTCCGGGGGCGGCGCGGTTTCGTGGTGGATTGCCGCCGCAGATCCACGCGTCCGCGTGGCCGCGCCGGTCTGCGGCACGGCCACCCTGTTCTCGCATGTCCACGACCGGACCATCGATGGCCACTGCGACTGCATGTGGTGGGTGAACACCCATCGCTGGGACATGGCCGATGTCGGCGCGCTGGTTGCGCCGCGACCGTTGCTCGTCGCCTCCGCGGACAAGGACGGCATCTTCACCATCGAGTCCATCCGCCGGATCCACGCCCAACTCCGCCGCGTCTACCGCAGGCTCGGCGCCCCGGAGAATCTGCGCCTCGTCGAAACGCCCGGCGGCCATTCCTACCACGAACGTTCCCGCACCGAGATCTTCGCGTGGTTCGTGCGGCATCTGCAGGACCGGGAGGTCCCCCCCGACCGGGTGGGCGACCTCGACGAACGCCCGGAGACTCAGGAATCCAGCGAGACCCTGCGCGTCTTCGTGCAGGGCATTCCCGCGTCCAACCGCACCGCCCGGATCCAGGAGGATTTCTTCCGCGCGCCGACCCCGCCGGTCCTGGCGGATGCCGCCGGGCTTCGAACCCACCGCGACCGGGTGATCGCGGAACTCCGGACCCGGACCTTCGGCGCCTTTCCTGCCCGCCCGCCCGCCCTGGATCTCCGGATCGAGTACGAATTTGATGAGGACGCCGCCGGGTACCGGTTTGGGTTCACGTCGGAGGAGGGCTGGCGGTTGCACGGCCAGCTCGTCCATCGCAAGCCGCTCCCCACGCCGGCCCCGGTGCTGATCGCCCCGCGTCTTCCCGGCGAAGGCCGCTGGGAAACGCGCTCCCTGGTCCTGCGCCTGGCCGCCCCGTGGCTGCGCGTCGCCCTCGACGTCCGGGGCATCGGCGACACCGCCTGGAGCGAGGAACTCCACTGGCACGTCCGCCGCGCCGCGGCCTGGACCGGGCGCACCGTGGCTTCGATGCGCGTCTGGGACGTCCTCCGCGCCCTCGAAGCCGTCCGCCAACTGCCGGGTGCCGATCCTTCCCGCGTCGCGCTGCTCGGGCGCGGCGAGATGGCCGTCCCGGTCCTGTATGCGGCGCTGCTGGATGGCCGCGTCCGCGCGGTGATTCTCCAGGATCCGCCGGCCACGCAAAACGTGCCCGGCGAGAAGGATGGGAGCGGGCCCGACCTGGAGATGCTGAACTGCCTGCGCTTCACCGACCTGCCGCAGGTCGCGGGCCTGCTCTGGCCCGCCGAGCTCGTCGTCGTCGGGTCCGCCCCTTCGTCCTACGACTGGGCCGAGTCCCTGTACCGGACCCTGGGTCAGCCCGGTCGCGTCACCCGTGTACGCGACCTCGCGGCCTGGACGCCCGCCGTGTAGCCGGTCGCCCGTTGCGCGGTCAGGGTTCAGTGCGGACCGCGTCGGCCAACCCGCCCCCCGCCCAGACCCAGTCCCCGGAGGTCAACTCCATGAACCCCCAGTGCGCGCGTCCGGAGGGTTCCCCGCCGTCGTCGACCCGGTTGGCGCCCACCGAGTACAGGGTGAAACCCGACTCCGTCCTTCGGTAGATCCACGGACGTCCGGTCATGATGTCGTGCGGCAACCGATCCAGGAAGCGCGGGGCCAAGGCCGCCAAGGCTTCCGGGAATCGTCCGTCCGCGCGTCGGCAGCGCTCCAGGGCACAGGCCACCACCGCCTGATCGAGGACGGTTTGGACAGCGGGATACCCCACCGCGGCATCCTCGCTCATCTGCCGGATCTTGGGTGCGATGAACATGGGGAAGAGCGGGTCGGAGGTCGTCCGCCACAGGATGGGGGAAGTGCGTGGGCGCTCCGGGGCGGTGCGGGTCGCGAGGTCGACCAGGCCGGAGGTCCAGTCGAGGTGAAAGCGATGAATGGCGGCCTGATCGAGCAGGGACCAGCCGGTGGGATAGGGCAGGCGGATGGCCGTCATCACCAGCTGCAACTCGGGGTCGCGCCGTTCCGCCACCGGCACACCCCGACGGCCCCGGCTCGCGGGCACGAAGGCCTCGTGCAGGTCGGCCATGCCCGCGGCATCGTTGCGCACGTGCACCGCGTAGTCCGCCAGGAGATCCAGCCCCTCCAACTGCCGCTGGAGCCCGAGGAGCTCGTCGTCCGACCAGCGCCGGTCCCGCAACCCCTCCCACACGGGCTGCAGCGCGTCGAAGTAGATCCACAACCGCATCAACCCGACGATGGCCCACGGTTGCTGGCGCGAGTGATCGATCAGGCGCAGCGCCAACTGCACGTCCGCCATGGCCTCCCGGTCGCGACCCGTCGCCAGGAGGGCGGTGGCCCGCAGGGCCACGATCCGCAGGTAGCCGGTGAGAATCCGGTGCGCGTGGTCGTCCCGCCACATCTGGCGGGGGTAGTCCAGGGGGAACCGGCAGTACGGACGTCCGGCATGTTCGCGCAACTGTTCGATGTCCGCGTCGAACGTCCGCAACGCCTCCAGAACGGCCGCGGCCGCCGCGGCCCTGCCGGGAGGCACCCCCGCGTCGCGGCGCGCGCGGCGCTCCGGCTCCGAGGCCCCCGCCCCGGGCCAGGACTTCAGCCACAGGGTGAAATCGGTCTCCAGTCCCAGCGTCCACGCGGCCAGCAGGGGCTTGGGGCCGCGGGTCGAGCGCCCGAAACCGGTCTCCTGCCAGGGCTTGATGCGCTCGAGTCCGCCCAGGTCCACGTTCTGCAGGTCCTCCAGAAACTCGACCGGGGTTTCCAAAACCCGGTGCAGAGGTGCGAACAGCGGGGCCATCGCGAAGTTCCGGTCATCGGGAACCTGTTCCACCGGCGCCCCGCGCTGCGCGAGACTCAGCCCGCGCCGGGCGGCGTCCCGTTCCACCGACGCCCAGGCCCGGCGTCCCCGCCAGAATTCCACGCTGTAAAACAGCGCCAGCAAGGTCGTCAGAAACGCCACCCGCCACGCCAACCCGCGCCACGCCTCGCGACTTGTCAGCCATCGCCAGGCCACCCGCGGCGCACGGGACGTTCCGCGCGCGAACGAAACCAGGCCGTCCAGCAGCCAGAGCACCAGCAGCCCCAGAGTCACCGCCGGGATCGCGTGGAGGCCCCAGGGCTCCATCCCCCGCCAACGTCCGTGGGCCACCCCGGCCGCCACCAACACCACGATCACGCCCCCCGCCCGCCAGGTCGCCCCGCGGGCCCACCACCGAGAATGCCGTTCCGCACCCGTGCTCATCCCAGCCTCCTTGGGTTGTCCGACTCAATCACTTCGCCCCGATCCCCGTCCCGTCCCGTTCCCCCCGGGGGTTCCGGGGCAGGTCGCGTGACCGGGGCCGTGCCCCGGCGCGCTTCCGTCCGACCGTCCGCCAGCCCCAACACCATGCGCACCTGACCCCACGTGATCGGCGCCGGACCGTCCCCGACCGGCGAAAGGCCGGGGGCCGAGCCGCGCAGCACGCCGATCAACAGCCACGCCGCGGCCAACCCGGCCCAGGCCCACCGCGGTCGGGACGGCGCGCGGACATCGGCCCGCGCCCGCGCCGCGACCTCCATGCGAATCGTCCGCTCCCAGGGACGCTCGGCGGCGGGCGGCGTCTCGACGGAAGGTAGGAGGGCGCCCAGGTCCCGCCCGAGTTCCGCCACCGCCCGCCCCTCGGCGAACCGCCTCCGACAGGCGGCGCAGCGCTCGAGATGCGCGCGGGCCCGCCGGCCTTCGCCCGCCGCCAACGCGTCCGCCGCCAGCAGGCTCAACGTCCGGCGATGCCACCGGCAGACCAGCGCAGGGAATCGTCCGTGCACGTTCATGGATTCCTTTCCTCCCGCAGCAGGTTCACCAACGCGTCCGACCCGCGGAGTTTTTCCAGCCCGTGGTGAAGCCGGCTTTTCACCGTTCCCGGCGCGACGCCGAGGGCGGTCGCGATCTCGGCCAGCGAGGCGTCCTCGTAGAATCGGAGCAGCACCACCTGCTGATGGATCTCCGGGAGCCCCCGGATCGCCGCCAGCAACCGGTCCGCCGCCTCCGTGCGCGCGAGAACGACGTTCGGTTCGGGACCCTCGGCCCGGATTTCCCCCAGGTCGCGTTCCCCCCGTTCCGCCTCGGCCCACGACAGGTTCGCCAGCGACACCGGACGCGACCGGGCCCGCTGGACGGACTTCCAGTACCGACGGAGGAGAATCGCGTAGAGCCAGGTGGAAAAGCGGCAGGTGCCATCGAAACGCGCGATTCCGCGCCAGGCCTCGACCATTGTCTCGGCCACCAGATCGTCCGACACCGTCTCGTTCCGGCACAAGGCCATGGCCTGCCGGAACAGGCGCGGCTCGTGATCCCGGGCCACGCGGCAGAACGCCTCGGGATCGCCCCGGCGCGCCTCCGCCAGCAGCGCGGACCGGTCCACCGTCACCGGCGGATGTTCCTCCTCCGTCGTGGTCACCACTCCTTCATCCCCCCGCACCGGGGAAAGGTTCAACCAAACATCGCCCGGCACACCGCCACCGCGGCGATGGCCCCCGCCGTGTCGGCCGCCAACCCCGCCCAGACCGCGTGCCGGATCCGGCGGATCCCCACGGACCCGAAATAGACGGCAATGACGTAGAACGTCGTTTCGGTGCTGCCGAACAGCGTTCCCGCCGTGCGCGCCAGCAGGCTGTCGGGCCCGAAGGTCTTCACGATGTCGCCGAACGCGGCCAGGGAGGCGCTGCCGCTGAGCGGACGAATCAGGGAGATCGGCAGCAGTTCCGGCGGAAAGCCCAGGGCTTCGAGCGGCGGACGCAGCAGCGTGGTCAGTCCCTCGATGGCCCCGGCCCCGCGCAGGAACCCGATGGCGACGAGCATCGCGACGAGGAAGGGGATGATCCTCACGGCCACCTGGAACCCGTCCCGGGCGCCCTCGACGAATTCCTCGTAGACCGCCACCCCGCGCAAGGCCGCGTAGGCCGGAAACGCCGTGAGCAGGAAGGGGATGGCCAGCACGGACACGGCGTTGACCCAGCGCACCCAGGCGGCCTGCCCCGCGGCGAAGGGATCTTCGGCCCGCCCCACCCAGCCGGGCATCGCCAGCGAGACGGCCATCCAGAGGAAGAAGACCCCCAGCCCGGCCACCAACAGCCAACCCCAGGCCGGCATCTCCCGCGGAGGCGGGCCGGAAACCGGGGCGTCCCCGGCCTCCCGGGGCTCGGGCGTCCCGCCGGGGGGTGGGTGCGCCTCGCCCACCCGGAACATCCGCCGGCCCTGGAGGGCCTTGACGGTCGCGAGGCCGGCCAGGGACGAGCAGAGCGTCGCCAGCAGGGTCGATCCGACGATGGCGGTGGGGTGGGCGGCGCCAGCCGACGCCAGGATCGCGATGGCGGTGGCGGGGATCAACTGGACGGAACCCGTGTTGATCGCGAGGAAGGTGCACATCGCGTTGGTCGCCGTGCCGGGATGGGGGTTCAGGCTTTCGAGATCCCGCATCGCGCGGAGGCCGAGGGGCGTGGCGGCGTTCGTCAGGCCGAGCATGTTCGCCGCGATGTTGAGCACCATCGACCCCATGGCGGGGTGATCCGGAGGCACCTCGGGAAACAACCGGCGCAGGAGGGGGCGCATCGCGCCCGCGATCACCTGGACGAGGCCGGATCGCTCGGCCAACCGCATGACCCCCAGCCAGAGCGACATCACCCCGATCAAGCCCAGCGCCAGGGTCACCGCCGTTTCCGCCGCCTTGATCGCGCCATCGGCCGCCGCGCGCACGTTGCCGGTCACCCCCGCGACCAGCAGCGCCACCATCAGCATCAGCAGCCAGATGTGATTGAGCATCTACGAATACGCCTCCATCCCGGCGCACGAACAGACCAGATTCCGATCCCCGAACACGTTGTCGACCCGCCCCACCGCCGGCCAGAACTTCCACTCCCGCAGCCCGGCCACGGGATACGCCGCCTGTTCCCGGGAGTACGGCCGGTTCCAGGCGTCCGCGGCCACCTGATCGGCGGTGTGCGGCGCGTTCTTGAGCAGGTTGTTT
This sequence comes from uncultured Verrucomicrobiota bacterium, assembly GCA_964608505.1. Taxonomy (GTDB): domain Bacteria; phylum Verrucomicrobiota; class Verrucomicrobiia; order Limisphaerales; family CAIMTB01; genus CAIMTB01. Next base: position 13,299 of record CAZSOV010000216.1, read on the forward strand.
TTCGGATCGGCCTCGCCCCGTTCCACGGCCTGGATCTCGGCATGGATCGCGATCATCGCCTCGCAGAACCGGTCGAGCTCCTCGCGCGGCTCGGACTCGGTCGGCTCCACCATCAGCGTCCCCGCCACGGGCCAGCTCAGCGTCGGGGCGTGAAAGCCGTAGTCCATCAGACGCTTCGCCACGTCCTCCGCGGTGACGGTCTTGAAGCCGCGGAGGTCGAGGATGCACTCGTGCGCCACCACGCCGCCCGCGCCGCGGTAGAGCGTCGGGAAATGGTTCTCCAGCCGTTTCGCGATGTAGTTGGCATTCACGATGGCGGCCTCCGTCGCCTCCCGCAAACCGTCCGGCCCCATCATCGCGATGTACATCCATGGGATTGGCAGGATGCTCGCGCTGCCCCACGGCGGCGCGCTCACCGCGCCAATCGGAGCTTCCCCGCCAAGGTTCAC
>CAZSOV010000217.1:0-13677 GCA_964608505.1 uncultured Verrucomicrobiota bacterium
TGTGGGTGTTCCGGGAGGGGGACGAGCGGCGGGCGGGGATCGGGGAGGATGGGCGGGCGTTGCGGGGTTCGCTGTCGCGGGAGGCGGTGGTGGGGGTGTTGGAGGGGAACGGGAAGTTACCGGTGGGCGAGTACCTGCGGTGTCGGGTGCGATACTTCACGGCGGGAGCGGCGTTCGGGAGTCGGGAGTACGTGGAGGGGATTTTCGGGGCGCATCGGGAGCGGTTCGGGAAGAAGCGGAAGGACGGGGCGCGGCGGGTGCGGGGATTGGAGGGGGCGGAGGCGTATGTCCTGAGGGATCTGAAGAAGGCGGTGTTCGGGTAGTTCGCTCTCGCGCCTCTCCACCTCGTCATACGCGGGGATGGAGGGGCCCCGCCACCGGGTTTCGCCCGGGTCGTTGACGAAAAATTTACGGCGGAAGGCGCTCCTTTGACTGCCCGTTCCTCCGCCGGAGGGCGCACCGTTCCTCCGTGCAAGAACGCGACTGGCTGCAACTCGCCCTGTACGTGGCGATCCTGCTTGGACTCGCCCCCGTCGTTGGAGGCTGGATCGAGCGCGTCGGAACCGGCGTCCGGCTGGGCTTCCTCGCAATCCCGCTGGGCTGGCTGGAGCGGTTCATTTACCGGGTCTCCGGTTGCGATCCCCGACCCGGGATGAACTGGCGCCGTTATGCCTCCGCCCTGCTGTGGTTCAATGGGGTCGGACTCGCGATGCTTCTGGGCATCCTCCTGTTCCAGCACCGGCTACCTGTCAACCCCGGGCAGTTGCCCGGGCTTCCCTTCGCCCTCGCCCTGAACACGGCCATCAGCTTCGTCACGAATACGAACTGGCAGGCATATTCGGGGGAATCGACGCTGAGCTCCCTGGCCCAGTGCGCCGGACTCGCCGTGCAGAATTTCGTTTCGGCGGCCACGGGGCTGTCGGTCCTCTTCGCGCTCGCCCGCGGCATCGCGCGCCGCGGCGGCGACGACCTCGGCAATTTCTGGGCCGACCTGGTGCGAACGACCGTGTATGTCCTCCTGCCCCTGTCGCTGATCCTGGCCGTCCTGCTGGTCGGGGAAGGCGTCGTGCAATCCTTCGCTCCCTATCCACAGGCCACGTCCCTCGAGGGCAAAGTATTCGCCATCCCCCTTGGACCCGCGGCCTCCCAGATCGCGATCAAACAACTCGGCACCAACGGAGGAGGGTTTTTTGGGGTCAATTCGGCGCATCCGTTCGAGAATCCGACGCCGCTCTCCAACTTCCTCCAATGCCTGGCCATCCTTCTGATCCCCGCGGCGCAGGTGGACGCCTTCGGACGCATGGTCGGTGCCCGACGCCATGCCTGGGCGATCCTGTCCACCATGCTCGTGCTCTTCGTCGCCACGCTCTCGCTCGGGCTGTTCGCCGAATTCCAGCCCCATCCCTCCCTGGACGGCCTGCCGTTTCTCGAAGGCAAGGAGACCCGCTTCGGCATCCTGAATTCCGTCCTCTGGGCCGGGGCGACCTCCGCGGCGTCGAACGGCTCGGTCAACGCGATGCTCGACAGCTTCTCGCCCCTGGGCGGGCTCATGGCTCTGGCGAACCTTCTCCTCGGCGAGGTCGTCTTTGGCGGTGTCGGCGCCGGGCTGTACGGCATGCTCATGTACGTCGTCCTCGCGGTGTTCCTGGCCGGACTGATGGTCGGGCGCACCCCCGAGTACCTGGGAAAGAAGATCGAACGCCGCGAAGTCATCGCCGCGCTCGTGGCCACCCTTGGTCCGTTCTTCCTCGTCCTGATCCTCGCCGCCGTGGCCTGCCGGACCGAGGCCGGACTCGCCAGCCTTTCCCATCATGGCCCCCATGGGCTCTCCGAGATCCTCTACGCGTTCGCGTCCATGGTCGGTAACAACGGGAGCGCTTTCGGTGGCCTGAATGCCGGCACGGATTTTTACCTCCACCTCGGTTCGTTCGCCCTGCTCGCCGGGCGTTTCCTCGTGCTCGTGCCGGCTCTGGTCATCGCGGGCTCCCTGGCTCCGAAGAAGGTCGCTCCGCCCTCCTCGGGCACCTTCCCCACCGACGGCGCGCTCTTCGCGGTCCTCCTCGCCGGCGTCGTCGTCATCGTCGGCGGACTCACCCACCTCCCCGCCCTCACATTGGGGCCGGTGCTCGAGCATCTTGCCCTGCCCATGGCCCATGGCTCGGGCCTGGCTCAATAGCCGACGTCCGGGCATCGATCCAGGGCGGGAAGGCCTGCCCGGGTCCACCCGTTCGTCCAGGCCCCCACCCACCCCGTCCCGAGCACCCATTCCATTCCATGCCTCCCACCCTTGCCACGTCGTCCATCCCCTTCCTTCGTCCGGCCCTGCGTCTGGCGTTTCGCAAGCTTGATCCGCGCCTGCTCTGGCTGAATCCGGTGATGCTCGTCACCGCCCTGGGGGCCGCCGCCTGCACCGTTGTCGTCCTGCGCGACGCCTTCCAGGCCGAATTCTCGTCCTTTCACCTGCAAATCACCATCTGGCTCTGGTTCACCGTCCTCTTCTCGAACTTCGCCGAGGCCCTCGCGGAAGGCCGTGGGCGGGCCCAGGCCGATCACCTCCGCCAGGCCCGGTCCCGGACCATCGCGCGGCGCCTCGTCGATGGACGCGAGGAACGGGTCGCCGCGCCCCTCCTGCGCCGGGGTGACCTCGTCGTGTGCGAGGCCGGCGATGGCATTCCCGCCGACGGCGAGGTCATCGAAGGCATTGCCAGCGTGGACGAATCGGCGATCACGGGAGAATCGGCGCCCGTCATCCGGGAGAGCGGGGGCGACCGCAGTGCCGTCACCGGTGGCACGCGGGTCATCAGCGACCGCATCGTCGTCCGGATCACGCGCGAACCGGGGAATTCGTTTCTCGACCGCATGATCGCGCTGGTCGAGGGCTCCCGTCGGCAGCGCACGCCGAACGAGATCGCCCTGAACATCCTCCTCGCCGCGACGACCGCCGTCTTTCTGCTCGCCGTGGCGACGCTGCCCGCCTTCGCGCGCTACCTCGAAACCGCCGCAGGCCAAACGGGGGCCGTCGATGTCTCCCTGCCCGTCCTCGTCGCGCTGCTCGTCTGCCTCATCCCCACGACCATCGGCGGTCTGCTGGCCGCCATCGGCATCAGCGGCATTGACCGCCTCCTCCGCCGCAACGTCCTGGCCACTTCCGGGCGCGCCGTCGAAGCCGCCGGCGATGTCGACGTCCTGCTTCTGGACAAGACGGGGACCATCACGTTGGGCAACCGCATGGCCGCCGCCTTCCTGCCCGCCCCGGGCGTGACCGAATCGGAACTCGCCGATGCCGCGCAACTGGCGTCCATCGCCGACGAGACTCCCGAGGGCCGCAGCGTGGCCGTCCTGGCCAAGCAGCTGTTCAACCTCCGCGGGCGCGACCTCTCCGAACCGCACGCCCGGTTCATCCCGTTCTCCGCCCGTTCCCGGTCGAGCGGGGTCGACCTGCAATCCACGCAACACCCCCCTCGGCGCATCCGCAAAGGAGCCGCCGACGCGATCCGACGTTTCGTCGAGGAACAAGGTGGCCTGTGGCCGGAGCCGGTCGGTCGCACGGTGGAATCGATTTCCCGGGCCGGTGGCACCCCGCTGGTCGTGGCCGAGAACCTGCGCGTGCTCGGCGTGATCCAGTTGCGGGACATCGTGAAGGGCGGGATCCGGGATCGCTTCGCCCGCCTGCGGGCCATGGGCATCCGCACCGTCATGATCACCGGCGACAACCCGCTCACCGCCGCCGCCATTGCCGCCGAGGCCGGCGTCGATGACTTCATGGCCGAGGCCACGCCGGAGGCGAAACTCCGCCGCATCCGGGAGGAACAAGCCGCCGGACGTCTGGTGGCCATGACGGGCGACGGCGTGAACGACGCCCCGGCCCTGGCCCAGGCCGACGTGGGCGTGGCGATGAATACGGGCACCCAGGCCGCCCGCGAGGCCGGCAACATGGTGGACCTGGATTCCAATCCCACGAAGCTCATCGAGATCGTGGAGATCGGGAAGCAGCTCCTCATGACGCGCGGAGCCCTCACGACCTTCAGCATCGCCAATGACGTCGCCAAATACTTCGCCATCCTCCCGGCGCTGTTCGGCGGGCTGCTGGCGGTCGCTCCGGGTCAACCGGGCCCCCTCGCCGCCTTGAACCTGATGCGCCTCGCCTCGCCCCACAGCGCGATTCTCAGCGCGGTTATTTTCAATGCCCTCGTCATCGTCGCCCTCATCCCCCTCGCCCTCCGCGGCATCCGTTACCGTCCCGTCGGCGCAGCGGTGGTCCTTCGCGACAACCTCGTCGTCTTCGGGCTCGGCGGCGTGGTCACCCCGTTCCTGGGCATCAAACTCGTCGACCTTGCCCTGCACGCGCTGCATCTCGCCTGAACCATCACCATCACCACCACCACCACCCACCCACCCCGCCATGTCCACGTTCCTCGTCCCGCTGCGCCTTCTGCTTGCCCTCACGGTGGTCACCGGACTGCTCTATCCCGCGGTCGTCACGCTGCTCGCCCGCGGCCTCTTTCCCCGCCAGGCCGGGGGCAGCCTCGTCGTCCGGAACGAACGCATCGTGGGTTCCGAACTTCTCGCCCAACGATTCAGCGAGCGCCGTTTCATCTGGCCCCGGCCCTCCGCCGGGGACGACGGCACGAATCTCGTCACCGTGCCGTCCTCCGCCAGCAACCTCGGCCCCTCCCATCCCAACCTCCACCGACAGGTTCGGGCACGTGCCCGCGCCTGGCGGCTCGCCCACGGACGGGAATCGAACGCCCCCGTACCCGCCGAACTCCTCCTTGCCTCCGGTAGCGGGCTCGATCCGCATCTTGGACCCGATGCCGTCCGCGCGCAGCTCGACCGCGTCGCGGCCGCGCGCGGGTGGTCGGCGGAGCAACGCCGCCGGGCCGCCACCCTCGTCGAGCAACTCACGGAACCACCCCAGCTGGGCCTCCTCGGGGAACCCCGCGTCAACGTGCTCCGCCTCAATCTCGCCCTCGACACCGTGGAGGCTCCCGCTCCCTGAGCCACGCGGAAGCCCTGGGGCACCGCACGGAGCGCCGACTCGCTTCCCCCACTCCACTCCCACTAGCCTCGTTTTGTGAGCGAGCCGCTCCGACCCCATCCCGACGCGCTGCTGGCGGTCGTCGGCTCCGATGCCGCGACGCGCAAGGGACGGCTCACCGTCTTCCTCGGCATGGCCCCCGGCGTGGGCAAGACGTATGCCATGCTCGAAGCCGCCCGCGCCCGGCTGGCGTCCGGCACCGAGCTCCTCGTCGGTCTGGTGGAATCCCACGGACGCCAGGAAACCGAGGCCCTCCTTGCCGGTCTCCCCATCCTGCCCCGTCGCACCTTCGCCCATCGCGGCGTCTGCCTCTCCGAGTTCGACCTCGACGCCGCGCTCGCCCGCCGCCCCGCCCTGCTCGTCGTCGACGAACTCGCCCACGCCAATGCCCCCGGCTCCCGACACGAGCGCCGCTGGCAGGACGTGCGCGAGCTGCTCGACGCCGGGATCGACGTGCTCACGACTCTCAACGTCCAGCACGTCGAGTCCCGCTCGGGCACGGTCGCCGAAATCACCGGCGTGGCGGTCCGCGAAACCGTTCCGGATTCCCTTCTGGACGAGGCCGAGATCGAACTGGTCGACCTCTCCCCCCGGGATCTCCGTCGCCGGCTGGACGAGGGCAAGGTTTACCTGGGATCCCGGGCCGCGAGCGCGACCGAGAACTTCTTCCGCGAAGCCAACCTCGCCGCCCTGCGCGAAATGGCCCTCCGGCTCGCCGCCGAACACGCCGGACACGACACCCGCCATTTCCACCGCGCTTCCTCGTCCGACGGGCCCTGGAAATCCGGCCACCACCTCCTCGTGGCCGTGGGCCCGAGCCCCCATTCGTCGGACCTCATTCGTTGGACCCGGCGCTTCGCGGATTCCCTTGCCTGCCCCTGGACGGCGGTTCACGTCGAGACCGACCCGCCCCTCTCCGAGGCCAGTCAGGCCCGGGTCACCTCCCATCTCGGTCTGGCCCGCGAACTGGGCGGGGGCGTCGTCGTCACCCCCGCGCCCCGGTTCGCTTCCGGCCTCCTCCTCGCCGCCCACGACATCAACGCCACCCACCTCGTCGTCGGCAAACCCGTCGGCACCTGGTGGCAACGCATCCGCCGTTATCTCCGTCTCCTGCGCCTCGTCGACGCCTGCGGAGGCATCGATGTCCACCTCGTACGCATCGCCAATCCTCGTGCGGAAGAGACCGCCGGCCCGCCGCCCCCCGCCGCTGCGGGTTTCCTCCCCGACGCCCGGGCCCGGGTTCCCTGGTCCGAATTCGCGCTCGCGACGGGAGCCATCGCCGGCACGACCCTGCTGGGCTTCGCCCTCGCTCCCCTGCTCGGGCCGCGCGCGCTGGCCTTCGTCTTTCTCCTGCCGGTCATCGCGCTCGCCCTGGTCTGCGGACGCGCGGCCGTCTTCCTCGCCGCCACCCTCGGGGCGCTGGCCTGGAACATCCTCTTCCTGCCGCCCCGGTTCGACCTGCGCATCGAGTCCTCCGAGGATTTCGTGCTGTTCGCCGGGTATTTCGTCGTCGCGGCGCTGCTCGGCCAGCTCGTCCAGCGGCTCCGCCGCCAGGAACAGACCGAACGCCTTCGGGAACGACGCACCCGCGCGCTTTACGAATTGAACCAGTCCCTCGCCGGGGCCCGGTCCCGGGACGAAGTGGTCTGGTCCCTGCTCGACGCCGTCGGACGCGCCTTCCTCGCCCCGGCGTCCGTCACCCTGCCCCGTGCCGACGGCAGCTGGTCGCCGCACCCCGACGGGACCCTGGCCCTGGACGAGAAGGAACGGAGCGTCGCGGCCTGGGCCGCCGCCCACTCCCGGCCCAGCGGTCGGTTCACCGAGAACCTTCCCGGGGCCGGGGCATTGCACCTTCCCATGATCACCACCCGCGGCGTGGCCGGGGTGCTCAGCCTCGACCTTCCCGGACCCCATCCGCTGGGCCTTCCCCAGCGCGAACTCCTCGACGCCTTCGCCCAGCACGCCGGGCTGGTCCTGGATCGCCTGTCGCTTCAACGCGATGTCGAACAGGGACGACTGACCGCGGAATCCGACCGCCTCGGACGGGCCCTGCTCGACTGCGTCTCCCACGAATTGCGTACCCCCCTGACCGCCCTCCTGACCGCCGCGTCCGCCCTCGCCTCCAACCAGCCCCACTCTCCCTTGATCGGTGAAATCGGCATTGCCACCCGCCGGCTGGCCCGGCTGGTCGATCATCTCCTCGACATGAGCCGCATCGACTCCGGGGTGCTCCGCCCCCGACCCGAATGGGTGTCGCCTGCCGACCTGGCCCTCGCCGTGCAACGGCGGGTGGGTCCCGATCTCGACCCGGAACGCTGGCAGGTCGACATCGCCCCCGACCTCGGCCTCGTCTGGCTCGACCCGCGGCTGACCGAGCAGGCCATCGCCAATCTCGTCCACAACGCCTGCGTCCATGCCGCGGGCCAGGCCATCCGACTCGAGGCCCGTCGCGAGGGACCGGAACTCGTCTGGGAGGTCCGCGATCAGGGCCCCGGCTTCCCGCCGGACGCGCTGGCGCGCGCCTTCGACAAGTTCCACCGGGCCGACACCACGCGCGCAGGCGGCACGGGACTCGGCCTCGCCATCGCCCGGGGCTTCATCGTCGCTCAAGGCGGCTCCATCGCCGCCGCCAACGGCCCTTCCGGTGGAGCCCGGATCACGCTCCGCCTGCCCTATCGACAGGCGCCGCCCGTCCCGGAAGCCTCGGAGTTCACGGCGCCATGAACGAACCCCCCGCCACGCCGCCGTTGGCCCTGGTGATCGACGACGAACCCCAGATCCGCCGGTTGCTGCGACTGGTCCTCGAAGGCGAAGGCTATCGCGTCGTCGACGCCGCCACCGGCACCGACGGCCTCCAACTGGCCGCCCAACGTCCCCCCGACGCGATTCTCCTCGATCTGGGCCTCCCTGACCTCGACGGACTGGAAGTCCTGCGTCGCCTGCGGGAATGGTCCGCGGCCCCGATCGTCGTGCTCAGCGTGCGCGATCAGGAGGAGACCAAGGTCGCGGCGCTGGACCAGGGCGCGCACGACTACGTGACCAAACCCTTCTCCACCGCCGAGTTGCTGGCCCGAATCCGCGCCGCCCGCCGGCACGTCCCCGCGTCCGGCGCGGACTCCGGGTCGGAGGGCTTTTTCTCGGCCGGGGAGTTCGAAATCGACTACGCCCGGCGCCAGGTCCGCATGCGTGGCGCGGAGGTCCGGCTGTCGCCCACGGAATACCAGCTTCTGCGGGTGCTGACGCGACACGCGGGGCGCGTCCTGACCCATCGGCAGCTGTTGACCGAGGTCTGGGGCCCGAATGTGGCTCGTCAGGAACCGACCCATTACCTCCGGGTTTACGTGGGCCACCTGCGCGAGAAGCTGGAACCGACCCCGGCCACGCCGCGCCTGATCCTCACCGAACCCGGCATTGGCTACCGCTTCGTTGTCCCGGAACCCGAAGGCGATGCGCGGAGCGCGAAACCGTGCAGGGCGAGCCCGGACTAGGCCCGTTCCTCCAGCAGATCCCGCCGTCCACCCGTCAGCAATTGTTCGATGAAGGCCGTGGTATAGACGCCCCGGCGAAAGTTCGGATCCTGCAGGATCGCCTGCTCGAAGGGGATCGTAGTCTTCACGCCGGTGATCATGTACTCGGAAAGCGCCCGGCTCATCCGGTCCATCGCCTCCCGGCGGTCCTTCCCGAACGTGATGAGCTTGCCGATCATGGAGTCGTAATACGGCGGAATCACGTAGCCGGCGTAGGCGTGGGAATCCAGCCGAACCCCGCGGCCACCGGGCGGATAGTACATCTCGATCCGCCCCGGCGAGGGTCGGAAATCGTCGAAGGGATCCTCCGCGTTGATCCGGCACTCGATGGCGTGGCCCTTGAAGGCAATGTCGGCATCGCGCAGTCGGAGCGGTTCGCCCATGGCGATCAACAACTGCTGCTTCACCAGGTCCACGCCGGTCACCTCTTCCGTGATCGGATGTTCGACCTGGATCCGCTTGTTGACCTCCAGGAAGAAGAAATTCCCCTGCCCATCGACGATGAACTCGACCGTTCCCGCGTTCGAATAGCCCGCTTCCTCGGCGATCCGGATGGCCGCCTTGCCCATCTTTTTGCGCAGGTCCCGAAACTTGTTCTCGATCAGCGGCGACGGGGTTTCCTCCACCAGCTTCTGGTTCCGCCGCTGGATCGAACAATCCCGTTCCCCGAGGTGGATGATGTTCCCCCGGTTATCCCCGAGGATCTGGAACTCGATGTGATGCGGGTTCTCGATGAACTTCTCGATGTAGACCCCCGAGTTCCCGAACGCCTTCTCCGCCTCGGCCCGCGCCGTGTGGTAGCCCGTCACCAACGACATGTCGTTGTGCGCAATGCGCATCCCCCGTCCACCGCCGCCGGCAATCGCCTTGATCAGGACCGGATACCCGATCTTCGCCGCCACGGCCTTGGCATCCTGCTCGTTGTCCACCACCCCGTCCGAACCCGGCGGCGTGGGCACTCCCGCCTTCCGCGCCAGGGCGCGGCTGACATTCTTGTCCATCAACGCGTTCATCGCCCGGGCACTGGGACCGATGAAACGGATGTTACAGCTGGTGCAGATTTCCTCGAAATGGGCGTTCTCCGAAAGAAATCCGTACCCGGGATGGATGGCATCCACATCCGAGATTTCGGCCGCGCTGATGATGCGGTCGATGCGCAGATAACTCTCGCTCGAGGGACCTTTTCCGATACAGATCGCCTCGTCCGCGAGGTGCACGTGGATGGAATTGGCATCCGCCTCGGAATAGACGGCCACGGTGCGGATGTTGAGTTCGCGGCAGGCACGAATCACCCGCACGGCGATTTCCCCGCGATTGGCGACGAGAACCTTTTCGAACATGAGGCGGTCCTCCCGGAAGCCGGAAGGGGAGGGTTAGAGCGGACGAACCTTGAACAACGGCTGACCGAACTCGACCGGCTTGGCGTTCTCGGCGAGCACCTGGGTGATGACGCCTCGCACTTCGGCTTTGATCTCGTTCATGACCTTCATGGCCTCGATGATGCAGACCACGGAGTCGGGGCCAACCTCGGTACCCACCTCGGCGTATGCGGATGCTTCCGGGGAAGGTGAACGGTAAAGGGTACCGATCATGGGGGATTTGATATCGACGGTGCCCGCAGCCGCCTCGGGCGCCTTGGGAGCGGCCACCGCCGCGGACGGGGCCGGCAGGGCCCCGGCGACCGGCGCCATGGTGATTGCGCCGGCTGTATCGTCAAAGACGACATTATTGGCCCCAGAAATCCCCCTCTTGAGCCGTATCTTGAACTCTTCCCGCTCCAACTCGAACTCCGAGATGGCGTTCTTCCGCATCAGGTCGATGATCGCCTTGATGTCTTTTAGGTCCACAGCATGTCTCCTGTCGGACTCCGCCGACGTTCCGAATTCCGCTTCCGATCCACGTTTTGCCCGCCGAACAAAAAGAGCAGCAGCCGCGATGACGACTCCTGCTCTTTGTGCCGATCAAGCTGGGCGGACGCTAGCGACCCCCCTTTCGGAGGTCAAGTTTCCTCTCGAAACCCTCTGACCCGCTCCAGCGGCTCCACAAACCACCCCGGCAAAGCCCCGGTTTAGATCGTGTTTTGTACCTGCGTTAATGTTACAGCCGCTTGGAGCGCCAAAAGGTACGAATCCACCCCGAATCCGGCGATCACCCCGCGGCAAACCGGGGCCAGGTAGGAATGGTGCCGAAACTCCTCCCGCGCATGCACGTTCGAGAGGTGAATCTCGATGGTCGGAACGCCGACCGCGGCGATGGCATCCCGCAGCGCAATGCTCGTATGCGTGTAGGCCCCGGCGTTCAACACGATGACATCCCATTCCCCCGCCGCCTGCTGAATCCAGGTGACCAATTCCCCTTCGTGATTCGTCTGTCGGAAATCCACGTCCGCCGCCAATCCCTTGGCGAGGGCGCGAACCTTGCATTCAATGTCCGCCAGCGTCAGTCGTCCGTAGATCCCCGGTTCCCGGGTGCCCAGCAGGTTGAGATTCGGCCCGTTCAGGTAGAGCGCGCGCATGCCGGAAGCGTAGTCGCTTCTCCGGGAGCGGCGGAAGGCTTTTGAGCGTGCAACCAACCGAGCAGCGCAAAGGCCAGCCACGAGGTGGCCGGGATATACAATCCGAACTCCAACACCCCCTGGGCAAACCACCCCGCCGCACCCAACCACACGGCCCAAGCCAGCGCGGATCGGACTTTCGATCTTTTCCGATATAGAGACACCAGCGACCCCAGGGTGAACGTCAGATAGGCCAAAAACCCGGGGATTCCCGAATCATTGGCCTGCTGCAGGTAATCGTTGTGCGCCAACTGGGCCATCTCCGATTCGGGTCGCTTTACCCGTGCATAGACCTTCTTGAACGATCCCGGACCATTCCCCAGCCACGGTGCCTGGCGGACTCCACCCCAGGCCGCGGTCCAATAGTCGAACCGCGCGGACATGCTTTTGGGTCCCTCGCGGAGTTTCTCCGCGAAGACGAGTCGAAACCCGACGAAGCCGCCGACCAGGAGGGCGAGCGCCAACCCCGTCTTCCAGCGGGCAGCGAGCCCGGAATGGAAAAGCACGAACACTCCCAGTCCCAGTGCCAGCACCCAACCGGCTTTCGAGCCGGACCAGACCAGCACGGCCAATCCGAGGACCAGCATGGCCGCGGCGGCGGAACGGCGGGCCTTCGTCCCCCAGCGTTCAGCCACGGATGCCGCCTGAACCGTGGCGAGCGGCAGCAGGAGGAGCACGGCTCCGGCGAGGGCATTGGGATAGACGAGGGTGGAGAAGACGCGATTGCTGCGGATCCGGGCCAAATGCTCGGGGCCGAGCCGGGTCGCCTCCGGGCTCTCGAAGATCATCTTGCGCGTGGCCTCCAGCCCGCCGAAGTGCTGGTCGCAAGCCATGCCCAGAACGCCGAGGAAACCCAGGCAGAGGCATAGCCAGAACACCCTGGGTTCGGCGACCCGGCTCAAGGCGAGGTGCCCGAGAAAAAAGCAAACCGCGCAGCAGGTGAACTGCATCAGGACGACGCGGGTCAATTCGGGATCGAGGGACCCCGTGGACGCCAGGAATTGCCAGCCCAGCCAGGCCAGGAGACTGCCCCAGACCCACGCTGGCGCCAACGGACGCCAGCGTTCTCGCATGATCCGCAAGCCGACCAGCGTGACGACCACCAACCCGACGTGTCCGACGCGCACGGGCCAGGCGAACGCGCGCCATTCCTCCCACTGCCGCGGCCATTCGACCAGACGATCCAGGATCACCGGGTTTCCCCACTTCAGCAACCCGATCCCCAGGAGCAATCCGAACAAACCCGCGAACAAGCGCCCGACGGCATCCGCCGCCTCGGGATGGGGGGGGGCCCCGGCGGAACCGGAAACCCCACGTCCCGACGCCAGAGTGCCGGGGTGCTTCATCGTTGCAGTCCCCCGTCCATCCGCCACGGCCCGGGCGCGGATCCCTCCGGCATCCCGCTGCTTGCCATCACAATTCCAGTCGCAGGATGGCCACTTCCAGCGCGAGGGATTCCTGCACGTTCGTGTGCAGAAGCGCCTGGGTTTGCTCGAGGAGTTGCAGATTTGCCATCGCGCGCGTCGCGCCGATACGCCCCGCCACCGCCCGGGTTGCCTCGGCCAGATCGGGGACCGCGAGGAGCCCCTCCCCCTGCCCCAACGCGGTCAGCCACACGTCGCGCAGCCACCACTGGAGCGACATCAGGGTCTGCCCGCGGCGCTGGCGGTACTCGGCTTCGCTGGCCGCTGTTGCCTCGTCCTCCCACTGTTCCTTGAGGGAGGGATCGACATCCCGGTATTGGCGCGCCGGGGAACGGCCCTCGACTTCCGCTTCGGCCTGTTTGCGCACCTCCCCGAGGTAGCCGAGCAGCCCATCCAGGACCCGATACCGTTGCAGAAGGCTTTTGGGAGGAATCTTGAGGTCGTTGGCGAAGCCGCCCAGCCAGGCCAACCCGGACGCATCCGCCACCCCGCCGCCGGGAAAGACCAGCCGCAGGCAGCGCGACAGGATCGTCTCCAGCAAACGCTCCGGTTCCGTCGACAGCAGCAGCAGCAGGGAGCGCTGAGGGGGTTCCTCGAGCGTTTTCAGGAACGCGTTCGCCGCATTCGCGTTCAGGCGGTCGGCTCCCACGATCACCCCCACCTTGTACCGGGCCTCCGTCGGCTTCAGCTGCACCGCGTTGATCAACTCCCGGACCTGTTCCACGCGCACCACCCGGGTCTTCGACTCCGCCCGCAGCCAGTGGATGTCGGGATGCACCCCCTCCCGAACCCGCCGACAGCTCGAACAGGTGCCGCACGCGACCACCGGAATCCCGGCCGGCGCCGGCACCGCCGGCGAGGTGCAGTTCACCGTCAGCGCCAACTCCCGGGCCACCCGCTCCAACATCAGGTGCGAGTCGCCGCAAAACAGGTAGGCATGCCCCAACCGGCCGCGCTCCAGACTCCGGCACAACAATCCTATCGATTGCCGCGCATCGGAGAAATCGGTCCACGCCATGCCCCACTCCTACCAGCCGCGGCCCCCGAACCAAGGCCGAAATTGTCCCGGACGCGGCGACCGCGTTGACTCAAATTAAATGACACCGAGGGGGTGGACGCCCGGAGGGCGTCCGA
>CAZSOV010000218.1:0-13645 GCA_964608505.1 uncultured Verrucomicrobiota bacterium
GTCAACGCCGGGCCTTCCCCCGCGCCGTCCGCGTGCGGTGGATCCTGCCCCGGGGCCCCTTCCCCGCCGGATTTTCGGGCCCCGGTCCGGACATGCACCGGGACCTGCAACGGCGCGAACCATTCCTGGAACCGCCTTTCATGCTGGCGTGCGAGAATCTCCGTGGGCGCCATCAACGCGACGTCGAAGCCGCTTTCCAGGGCCATCAGCGCCGCCGCGGCCGCCACGACGGTTTTTCCGCACCCCACGTCGCCCTGGACCAGCCGGCGCATCGGTTCCCCGCCCCCCAGGTCGCGCCGGATCTCGCGCAGCACCGCGGTCTGAGCATCGGTCAGCCGGAAGCCCAATCCCGCGAGGAAAGGGCGCATCAGCCGGTTGTCCCCCGCGCAGGGATGCCCAGGGCCCCGCGCCTGCAGCCGACGCCGTCGCCGCTGGATCGCCAACTGGAGTTCCACGAACTCGTCGTAGGCCAGCCGGCGGCGCGCCCACTCCGCCTGCTCGCGTTCCTCCGGAAAATGCAGCCAGCGCAGCGCCCGCGCCCGCGTCGGCAAGCCTCCGGTCCCCACCCCGGCGTGCGGCTCGGGCACACCGTCCGCCCAGCGGCCCACCAGGTCCCAGAGTCGGCTGCGCATCCAACGCTGGGAGATCCCCTCGGTCAGCGGATAGATCGGGACAATGCGATTCAGGTGGACCGCAGCCTCCTCGCCGCCCTCCTCGATCACCTCGACCTCGGGGTGGTCGATGGTCCGCGGCTTCAGGTCCACGACCCGTCCGTGCACGAGCAACTCCTGACCCGGGGCGAACTGGGATTCCAGGTACGGCATGTTCCACCACCGGCAATCGAGGCGTCCGGTTCCATCCTCGAGCACGATCTGGAACACCGACTGACGTCGTTTCCGGAACCACTTGACCCCCAGGGCCACGATTCGGCCCCGCACGCTGGCGGGCCCCTTTTCCGCGATTTCCCGGATCGTCGCGACGCGGCGGCGGTCCTCGTACCTTCGCGGACGATGGAGGAGAAGATCGCCGAGCGTGCGAATTTCCAGGCGTTCCAAGGCCAGGGCTCGTTCCGGCCCCACGCCCCGCAACGCCGACACGGGCGCCTCCAGCGACCCAGCTTCCGGCGGACTCCCCGGCACGCCCCTCAATGTGGCCAACGCGGGGCGGACATTCCAAGCCCTACCCGCCACCGCGTCCGGCGCGCCTCACTGGCGCTCGTACTCGCCCTTGTTGAGGCGCTTCAACACCGTGAACCCGGCCTTCTTCGCGTCGGTGATCGACAGCGGCTTCGTGATCGACGGGGTGTTGAAGCTCGAAATGATTTTCCGCACCGGCTTTTTGCACGCCGGACAATGGGTCAGGGGCTTGGCGTCCAGAGGGCGCCGCAGCGTGAATTTCCCCCCGCACGCCGCGCAGGAACCATCGCACAATTCGTATTCGTAGATCGGCATTGCTCTCTCCTCGCATCGACCATCCACCATTTCGGTGACGGCACCGGGGCCCGCGATCTGCCCGACACGACACGCCGCCCCGACCGCCCCAACCTAGCCGACTCCGGTCCCGGGCGAAAGCTCCGCACCCGATCCGATGCACACCCGAAAGGGGTCAGTCCCACTTATCAATACTCGACGACGCCGCGGTGTCCCCGGCGGGAAGGGCGTCGAGGTGTGGGAGTCATCGCAGGGGTCTGCGTCGGTGGAGACCGAACGGGGCGGGGTCGGGCATTTCCGCTTCGAGAAACGCGCGTTGCCATGCCCGGTGCGGTTCGGCGGATGGCCCCGCTGGATTGGGGGGGCCATCTCCGGGATTGGCAGCGCCCCCCTGGCGGGGGTTTCATCCGCCCCCGTGCCCGCGCTTTCGGAAACCTTCATCCCGCCCGCCATGCGTCCCTGGCTGGTGCTGGGGAGGGTGTCGAATCTACCGACCGTCTGGTCCAACTGTCTGGCGGCCTGGCTCATTGGCGGTGGCGGGACGCTGGGCCGCTTCCTGCTCCTCTGCCTCGGGGCGAGCCTGATCTACATCGGTGGAATGTTCCTCAACGACGCCTGCGACGTCCGGTTCGACCGTCAGCACCGGCGGGAACGGCCCATCCCGGCCGGCCAGGTCACCGCGTGGCGGGTGTGGCGGGCGAGCCTCGGCTGCCTCGGATTCGGCTGGCTTTGCATGGCCACGCTCAGCACGGCGACGGCGGGTCTGGGATTGTTGCTGGTCCTGGCGGTGGTGGTCTACGACGCGGCGCACAAGTCGGTGCCATTCGCGCCCATCGTGATGGCGTTGTGTCGGTATCTCCTGTTCCTCGCGGCCGGGGCCGCGGCCCGTCACGGGATCGACGGCACCCTGCTCTGGAGCGCCCTGGTCTTGGGTTGTTACATCGTCGGGCTCAGCTACATCGCCCGGCGCGAGACGGAACTTGGGGTGATCGGGTGGTGGCCGGCGATTCCGTTGCTGGTCCCCCTTCTGCTCGCGGGATTCCTCAACGCGCCCTTCACGTGGACCCGTCCGGACATCCTGGGTCCCGTGCTGTGGTTCCTGCTCGTCGTCGGGGTCGCGATGGCCCAGCTTTACCGGCCTATCGCCCAGGGTGGCGGCCCGGGGCGCACGGTATCGCTGCTCCTGGCGGGCATCGTGGCGGTCGATGCCGTGGCGGTGATGGCCTCGCCTTGGCCGTGGGGAGCGGTGTTCGTGGGGCTCTGGCTGGCCGCCCTGGGGCTGCAACGGACCATCCCCGCCACCTGACCCAAAAAACCGCGTGGCTCCCGCCGCCCCGCCCCGCTAGGCTTTCCCGACGATGTCGATCCCGGGTTCGAATCCCCCCCCCATCCGCAAGCTGCCGTTCTGGATCGCCGACGTGATCCTGCTGGCGGCGGCGACGGCCCTGGTGGTGTACGGGCCGCGCCCGCTGACGCTCTGGCAGATGGTCGCGGTGGCCGCCTGCGCGGCACTGGGCGGTTGGTTTTCGGTGCTGCCGGTCCTGCGGGAATACGAGGCGTCCCTCCATTTCGAGGAGACGGATCGTCTGGCGGAGACCGCGGCCAAGTTGGGGCAACTGGAAGACGTGGCCTCCCGGATCGCCCATGCGACCGCCGAATGGCAGGGCATCCAGGAGCGGGCCGGACGCACGACCACCGTGGCGCAGGAGATCGTGGATCGGTTGACGCGGGACGCCGAGGCGTTCGCCACGGCGGTGTCACGGACGTCCGACGGCGAGAAGCAGACCCTGAAGCTCGAGGTCGAGAAGCTCCGCAAGGGGGAGGTCGAATGGGTGCAATCCGTGGCCCGGCTGATGGACCACGTCTTCTCCCTGCACGTGGCCGCACTGCACTCCGGCCAGCAGGGCCTCATCGATCAGATCGAACGCTTCCACGCGGCCTGCCGCGACGCGTTGCGCCGGGTGGGATTCATCCCGCTCGTGGCGGCTCCGGACGAGCCTTTCGATCCCAGGAAGCACCACGCCGCGGACGGATCGCGACCGGCGGAGGGAACCCGCATCAACGAGACGGTCGGACCCGGTTACGTCTACCAGGGCAAGCTGGTCCGCCCGATCGCGGTGACCCTCCTGGGTGCCGCGGGCGAGACGGCGTCGGGTGAGGACGCCCCGGACGGCCCGGCGGCCGAACCCCCGGCGACCACGGTGGTGTCCCATGCGTCGGCGCCGCCGGTACCCGGCGACGACGACGCGGACCGCCCGGAGCACGGAAGTCCCCTGGGGGTCTCATGAGCTCCGGTCCCTGGTCGACGCGCCGACGGGCACCCTTCGGGGGATGAGACCGGCGCCGAGAAACCCGCCCCGCCGCGCGACGCGTTGTCGAAGATTCGAGTCCCTGAACATTCCGGACGCAGACCCCGATATTCCGATCCTGCCATGGCCAAACTCTTTGCCGAAATGGTCGTCGAGAAGGTGACGGTGGAAGCCACCGACGTGCGCACCTTGCGCCTCCGCTGGCCGGAGGGTTACTCGCTCGAGTTCAAAACCGGGCAGTTCATCACGTTGTGCTGGCCGGACACCCCGGTCTATCGGCGGGCGTATTCGCTCTCGTCCTGCGCCCTGGATCACGGGTTCTTCGAGGTGACGGTGAAGCGCGAGGGGAAGATGGGGACGCGGATCGTGGACTGGATCAAGGAAGGCGACCGGCTGGGCGTGCTGCCGCCGGTGGGCAAGTTCCAGCCGAACTACGAACCCGACCACCAGCTCGTGTGCGTGGCGGGCGGTTCCGGGGTAACCCCGTTCCGGGCCTTCGTCCGGGAAGCGACGATGCGCGGCCTGTCCACCCGCATCGACGTCCTCTACAGCGTGCGGCGCCCCGTCGACATCATCTTCCGGCAGGAGTTCGATGAGCTGGAGCGGCGGAATCCGAACTTTCGGTTTCTCGTCACGTGCACCCGGCTGGAGTCGGGCGACACGTGGACGGGGCGCACGGGGCGGATCACGGCGGACTGGTTGCGGGAACAGGTGCGCGATGCCGCGAAGACCACGTTTTACGCGTGCGGGCCGACGGCGCTCGTCGAGTTCACGGAACACCTCCTCCTGCACGACCTCGGGATCCCGAAGGAGCGCGTACGGCTCGAGAAATGGGGTTGAACGGATGTTTGGATGGGCCCGGAGGAGGGCTTGCGGCAATTATGGGCAGCGGACTGCACGGCGCCGCGTGGGGGCATGCGACCTACAACGTGTGGGCCCGGTGCCCTCACCGGGCGGAGCTGTGGGGGGGGCGGTGCGTGGGGAGGAGCGTTTTCCAGAGTTTGGACACGTATTGGGACCATGAACCCGAACGATGGAGGGAGGAGTAAGATTAGGATTAGGATTAGGATTAGGAGGATCCGGGATGGGAGTCTGGGCTCGGTTCATGGGGAGTCGGAACGAGTGGGCCGACCGTGGCTTCCGGGTCTTGGAGCGACCCTTCGAAGGTAGCCGGGGGGGTGACCCCCGGAACGGGTTCATTCCCAAAGCATCCTCGTCGCGGAGCGACTTCCGAAGCCTTCGGCATCCAAGCCCCTCCCAAGGCACTCCTGTCGAGCGTCGCTCCGCGACGGGGAAAGAAGAGAGGGTGCGACCGGGGCCTGAAGGCCCCGGCAACCCTCGGTCGTCGCTCCGCGACACGCTGCCGGGGCGGACCGGTACAGGCCGCGGTGAAGGGTGAGACCTCGCGTTGCACGGCGCGTCGCGGGTTTCGGGGAACGGTAGCGCGGACCGCACGGCGCCGCGTGGGGGCACGCGGCCTACAACGTGTGGGCCCGGTGCCCTCACCGGGCGGAGCGGTTGCCGAACTCGGGCTGCGCCGCGCGGCGCCCGCGGCGGTCAGACCGCGTCCGGAACCACGTAGGGCGCCCGGTAATCCGGTTTGAGGAGGCGGTTGGCCTCGGGGCTGTTGGTGAAGCGCTCGGTGGCGGCATCGAACAGGATCTGGCGGTTGCCCAGCCGATAGGCGGTGTTCGCCAGATGAACCAGGCAGGCGCTGTAATGGGCCTGCTCGATGTCCCCGTTCGGCGCGTTCCGGGTCCGGATGCACTCCACGAAGTTCGGCTGGTGCCATCGGTCGGGATGCGCGCCCTTGTCCTCGGCCACGAGGCGACCGTCGGTTTCGAACACCTGCCAGCCGACGCCGTGACGCCCGAGGTACATGATCTGACGGGTGCCGTAGATCTCGATGCGCTCGTTGTTGCTGGGCCAGTGCGGCCATTTCCTGCCGTTCCGTTCCTCCTGGTTGGATTTGCGCAGGGCATTGGTGGCGGTCCCGCTGTCGCAGGTGAGCGTGAAATCGCCGTAGTCATAGGTGGCCGTCTGCATCTCCGGCACCTCACGCTTCGAACCGAACCCGAAGTTGCCACCCGTGCAGAACGTCGAGCGCGGAGGCGGGGGGTCGCCGAGCACGGCGCGCGCCAGGTCCAGTTGGTGCGAGGCGTCGCCCGAGTAGTAGCCACCGCAATAGTCCCACCAGTCGTACCACGAGGCGCGGCCCGCGCTGTAGGGAACCGCCGGCGCGGGACCCAGCCAACGGTCCCAATCCATGCCCGGTGGCGGATGGCCCGGGGTCAGGTCCGGATTCCACGCCCCGCCCTGGAGCAGGTTGAAGACCTTGACCAACACGACCTTCCCGAGCTTCCCGCCCCGCAGGTACTCCCGCGCCGACGCCGCGTAGGGCGCGCTCCGGTTCTGGAACCCGACCTGAACCACGCGCCGGTACTTGCGCGCCGCCTCGATCATCTTGCGTCCCTCCCAAATCGTGAGGGACGGGTTCTTCTCCACGTAGACGTCCTTGCCCGCCTGACAGGCCCAGATCGTCGCCAGGGCATGCCAGTGCTCCGGCGTGGCCACCACCACGGCATCGAGGTCCTTGTCATCCAGCAACCGGCGGAAATCGGCCTCGACCGTCGGCACCCGGCGCTGCCGCGCCGCCACCTGCTTCGCGGTCGCCGCTCCGCGGGCGGGGTTCACGTCGCAGATGTGCTTGAACTCCACGCTCTCCAACCCCGCGAACCCCAGCGCATGGCTCGTCCCGCGTCCCCCCGCCCCCATCAGTCCCAGCACGACGGTGTCGCCCGGGGACTTCTGGGCACGCGCCGGTCGGGTCCACGCCAGCGTCCCGGCGGAGGCAGCGACCGCGGTGGCCCGGGTGGAGCGGGTGACGAACTGGCGACGACTCAGGGGGGAGGCTGGGGTTTCCATGAACTCGGCAGGGGGTTGCGCCAGTTCCACCATGAAACGAGCCGAAAGGCAACCGCCGCGCGGAGCCGCCCCTCCCTCAACGCTCAACGCTCAACGCACCACGAACGGCACGGTCACGAGCGTGTTGGTCAGCCGCCGTTCGACACGTTCGAAGAGATCCACGTCGAAGGGTTTGCCGATGTTGTTCCCCGCGAGGTCCTCGATCGAGGTCGGCACGAGCAAGCGATGGTCCCCGCTCCGCCAGGGCCGGGTCGGGACGAACGACCAGCGGCGTTCCTCATCCGCGAGCTCCGGAGTTCCCGTCACCTCGGCGCCGTCGGGTCCGCGCACGCGGAAGACGCGCAGGACGATGGCGTGGTCGAGCGGCTCGGGAAACGACACGCGCAACGCGTCGCTGCCCCCCGCGGCGGGCGCCGCGACGATCCATGACGCCGGGTCGGGCGGCTCGCGGTCCGGCGGGCCGACCTCGAACGTCCGGGCGTAGTCGTCCTTCAAGGGACTGCCCTCCGCGTCCTGCCAGGTCCGCCGGAGGGTCAACTCGTAGCGTTTGCCGACCTCGAGGGCGGGGCCGATGTCCTCGAGCGGCTTGACGCCGCGCTTGATGCGACCGGGATCCAGCAGAAGCGTGAGCCGGCGCATCGTCGGGTCCCAGAGTTCCTCGTCGATCTCGAGAAACGGCAGTTCCACGGGCCGGCGCGTGGACGCCTCCCGCAGCTCGATGTGATCGTAGATGTGCCCCCGGCTCATCGGCGCCGAGAAATGGACGTAGAACTTGAGCAGGTTCTCCGGCAACACCGCCGCGCTCGGATGGATCCGGACGACCTCGGTGCCTCCCGACCGGGCGCGCTCCGGCACGCGGTGGACCGCCGATTTCGGACGCGCATCCGGCGCGGGCGGCGCGGTGTCGGGAAGTTCGGCGGGCCGGAACACTGCCCGATACCGCAACCCGGACCGAAGCGGAAACGCGGGATCGAACCGGACGACGTTCGAGACGACCGTGTGCCGGCCCGCCATGGGCGGCAGCCCGAGGTCGGCGAGCGGATCGCCCGGTTCGGCATGGACCGCCAGCAACCGCTGCCAGCGGGCCTCCGTCCAGCCCGCCCCCTCCAGGGCCCGGAGCTGGGCCGGGGGCAATCCCTCGACCACGACGACGGCGGCGGCGGGCGCGGCGGCGGGCGTTTCCCAGCGGACGGCGAGGCCCGGAACCGGACCCGGAACCGCGGCGGTGGCACCCAGGCCCAAGGTCCCAAGGAGGAACCGGATCCACAGCCCCGCCCTCGGCTGCCTCGGAGAGGCCGAGCCCGTCACGGCAGGTCGAGGGATTCGAGGTTGTCGCGTCCCCCTTCCAGGCGCCGCACGACGAGCGCGGTGGCGGCGTCGAGACGGTCCAGTTGATTGATGCCCGTCCAGCCCGGGACGGTTTCGTAGGAAAGCCCCTGGGTACCGCCGTCCTTCACGGGTTCGGAGATGGGCTCGGCGGCCTCGAGGCGATCGGTCGTGACCTTCATCACGCCGCGGCTGGAGTTGGCCAGGAGCAGGAAGTCCTTGCCGTCCTTCCGGTAGACGATCATGTCGAGCGGACGATTCCGGTTCCCGAGCTCGGCGATGGTCTTGCCCTTGATCTTCGCGCCCGGCTGGAGGTCGCCGATGGGGAACTGGACGAGGGGCGTGCAGGTGTACGCGGCAAGCAACTGCGGGCGGTCCCCCACCTGGAACGGTACGAAGGTCCGGATCGGCGCCCGCGTCTCGAACCGCCCGTGCGCGCCGTGGTAGATCTCCACGCTGGTGCCGCCCTGGACCTTGCGGAACGGGAACGGAATCGCACGCAGCGTCGACGCGAATTCCTCGTTCGACAGCCCCGCCACCAGCACGCGGCCTTCGAGAAACGCGATGTCCGTGATCGATTCCAGGCGCGGATTGCTCTGGCGCTGGCCCGTCCCGACGACGCCGTCCAGCGGGGCATCGGGCAGTTCCGCACGCGAGAACCTGATCTTGCCGAGGTCCACCAGTTCCAACGGCGAATCCTGTCCGACCCGGACCAGGACCGGCACGGCCGAGGGCCCGCGACCGCGCGAGACGGCAAGGTAGGCCTTCCGCGAGACGGGGTTCACGGCGAGGTCGTCGAGGATGATCTCGTCGGCGGTGGTGCCGAGGAGGGCCGCGACCTTCTGGTTGATGCCCTCGACCCGGATCGCCGTCTTCCCCGTGGCGGGCCGGGTGTCACCGGTCGCCAGCGCCACAATCGACGCCCCCCTCGAATCGGCGGCGAACAGGATGCCGTCCGGCCCGAAGGCCAGCTGGGTGATGGATTTGAAGGCGGGCTGGCCTTCCTCGAAGCCGGCGGTCCAACCGCCCGCGGGCGGCGTATCGGCAAGCGACGGCAGGGCGGGCGCGGTGGCCAGGGCGAGGCCCAGGGCAAGGGTGCTGAGGAGGGGCTTCATCGGGGGGCGGGAGGGTTGGGGTTGGGGTTGGGGGTGAGAAATGAGGCGGGTGAATGGGGTTCAGTAGACGATTCAACCATCCGTGTTCCCGTGGCCAGACGCATCCGGGCGCGCGGGGGTTTCAAGGCATCTGCGACTTCCGCGGGGCGCGCTGGAGCACCGGATACAGGCATCCCAGGCCCGCCCCGAAGCCGAGCCCGTAACAGACCCCCCACGAGAGCTTGGCCATCCGCGACCACCGGGCGCGTTCGTCCGACCGGGCCGGCGCCTGACGGGCGGCGCCCATGAAATGGGCCATGGCACGTCCCCCGGCGAAGTATCCGGCGGTGTGCGCCACGAAAAACACGACGCCGGCCAGAAGCAGGCCCTGGCCCGGGGGACGTCCCAGGCGCAGGGCACTGATGGCCACGAAGACCAGACAGCCCAGAATGGCCCCCAGCCATTCTCCCGCGCCGCCGCCGAGCCAGAACCAGAACACCGACCAGACCACGGCATAGGCGAGAAACGCGGGAACAAACGCCCCGTAGAACCGGGTCAACCGCCGCGGTCCCCGGAGCAGGGATTGAAGTACGACGCCGCCCAGGCCCAAAAACACGACGGTGATGACCGCGTACATCGCCGGTTCCCCGCCGCGTCCCCGGAACCACCCTCCGCCGAACGCCCACACGGCGAAGGCCGCCACGCTCACGCCCATGAAGCCGAGGGCACCGACGAGGATCGCCCGCCACCGGGATTCGGGAACCAGGGACGCCGGAACGGACGCCTCGGGCACGCGTACGGCGCCGCCGGGCGCGGGTGGATCACCGGGGTCGAACATGCGGCGCACTACGCCATGGCGGTCCGGGTTTGGCCAGCCCGCAGTCCAACCCATCCGTCCCAAACCCCTTGTCCCGATCCGCCCCCGGTCCATCGTCCCCCCATCGATCCTGGATCCCCGGCGAAATCTCCACGCCACGCCCAACCCACCCACCCCAACCCAACCCCAACCCCGCTCTGCACATGATCCAATTGGGAATCCACACCGACAACTGGCGTCCCCTCAGCGTTGGTTTCGAGGGCGCCTGCCGGAAAATCGCCGCGACCGGCCTCCGGCACATCGAATTCTGCGCGATCCACGGCCAGAACTTCGTGGCGGCGCTGGGCTACGATCCCGGCGTCTCGCTCCAATCCAATCCGCGGGCCATCCGCCGTTTCCTCGAGGAACTCGGGCTCCGGACCTCCCAGATCGACGGCGCCTACCCCATGATGGGCCCCAACGGTTCCGCGTACGGCGTGCAGTACGTCACCCAGGCCATCCGGTTCGCCGCGGAACTCGGCTGTCCGATGGTCGACACCGTCGACGGCGCGTTCGAGACCCCGGGCTTCACGCGGGACGAGGTGTTCCGGATCACGTGCGACAACTACCGCCAGTGCCTGAGCTGGGCCGAGGATTACCGCGTGATCATCAATGTCGAACCGCACGGCCCCTACACCAACGATCCCGACTTCATGCTCCGGCTCTTCCGCCATTTCGATTCCGAATGGCTCCGGTGCAACTTCGACACCGGCAACACCTTCATCGCCGGGCACGATCCCCTGAAGTACCTCGAGACCCTGCGCCCCTACGTCAGCCACCTCCACATCAAGGATGTCAGCGCCGAACTCGCCAAGGCCGCGCGCGGCGAGGAAACCGGCATCGGCAGCAGCATCGTGCCCGTGGGCGGCGGCGTGAACGCCACCCACATCCGCGACTGCCTCGCCCATCTCCACCGGACCGGATGGGACGGCGTCGTCTCCATCGAATGCCATGGCTCCGACGACAACACCGCCGCCAGCGTCCGGTTCATGACCGGGTTGGTGAAGGAACTCGGCGCCGGCTGATTCCGGCGTGCGGCTGCGAGTCCACGGCGTCGTCCGGACCCGCAGAACCGCCGACCATGCAGGGGGCCGGTTCCGGAGTTTGAACCGCGGCGCCGCAGTGCAAAATCCTGCCCGCCCCTCAAGGCGCAGAAAATGGCTCGGTTCCTACTTTCCGGGACCCCTTCCCAAATCATGAGTTCAAGCTCTGCCCTTCGGATCGCCACCCATCTGGCACTCGTTTCTTGCGTTGCACTTGGCGCTGAACCTCCAGGCCCTCTTCCCGGGACCGACCAACGCGTTGCCCTCGTGACGAACACCCCCGGCCTCGTCGCCTTCTGGGATTTCGTGAAGCGAGAGCCGGACGGCGCGCGTCGCTTCACCGCGCATGTGCCGCCGGGTGCGGTGAACGACTACCCGCTTGATGTCGGCAATTATGTCCGGGACTACTGGGGCGAGGGCCGCGAGGCGACGTATGCGGACTTTCCCCTGCTCGGACGCGGGCCGTTTGGTCAGGCGATTCGGATTCGCAAGGAGATGGACCGGGCGTTTCGCCCGTTCCTCTTCGTGCCGCGCGCGCGGCTCCACGATTCAGCCCTCGACATCAAGGGCGCGGGCCGGTCGGTCAGCGTGGTCGTGTGGGCGATTCGCGAAAGCGGCAATCACGCGCTCGCCGGCATCTGGCACGAAGGGACCGATCTGAATCACGCCGGGGCGGCAAAGATCGTGGCGCGCGGTCAGCGGCAATACGCGCTCTTTGCCGGCCTGAACAAGGAAGGCTCGGCCTGCGGTCATGTGTCGGAGAATGGCGCAAAGTCCTTCGGCCACATGTACGCCATGCACAAGTCCAATTCCGGCGATGTCTCCCCCGCCGTGCCGGCGGATTCACCCGCCGAGGTACTCGATCGCTCGTGGCAATGCTTCGCCATGACCTACGATCACGAAACCCACGAGCTCACCGGCTGGCTCAACGGCGAGAACACCGGGCGCTGGCAGGAGAACGTGCGGCAAGCCATCCCGGTCATCCACAACGCCTGGGTGCAGGGGCACCTGAATCTCGAACCCGGTTTGCAGCCCGGCGAGGACCCGGATTTCCCCAAGGACCAGTATTACAATCCGCCCGAGGACCGCCCCCTCTCCATGAACGTGCTCGGCGAGACCGTCGACGAGCGCGTCGAGTTGCAGGAATTCCCCTACACCCGGGTAAGGGTCACAAAGCGCAAAGCGGACGACGGCACCTGGACCACCACTGCCCGCGACCTTGCCGACGTGCGCTTGAATCCGTGGTGGTACCCGCACGATTCCCTCTACGCTCCCGCCAACGACGGCAGCGGCGGCCCGTTCACCATCGGCCGCGTCATCCACAGCAGCCGCAGCGTGGGCTTCACCGGCTGGATTGGCGGGGTGGCCGTGTTCCATCGGGCGCTGAACGCCAGGGAGATCCACGGACTCCATGCGTTGATCCTCGGGAGCAGGCAGGGCCCCGCGCCGCCAACCTCGGAGCGTCTCAGGACGCCCTGAGCCTCGATTCAAGACCCCGTCTCGTCCCGGACCGTTCTCGCTGGCTGAGAGCCGCCGGGCGACCACGGTCGGGCGTTCCGGGATTCGGCGGGACCGCGTGCAAGGGCGCCGCCGCCATGCCCCGCAGGCGTGGTGGAAGGTCCACCCCCGACGCCCAGGCCCTGACCCTGCTCGTCGCGAAGGGCCTCGTCTCGCCTGACGGGTTGAACGACGTCCTGACCCCGGACGGCCATCGCAAGAATCGCATCCTCTGCAACGGCTGCGGCCGGGATTGCGACGGGATCCATCCGTTGGAATACCGGCGCGATGCGCTGACACGGTTGCCGTCGGCGAAGAACACGGCGATGGCCGGAGCCAAGCCGTCGGCATGGGCCAAGCGTCGGGCGTAGGCGCGCGTTTGGGAACCTCGGCGCCTTCCGGGTTGTTCGGGCCGGCAAGCCCACCGGCCCACCTCCCCTCCGCTACCCATTCAAACACGACGAACAACGGGTCCGCACGACCCGGTTCGTCGACCGGATACTCCTCGTCCGCCTCCCGGGAACCGCCCGGGCCGGTTTGGCGCAAGCGAACGTGCGTCTGGCCGCGTATCACCACGAAAAGCTCCAGCAGAGCTTCGTCGTCGCACCGGGGCAGGTCCGGATCACCGCACGTCCGGCTCATGGCCGAGGAAGAGAGGAGAGACGTCCGCACCCCCGCCACGCTTCGCGACGGCGGGCTCTATCCCCGGCGTACGCAATAACCATCCGAACTCTCCACTGTGGTCCCTTCCCTCGACTGCCTGAGCGACGCGCCGCCGCCTCGGTTTCCTACCGATGAAACCCGCGACTTCGCCGTCGTCCACGCCCTCGGAACGTCCGGCCATGGAGGGCCCGGTCCGGAGTTTGAACCGCGGCGCTGCCATGCGATTTCCTGCCGGTCCCTCCGGGGGAAGATAATGGACGGATTCCCACTTTCCGGGACCGACTCTTTCACGCGGGCCCTCGTCGCCGGAGTGGCGGTGCCTCAAACCTTGCGCGAAGTCCCCGAGGAGTGCCCTCCGGAAACGAAATCGCAGCACCAAGAGCCGGAGATGGCGTCGCACGTGCCTGATAGTCAAACCTCCCGCGTTTCAAACTGTCGAGGATGGGTTAGAGCCTGTCATGTACCTTTAAGCTGGGCCAGCATGAGGCAGACAAAGGCAAGC
>CAZSOV010000219.1:0-13628 GCA_964608505.1 uncultured Verrucomicrobiota bacterium
CGGTCGTCGCTCCGCGACGCGAGGACGAAGGGAGGGCGCAACCGGGGCCTGAAGGCCCCGGCAACCTTCGGTCGTCGCTCCGCGACCGGGGCGGAGGTTTCCGCAAGGGCGAGGCCCGCGCCGTCATGAATGAACGGCGGGGCGGTGCTGTAGGCCGGGTCCCCCGACCCGGCGCGGGATGGCCACCGCATGGTGCCGCGTGAGGGCACGCGGTCTGCCGGGGACGGCTGGGCGGCGTTGCAGGCCGGGTCCCCGGACCCGGCGTGGGTTCGCTCCGTCGGTCGGAGAATTTCGAGAGTTCGGTGCATGAGAAGTCACTCCATGGGTTGAGGCGGGCGGCCGGGGGAGGGTTCGTTCAGGCGCCGGAGATGAAGCGAGGCGAGATCGAACCAGACCTGGCCTTCCCGGGCCCGCCATTCACACAGCAATTGGACCGTCGGCGCTTCCGGCGGGACGACAAACTCGGTTCGGAGGGGGTGCCATTCGCCCTCGGGCGTGGTTGCTGCGGATTCGCGAGTCGCGCCGGCGATCCGCAGGCCCGCGCCGTGATGGCGTCCGTAGGGCAGCGGAACCAAGCCCCGGACGAGAGCCAGGCCCTCGAACCGATAACGACCCGCGGTCAGTCGGAGGCTCTTGGTCCAGTGAACGGGGCGTCCGGGTTGCGAGTCGAGGCGAAGCGCGGGGCGTCCGTCGGGGGCGGATTCCACGGCGAGTCCGCCGACCCCACCCTCCCCGGTGGACGACGGTGTCCAGTCGGTCAGTGGCATGGGATCGGAGACCGGATCGAGGAGTGGCGACTCCGGGGTGGCCCACTGGCGTTGGAGGGAGAGGGAGCGGGCCCGGATGCGATCCCGGATCCCGGACCATTCCGAGCGGAGCCGGGTGCGTTCGGCGCGGGTGAGGGCCGGTTCCAATGGCCCGGCCTGAGCGGCGTAGAGCTGTTCCAGTCGACCCTCGAGCAGCCACTCCCGGTGGAGCGCGACGAGGCGGGAGCGGTAGGCCGCGCGGTATTCGGGTATTTCGAGGACGGCGCGCGCCACGAGGCCGGCGGCATGGGGCAGCCAGGGCAGGTCGGGGTTGCCGAGCAACTGGTCGAGGCCATGGGGCAGGAAGGTGGCCCGCTCGGTTCCGGCGTCCCAATGGAGTCGGTAATTGTTGCGGGCCATCGTGTAGCCGTCGCGATGGCCCAGGAGCACCTCGAGGGCCATGAAGTCCAGGAAGCGGGGCAGGTCGAGAAATCTGGCAAGGCGCTCGCGGCGCTGGGCCGGATCGGTGACCCGACAAGCCTCGGCCAGTCGGACGGCGGGCGTCACGGCGGGGTGACCGGCCTGGAGATTCAACGTTCCGTCGACGTCGCTACCTGGCGCGGGTTCCAGGAGGACGCCGGTCACTCCGGGGAAGCGGTCGTGCAGGAAGCCCTCGGTCAGGCCCTCCTTGAGCACGTAGAGACCCAGGTCGCGCCCGTCCAGGTCCACGCGGGCATGCGCGACGCGGGGCATGGGAAGGCCGGCCTGCGCGAAGACGAGCGACGCGACCTTTTCGTGCAGGCGCGAAGGATCCTCGACCGAGTTGTTGAGGTGCAGCCGGGTGATCCCGTGAAAGCGGATCTCTGGGTCGAGCCGGGCAAAGTCCGCGGTGAACGACGGCAGGTCGCCGATGGGCCGGAAGCTGCCGGTGGCGCCCTTGAGACGGAGCGCGATCCGGGGCCAGTCATGGAGTTCGTCGGACAGTTGGGCGGTGACGAACCGGCGCGGATGGGTTTGGAGGCTGCGGCGGGCGTCCGGGGCGAGTCGGATATGGAAGGTGGGGACGAAACCGTCGGTGAAGGGACCCGGACGGGGAACGGTCGAGGCCGGAGCTTGCAGGGCGCGGTGGTGGTGGTGGTGGTCGGGTGCGATGGGGGCGCGAACGAGGGAGGCAGTCCATCCCGGGGGCGGGTTGTCGCGGGAGGGAGCGAAGGCCAGCAGGCAGGCGAACCAGGCGACCAGGCAGGCGAGGAGACCGGGGTCGACGCGTTCGGCGAGGGGGGATTGCGACGCATTCTCGGGTCGTTCCGGGGAGGATCTGGGTGCCGGAACCGCGCCGCGCCTGCCGCGTCGCCGGGCGAGAATGGTCGGGGCATTCACGGAGGTGGGGAGGGCGCGGCGGGGGTGGGCTTGCGCACGGCGACCAGAGCGTTGACCGCGGGTCGTTCCTCGCCCTCGCTGGGGCTGTTGCGCAGTTCCCCCAAGGCCCAGAGCGTCGTGGAACCACCTCCGTCGAGGTTCAGGGCGAACTCGCAGCCGGCTTTGGCGAGGTACCTGGCAAACTCGGGAAACGTCATGCCGACCGAGACGGAGGCTTGGCGACCGTCGACGACGGCGAGGAAGTAGTGGGTCTTGTTCCATCCGACGGCGGTGCGCGGGTGACGCGTCTGGAGCGAACCGGTCCATTCCATGGGTTTGCCGTCGCGGACGAGGGTCGGTCCGCCGCCGATGGCAAAATCCACGTTGCTCAGTGCGGGCAACGTCGCCGTGGTGAACCGGATCGTCGAACGGCCCGGGACGAAGGCCGGGAGTTTCGGGGCGAGGGCGGGGCCGATGGAGAGGACGAGGGACTGGGGCGTGGTGGGTGAATTGCCCTCCAGGGAGACCGCCCGGACGCGGGCCTCGTAGGTCATGCCGATGCGGAGCGGGCCCCAGGCCGGGTTGGCGCCCTGGGCGGGTTCCAGGATCAGTTCCATGCCGCCCCGGGCCTGGGTGGTTTCGCCGATGACATGGGTGAACAACACCGCGGCGTCGTCCTTGCGCTCCTCGTTGAGTCCCAGTTCGGAGCTCGATCCGTTTGGCCAGGTGACGCGGAACGCCGAATGGACGTTGGTGATCCGGGGCGTGCCGTCGGCCTCGATCCAGAAGCAGGCATGACCGGACGGGCGGGAGATGACTTCGCCGAACCGGATTTGCAGGTCCCGCGGGCGCATGGGGTAGACGTCGCCCTTCTCGTAGTAGTCCCCGTTCACGGCGGCCAGCGGCAGTCCGGCCTCGGGCGGGATGGTCTTGATCTGGTCGGAGACGGTATTGGCGCCGAGGGTGGCTCCACCGCCCAGGGTGGTGTAGAACCCGACGCCGGGCTGGGAGCGGTCGATCTTCGCGAGGTGCACCGACCACGGGACCTCCCGGATGGAGTCCTGATGATAGGTCACCGCGGATTCCGCGTTGGCTGCTTCGGAGGAGGCAGTACGGGCTGCGGCGGAAGGATCGCGGACCAGCACCAGGGCGTTCGCGATGTCGCGTTCGAAACCGTCGCAGGGCCGGCTGCGGATCTCCCCGTCAAACCAGAGGGACGACGAACCGCCTCCATCGAAATTGATGGCCTCCTCGCAGCCCAGATCCTGCAGGTAACGCGCCAGTTCGCGCAGGGTCATGCCTGCCGACACGCCATGCTGGCGACCGTCGACCTGCACGAAAAAGGCGCGGTTGGGACCCCAGCCCAACGCCGAGCGGGGATGGCGCTCGAAACGGGAACTGA
This sequence comes from uncultured Verrucomicrobiota bacterium, assembly GCA_964608505.1. Lineage (GTDB taxonomy): Bacteria > Verrucomicrobiota > Verrucomicrobiia > Limisphaerales > CAIMTB01 > CAIMTB01. The sequence continues at coordinate 3,508 of CAZSOV010000219.1, forward strand.
ACCGGTATTCGTCCCGATCGTCCCGCAGTTCCACCATCTCGCCCCGGCGCAGGAGGATCGGCCCGCCCCCGATGGCGGTGGTCGCCCCGCGCAGGTCGGGACTGGAACCGAGGTGGATGCGGAGCGTCGTTCCCGGTTCCGGGACGGGTGTCGTCGCGGCCAGCGCCGGGCCCAGCGAAAGCACGACGGTCCCGGGTTCGACCGGCGAATCCCCGGAGCTGCGGACCGACTTGACCTGGGCCTCGAACGATTCGCCCAGACGCGGCTTTTGCCAGGTCCCGGCGGTCGTGGGCGGGAGTTCCAGAATGAGTTCCCGACCCCGTTCGGTGCGGGTCGAGTCCCCGATGGCGGGGGTGTACAGCACCGCCCGTTGGGAGGGGCGCGGTTCATTCAACCCGATCGGGGTCCGTTTGCCGTTGGGCCACGTCACGTGGAATTCCGGCACCACGGGTCCGGTGTGCGGTTGGCCGGCGGCGTCGATCCAGAAGGCCGCCCCGCCGGTGGGTGCGCTGATGAGCTCGCCATCGATGATCTGCAATCCCCGGGGGTCTCCGGCGTAGGCGCGATCGCGCTGGTAGAAATCACCGTTCACTCCGGCCAGCGGACGACCCAGGGCGGGGTTCAGGGCTTCGATCTGCTCGGACAGCGTGCCGAGCCCCAGGACTCCCTGTCCGGCGTGGGTGGAAACGAGCCGGTAGGTGGCGTCGGTCCGCGGCCAACCTACGACGTTGATGGACCACGGCACACGGGCCACCTGATGATTGGTGTAGACCGCGGCCTCGGCGCCCAGGCTGCGCACCGCGGCCACCGGCGCCTTTCTGCGTTCGCAGCCGGTGCCGGCGAGAGTCAGGCCGGCTGCGAGCAGGATCCCCCCGGGCGCACGACCGGACGACGCGAAGCGGGCGAGCCGACGCAATACGCCCTCAGCGGCGCGGAGCCGGGTTTTCCAGCCAAGATTCATGATGTCCACAAGTCGCTGCCGGATCGGGGATTGCATCACCTGCCACTCACCCCGGAAGCCGGGGCAGGTTGCGGTGGAGTTCATGCGCCGTATCCGGAACCAGCCTCCACCGAGCCACCCGTGCAACTCGCTTGATGAACGACACTTGGCACCGGCTCCGGGGCGGGCGCGGTCATCGGTCGCCTAGTCCGCCACGGGCGTCAAGCGGCATCTTCGAACCCGCAGGGCCCCGGACGGGGCGATGGACAAAGACCGGAATCGGACGGCGACGCGGGGACCGCGCTGCGCGGGCGCGCACGGACCGGGTCGGGGGAGCTGGTGCCGCGTTCCTGCCCCGCAGCTGCCGTCGTCCGACGGCGGGGCGAGTTCGTGTGCCGGCGCGGTCCCCGGCGCGCCTAACCCCGACGACGGCGCCCCAACACGAGGCCGCCCACCACGAGCAGCGCGGACGTCGATGGTTCGGGTACCGCCACGTTGATCCGGAACGTATTCGCGGCCAGAAGCTCCACCGAGTCGATGGCGAGAAATGCCGGATCGGCATCGTAGCTTCCCGGGAGCACGGCACCCGGGATGGGGGAGAGGACGCCGAAGACGAAGGGGAGCGAGGCTCCGGGCGCCACCGTGCTGCCGAGCAGTTGCTGCCCGAGGTCCAGTCCGGGCAATCCGGTCTGGAAGTCATATGCCTTCTGAAGATCGCCGCTGAAGATCGATCCGACGTTGCCGACAACCAGGTTGCCCGTGGACGTCGCTTCGTTGAACAGAGTGGCGCGGAGGACGACGGACTCATCGTAGCGCACCGAATGCTCCGTGCGATCGAAGGACCAGGACCAATTCACCTGCGGATCGGCTGCCAAGGCGTGCGGAGCAGACAGGATTCCGCCGCCGAGCCCCAGCCCAAGAACGAGAACGAGGCGTTGCATGGACACGGCAGATAGTCGAGGAACTGGCAGCCTGTCCACAAGATACTGGCTGGGTGGACCGTTCGAACCAGGGCGATTGACAAAGTCGATTGGGGCCCGCGACCGCCGGGTCGCGGGGCGATCGAAGCAGGCGAATCGAGAGGCGAAGCCTGCGACTCGGCAGTCGCCGGCCCCACATCGCAGTTCCACGCAGGACTTTGTCCACGGCCCTGCCGTTGGAATCGCAGTCTCACTTCTCCACGCCGTCGGGCGGAGGACTTCCTGGACGCTGGACCCTACTCTGTCCCCTTCGGCGCGCGGCGGCGCGAAGGCGCGCCGTACGGAGCGCTTCCGCGGGTCCGCGGGCGGTTGACAAGGGCCGAGGGCACGGCACCGGAAGGAATGCCCCAGGCTGCTTTGTGACAGTCCAGTCACAGCCAGTGAGAGTCGCGGAAGTTTTGTCGATTTTCTTGTTGAACTCGATCCAGTGCGGGACCACCTTCCGACGCCCCACGTGATCCAGGCCCGCGTGTGATGACGAAGTTGGCTTCCTGCGGGCTTGGGCGACGTTCCATGCGTACTCTATCCTCCCATGTTTCTGCTTATCCGGCACGGAGTGTTTTGGGACGGCCCGCCGCAATGCTACGCGGCGGTGCGTACGGCGATATGGAAGTCGGAGTGACTGAGAGTCACTCGGGAGAGACGCCGGAGGCCGACCTGGGTGCCGCCTTCGCGACCCTCGGGTAGCTCACACCTCGCGCAAGGGAGAGTCGTATGCCCGGGAGCGCATCGTCAGCCTTCGCCACGGCTTCGCGGTTTGCCGGAACGCGGATTCGTCTGCCGTTCGGAGGTCGTGCGAGCAGTCGTCTGGACGAAGTGCGCCGTCCCGGGGCGGCCGTGCTGGGCCCGGGCGTGTGCCTGGGGCCGTGGTTGCTGGGTCTGGGCTATCTGCTCCTGGTTGGCCTGGTGCTGGCACCCGCGTGGGCGGCGCCGGACGGCACGGTCCGTGGGATCGCGCACGGCCTGACTCGCGCGCTGTTTGTTCTGCTGCTCGTCCTGGGCGGCATCAACCTCGGCTTCTACGTCGTCGGGTTCTTCGAGTCCTGGCGGGTCGGACGTCCAGCCGTGTCCATGGATGCGCGGAGGGGCGAGGCCGGCCCGGAGGGGAGGGTGCCGACGGTGGCCATCGCCATGGCCATCTATCACGAGGACCCCGCGCAGGTCGGGGCCGGGGTCCGGAGGATGATGCGATCTCTGCGACAGGCGGGATTGGGGGGGCAGTGTGACTTTTTCCTCCTCTGCGACAGCACGGATCCCGGGGTTCGGGCGGCGGAGCACGAGATGCACGCCGCGTTGGAAAGGGAGTTTGTCGGGGCGCCCGGTCCGGGGTGGCAGCCACCCTCCGAGCGACGGGAACGGGGTGGAGTCTACCTGGTTCGACGCCCGGACCGGAGCGGTTACAAGGTGGGTAACATCACGCACTTCCTCGAGCACTACGGGCACGCCTATGACTACATGCTGGAGTTGGACGCGGACAGCGAGATGTTGGGCAGCCGGATCGAGGCGATGTTGACCCGCATGGAGGGCGATTCCTCCCTCGGATTGTTGCAGGCGAACATCATCCCACGCGGATCGGCGACCCTGTTCGCGCGGTCGATGGAGTACTCCATGGCGAGAACGCTGCCGCTGCACGCCGCGGGGATGTCCCGGATCTTCGGGAGGCAGTGCACCTTCTGGGGGCACAACGCGCTGATCCGGGTACAGTCCTTCCTGCGCCACGCCGCGCTGCCTCTCTTGCCCGGTCCGCCGCCCCTGGGGGGACGGATTCTGAGTCACGACATCGTGGAGGCCGCGTTGTTGGGGCGGGGCGGATGCGCGGTGGAATGGGATCACGCCGCCACGGGCTCCTACGACCGCATGCCGGAGGACGCCATCGCGTACGGGCGACGGGACCGGCGGTGGTGCCAGGGGAATCTGCAGCATTTCTGGCTCGTTTTCGGGGACGGCATGCGGCCGTGGCATCGGTTCTACTTCCTGAACGGGATTTTCTCGTACCTGTCGGGGCCCATGGTCGTGGCGTTGTCCGTGGTCGGGTTCGCGCAGATGGCGAGCCAGCCGTCCAATTCGGCGAGCTGGAGTTTTCACCCGGGGTTCATCGTGGTCATGCTGTGCGTGCTCGGACTGCCGCGCCTCCTCGGGTTGGGCCGGCTCGCGCTTCGGGCCGGCTCGCTTTGGGATCCCAAGGGATCGGCGGCGAGGCGGTGCCTGCGCGAAGCAACCTCGGCCCTCGCGGACCTGCTGCTCAGCATGGCGCTGGCGCCCATGGTGTTCTACATGCACCTCCGTGCCGTGCTCGAGGTCGTCGGCGGGCAGTCCGTCAGCTGGCAGTCCCATCCGCGCGGCGCGCGCCGGCTGGGTTGGGGGGAAGCGACGGGGATGTTCTGGGTACCCACCCTGGTGGGTTGGACATGGGCGGGAGCGGCGTTCTGGTTCGTGCCCGGTTACCTGCCCTACCTGTTCTTCCTGATCTTCGGTTGGGTGTTCTCGATCCCGCTCGCGGTCGTGACTTCCAGTCCAGGCCTGGGAGGTCTGGCCGCGCGGATGGGGCTGTTCGAGGAGTGTCTGACTCGGGAGGAGGTCGCCGAGATCCAGCGCAGCGAGGGGGATGGTCAGATTCCTGCCCCGATGATCGAGGTGCCCGCGGCGGGCGGAGGCGATCACGACCTGTCCTCGGTCCCCGCATCCACGGCTGGTTCGGTCGCGATGGCCGGGAAACGCCCATGAACGAGCTGCCGAATCCCATTCCCATTCGCGTGGCGGCCGTCCTCGAGGTGGGGGGTGTCGGGCTCACCCTGGAACTGGGTTTTGCCGGGGCCGATGGGTTCCTGTGGTCGGGTTCCTACGGCAGCCTGCGCGAAGCGTTGCCCCGGCTTTCCAGCGCGGCCCCCGACGTGGTGCTACTCGGCGTGGAGAGCGGGCGGGACGGCGCCGGGGGCGAGGTGGCGTTGCTCAAGCGCGTGCGGCCCCGGGCGAAGGTGTTGGTGTTGGCCCGGGCCAGCGAGGAGCGGGCCCTGCGCGAGGCGTTCGCCGCCGGCGCCGATGGGTTTCTGGTCGAGCCCCTGTCGGCCTCCGAGATGCGGCTGGCGGTGCGCGCGGCCTGGGAGGGGGACCACCCCGTGTCTCCGGGGGCCGTGCGGCACCTCGTGCGCCTGGTCCGGGTCGCCCACGAACCGGCAGCCGAGGCGCATCCGCTGACCGTCCGCGAACGGGAGGTCATGACTCACGTGGAGGTGGGCCGCTGCGACAAGGAGATCGCGACGCAACTCGGGCTGAGCGTGCAGACCGTGAAGCGGCACCTTCACAACGTCTACTCCAAGCTCGGCGTCGCCAACCGGATGGCCGCAATTCACCGGCTCCGATCCACGACGCGCTGAGTCGCGGGCGGCTACATCTTCCGATGGATTCCCTTCGTCCGGGGATCCCGTAGTCTCCGCTCACTCCAGATTCCTCCGTTGCCGCGGAGTTCCCTTGGCGGGTGACTCGCGTCGTCCCATGGACGGCGGGGCGGGCCCGGGCCCGGGGTAGCTTCCGGAGGGCGGGGGAGGTGAAAGGCCATGAGCATGGACAAGCATCCGGGTACGGTGTGGCGGTGGGTCGTTTACTGGCTCGCCTGGGTCGCCCTGGGGACCGCGGCGACGGGACAGGCTCCCGTGCCTTGGTCCGCGCAACAGGTCGGCAAGGCAGGCGCGCCCGGCGGTCTGGACGCGGAAGGGTCGACCCTGGTCGTCCGCGGCGCTGGCGCGGACATCTGGCGCGAGGCGGACGGGTTCTACTTCGTGCACGTCCCCTGGACCGGCGACGGCGAGTTCGTGGCGCGGGTCGTGGAGGTGGAGCAGACGGATCCCTGGGCCAAAGCCGGTCTGATGGTCCGCGAGGATCTGGGCGAGAGTTCGCGGCATGCCATGATCGCGATGACTCCCGCTCAGGGGGCGACCTTCCTACGTCGCTCCGAGCCCCTGGGCCCGACCGTCGACGACTCGCATCAGGCGATGCGGTTGGTGCCGGGGAACCGCAAGCTCGGCTTTCAACAGCGCGGGTCGGCGGGCGTCGAGAAGGCCGAAGGTTCCCTCGTTTCCGCCGGACCTCCCCGATGGCTCAAGCTCGTCCGCCGGGACGACGTGTTCGTCGCCTACGATTCGGCGGATGGCCGGGTCTGGGAATGGCTGGGAACCGAGCGCGTGCCGATGAGTGCCGCGGTGCAGGTCGGACTGGCGGTCAGCAGCCATGACGCCGCCCGGACGTGCCTGGCGGTCTTCGATCAGATCAGCTTCGACCCCGCTCCCGCGGCGCGCGGACGCGGTTCCGCGGCGTCCACGGGCACGGGCACGGGCACGGGTCTGGCGGGGCGCTACTTCAACTCCCGGAATCTCTCGGGGCCCTCGCTGGCGCGGGTGGACGAGCAGATCGATTTCGACTGGGGGTTGGCAGCCCCGATGGACGGGATCGGGCAGGACCGGTTCAGCGTCCGGTGGGAGGGGGAGGTGGAGGCACCGCACGGCGGGCCGTTCACCTTCCAGGTGGTCAGCGACAACCGCGCCCGCCTCTGGCTGAACGGCGAGCTCGTCATCGACGAGTGGTACGAGCACACGGTGTCGCGCTCCTCGGCGGTGGTCGAACTGGAGGCTGGCAAACGCTACCTGCTCCGCCTGGATTACTTCGAGCACCGGGGCCCGGCCTCCGTCCGGTTGATGTGGAGCAGCCCCTCCATCCCCCTCGAGGTCATCCCGCGGAGCCAACTGTTCCCCGTCGTGGCCGACCGCGACCAGGACGGCCTGCCGGACCTCTGGGAGGTGGCCGAGGGACTGGATCCGGAGGATGCAGGTGACGCCGCAAAAACCACGCCCGACGAGCCCCGCGATGCGCGCGCCCGCTACGCCGGACGATTCGAGACCACGATTCCGAAGAAGTCTTCCCGGCGAGCCTCCCCGGAGGCCTGGGTCGGAGCGGATGTCGGGCGCGTCGGACTCGACGGCACGAGCGAGCGGGTCGGCGAACGCTGGACCGTGCGGGGAGCGGGGGCGGACATCTGGGCCAATTCGGACGGATTCCACTATGTTTACCAGGCCCGGCGGGGCGACGCCGAAATCGTCGTTCGTTGGATGCGGCAGGATCTCACCGATCCCTGGGCGAAGTCGGGCGTGATGATTCGCGCCGGTCTTTCCGCCGAAGCCCCTCACGCGATGCTGGCGGCGACGCCCCGGAACGGCCTGGTGTTCATGCAGCGGCTGGCGGAGGCCGAGATCACCACGGTCGATCCCGCCGGGCCCGTGTCGGGCCCCCTCTGGTTGAAGTTGGTGCGTCGTGGCGACGTCCTCTCGGCCTACCGAGCGAGCACTCCGGAGGCCTGGGAGTGGATCGGTTCGGAGCGCGTCGAACTACCGGACGAAGCCCTGTTCGGGCTGGCGGTCAACAGTCACGACAACTCGGTCCTCGGCGAGGCCGTCTTCGAGGAGGTCGCCGTGCGCGCCCCGTCCTCGCCGCGCCCGGAAGCCCCGCCGCGCGGGGTGGCCCACGACGGACGGGCCCGCGGGCTCGTGGGGACCTATCTGGACACGACGACGCGCGCCTCGGTGACCCGGTTGGATCCGGTGATCGACTTCGACTGGGGCGACGACGGTCCGGTCGAGGGCATCGGCGCCGACCTGTTCACGGTGCGGTGGGAGGGGTGGCTGGAGGTGCCTGCCACGGACGAGTACCTGTTGGATGTCTACACCGACGACGGAGCCCGGCTTTGGCTGGACGGGACCCTGGTTCTGGATGCCTGGAGCGACCGGGCTCCCGGGCACACCGCCGTGAAGTCCAAACTCGAGGCCGGGAGCCGCTACGCGATCAAGCTGGAGTTCTACGAGCGCACCGGTGCCGCGGCGGCGAAACTGATGTGGAGCACGGCCTCGACGGGCCGGCAGCCCGTACCCGAAGGGTGGTTGCATCCCCCCGAGGCCCCGCCGCTGCCGTCCGTCGGACCCGGGGCGGCGGCTCCCGGTCGGGATCCCTCCTTGGCGTCCGAGGCGGGGGAGAAAGGCGACGCAGCCGCGGACGGCGCCAGGTCCACGGGCTCCCGGACGGCGGGTCTTCCGGGGGGCGTCACCGGCGTCACCACCGTGCTCGAGCTGCCGGCGACCGCAGCCGTCGACCGGCTCGGCGCCTGGGATAGCATGGGCTCGGAGTTGTACTGCGAGAATCGACGCGGCGCGCTCGACTTCGACCTGGCCGTTCCCGAGAACGACCTGTACCGCATCGAGATCGAGGGCGGTTCCCACAGCCCCTTCGATCCGGATGGCAACTTCTATCTGGTCGCTTCCCTCGACGGCGAACGGCTCGGACGGGTCCTCCTGGATGCCGGCGCGGCCCGCTACGGGCGGGTCGGCCTGCTCACCCCGTTTCTCGCGTCCGGAGTGCATCGCCTGCGGATCTATTGGGACAACGCGCTGCAGAGCCGCACCTTCCGGCTGAAGGCGGTGAGACTCCAGGCCCTGCACGGACCCGACGCGGACCGCGACGGGCGCAAGGACTGGGTCGTGGCCAAATTGTCCGCCGAGAATGGTTTCGATGGGTCCGGTGATTCCGTGTCGAGCTGGGTGTCACCCGCCTGTCTGGAGGGACGCGGACGATTCGTGCCGGCCTCGCGACTTCGCCTGCCGGACGGCGAGCTGCCGCTCCGGCCCGGTGCCGGCCCCCGGTGGTTCGCCAACGTAACGCTTTCCCCCTCCGCGCCCACGCCCGTCGTGGCGTCGTTCCAGAACGGGGGATGGACCGAATCACGCACCGTCACCTGGCGTCGGTTCGACCTGCTCTCGGCGCGTGACATCGTGATTCGGCGCGGCGACGCCCTGTTGCTGGCCGCCGGGGACGACCACGCGACCGGATCGGAGCGGAGCGAGATCACCGTCTCCGACGGCGCCCGGTACGTGGGCGCGGCGGGGGATGCCTTCCCGCATCGCTTCGAGCAGGACGGGGAATTCGTCGTGGCCGGTGTCCGCACTGGGGCGGGGGGCCGGGCCCGGACCGGGGAGGTGCGGGTGCGGGTGATCTCGGCCGAGTTTGCCGGGGGCACCGCCGCGTGGGTGGGCAAGGCCCGGGTTTTGGATTGTCCGGCATTGCCGGAGCACGCCGTCGTGGAGGGTGACCCGCGGATGAACCTCGAGGATCTCGGGGCGCGCCCCGGCGTCGGGCGACAGTTGCGCCTGACGATCGACGAGGCGGATACCCGCCACTTGGTGGCGCGGACCGGTCCGGACGGCCTGATTCTGGCCCAGACGGCGGTCGAGGGCTTCCGACTCTACACGGGCAGCGAGACCGACCTGACCATCCAGACGACTTACGCCGACGGGAGCCAGATGATCGAGCTCACCGTCGTTTCCTCCCCGGCGTTGGCCCCGGTCCGCCTCGAACTGACCGTGATCGTCGGCGGGGTCACCTTCGACGACGGTTCCCTGCGCAAATCGCTCTCGGCGGAGGATCTGCATCCGTTGGGCGAGGCGTCCGTCCGGTTCCTGCGTCCCGCCGGGCTGGCCACCTCCGTCTGCCATCGGCTCAGGGCCTGGCAGGGGGAGTCGTTGCTCGGTTCCTATTAGTTCCCCCCGCGTTCTTCCCGGACCTGTCCTGTCCCATGAATTCTCGCCGCCTGTCATGGCTTGCGGTCGGGCTCGCCCTCGGCGCCGGACTGCTGATCCTCGCCTTCCGCGATGCCTCGCGAACTTCCTCGCGAACCACGGAACCGCCCCCCGGCGCGGGCACCGCCGACCCGCTGGGGAGGCGTGCCACCGTGGCGGTTCCGGCCGCGAGTCAGGAGCCGTCACCCGGTGCTCCGGCACCCGGGATCACCGAACCCGTGCGGCAGGCCCTGCAGTCCGCGCCGTTTCGCGATCGCAAGCGCGCCATCCTCGCCCTGGGCAAGGACCTGGGCGCGGCGGATTGCGGCGCGCTCATGGCCGCGTTGCTGGCTCCGATGACGGAGGCGGATCCGAGCGTGGAGGCCGCGGTCCGAAACACGTTGTTGGACCAGTTGCGGGGCCAGCCCGTTCTCGCGGAGCGCTGGCACGAGACCCTCGTTGAGCTCGCGACGGACCCTCGGTTCCACGTCGTCCTCCGCGACTATGCCCTGCAGCACATGGTCGACTGGTACCAGGAGGTCCGACCGGATCCCGCGTACGACGGAGCGCGCCGGGCCATGTTGGACGTTCTCTGGCGGTCGATGGACG
>CAZSOV010000220.1:0-13608 GCA_964608505.1 uncultured Verrucomicrobiota bacterium
GGAAGCGGGCGAAGGAGGGGATTCGTTCCCTCGTTACGGCGCTGCAGCGGGGGCGCGAGGAGTCGCCGGGCAAGTCGTTGGAGGTGTACCGCATGTGGGTGTTCCGGGAGGGGGACGAGCGGCGGGCGGGAGTCGGGGAGGATGGGCAAGCGTTACGGGGTTCGTTATCGCGGGAGGCGGTAGTGGGAGTGTTGGAGGGGAACGGGAAGCTGCCGGTGGGCGAGTACCTGCGGTGTCGGGTGCGATACTTCACGGCGGGGGCGGCGTTCGGGAGTCGGGAGTACGTGGAAGGGATTTTCGGGGCGTATCGGGAACGGTTCGGGAAGAAACGGAAGGACGGGGCGCGGCGGGTGCGGGGATTGGAGGGGACGGAGGCGTACGTGTTGCGGGATTTGAAGAAGTCGGTGTTTGGGTAGGGGCAGGTCCGGGAGCCCGAGTGCAGGGCCGGGCGGGGGGGAGTGGCCCGCGGGCGGTCAACTGCCGGCAACCGCCCCGCCCGCGCGACCACCCGACGTGCCATCCAACGACACGTGATCCGCCCGAGCGCGAGCGCGACCGGGACCCGGCGTCGGCCGTCGCCAGGGCACAACGAGTGAGCGTGCCCTGATCAGGGCACGAGCTGCACCCGGTAGTACCGCACTTGATTGGTGGCGGAGGTGTCCAGGAACTCCACGCCGTTGGTCAGGGCCGTGACAGGCGCACCGACGCCCAGCCAGTCCGCGCCCGGCACGGTATCACGGCTGAACAACCGAAACCGCTTTCCGGCCGCAGCCTGGGACCGCACGCGCGCGCCTGCAGTCGTGACCTGGACGGATTCGATGTCGAAATGCGCCGACAACCGGTTGGTCGGATCGGATCCCGAGGCTGCCTCCCAACGGTTGTCGAACCCGTCGCCGTCCGGGTCCGCTGCCGGAGCGGAAGCGGCGACCGTCCACCGCGGCCAGTAGCGTCGTTGGAAGCGATCGTCGAGGCCGTCGAGGTTCACGTCGGGAACAGGGTCCGCGATTTCGAGGAAGCCATGGGCCCAGGCCACGGAATTACCCCGCTGCAGGCGGAGGCTCCGGAGGCCCGGCGTGGCATTGCTCGCGACGAGCAGGGGCGCGGCCACCAGAGTGAGGGCACCCAGCGCGTTGGCCCGGCGCTCCGGCGCTCCGAGCGTCAGGCCATCCCCCGTCACGGCGAGCTGTTCGGTGCCGATCAAGGTGGAGCCGATCAACACGCCGACGTACTGCGCCGGCCCCCCGCGCAGTACGGTGACCGGCTTGTTGTTGTAGGACGGCGACGCGAGGTCCGGAGCGGGTCGCAACACGCGCACGACGCGGACGGGGTTCCCGCTCGTCATCGCGAAATCCGCGGTGGCCGTCCCTCTGCCGCTGATCGTCACCACCTGGTCCGCGGAGGGATGGAACTGGGTCAGCGAATTCCGGTACGTCGACCAGATGTCCATTCCCCGCACGAGGTAATTCGCCCCGATCGAGGGATCGAGCGGGACCGCACGAATCGCGTACGAACCCGGCGGCAGCCCGGGCAATTCGTAGACCCCGTTGGTGCGGGTCACGGTTCCCGAGAGCAACGTGCCCGCCGCGTCCTGAACGAAGACCGCCGCCCCTCCAACGGGGTCGGTGCCAAGCTTTACGCTGCCGGTCACGCGTCCGGTGGCGTCCAGGGTGGCGGTCGTGCCGTACAGGGCGCGCGCCGCGATCCGCTCGTCCTCGGACAATCCCACCTGGGAATTCACGCCCCGCTCCCCAACGAACAACATGGTGGCGCCGCCGACGGGCGAATGGACCAGGCCGAGGGCGTGCCCGATCTCATGGAGCGCGATGCCCTCCACGAAGATATCGCTCAACGTCGGATTCGAATGGTCCGTGAACCATTTATACTCCGCGCCGTTGAAGACGACATCGACGTCGGTGATCACGTTGTTGTCGCTGTACGAAGACACGTAGGTCAGGGCCAGCACGCCGCTGAGGTTGTCCCGTCCCCCGTTCACGAAGCCGCTCCTGGCCCAGAACAGCACGTTGCGTCCGTCTGCCGGGTTGACATCCGTCGTGCCCGACAACGGCGCTCCCTCCTCGAACTTCAGGACCGTGCCCGGAATCCCCTGCCACTGGTCGAAGGCGCTCCGGATGGCGTTCAATTCCGCCGCCGCGTCGCCCGTCCCGGAACCCGCCGAGTCGAGCCGGTAGACGATCGCCCTCGTCGCGGCATTCACCGAGGTCGCGGGGACGCGGAAATCCGTCGGGTTCAGGGCCCATTTGCGGGGCTGCCCGTTCGCGTTGAGTTCGCCCACGAACCCCGGCGCCGACAGTTCGAGGCCGAGGCCGAGGCCGAGCACGCCCAGCGCCCAGGACGCCCACGGCGTGTCCCGCCCGGCTGGCGAGCAGCGGACGGCGTTTGGCTTCGACCCGACGCGGGATTTTCCCGTCCGCGCGCCGCGTAAACCTGGCAAGCTTGTCATTGTTTGACCTCCAGAACCCTGCGTTTCAAACCGGCCAGACTCAGCGGCACCCGACTGGGCAACCGTGCGCCTCCATCCGCGACTCCATTCTCCGCGGGCGCGCCCCCCCAGAACCGATTCCGGACCCAGGCCTCCTCCTTGCCCGCCCTGGCGTGCCGCACCACCGCGAACCGACCCTGCTCCAACCCCACGACACCCCAGTCCCCCGCCGGATTGCGGGCCAGAAAAACCACCACTTCCTCGCCCACGGTGAAATGGGCCTGTCCGACCGTCTCGGCGCGTTCCTCTCCCAACACACCGCCGCCCACGACCCAGTCGAGGGCAGCCACCCCGCCGGCGCCCGGCCCGATCCAGATCTGGGCGTGCAGCATCGCGATCCGGGTGAAGATCCGTCCCTGCGGGTCACGAGACGTCTCGAGTGCACTGATCCGACCGTGCGCCACGCACCCCGCGCGCTCCGCGAGTTGCTCCGGCGTCAGGGCGACCATCCGCGTCGCCAGGCAATCGGTTCCGCCGCCCAGGACGAGACAACCCAGCACGGCCAGGGCCACGGCGATGTGTCGGTTCGAGAACCACCTCATTCGCGCCAAGAAAGCCCGACTACCGTCATCCGGCAAGCCTTCAGGATCAGGGCGGAGGTTCCAGGCGGGCCAGGGCGGCCATGATTTCGTCCGCCACCTCCTGGTACAGCTCCTTCACCCGCGGTCGAGGGGCCGAGCGTGCCTCGTTCACCTTGGCCTCGAACCTCAAGGGTTCCCCGAAGCGCACCGCCACCGGGCTCCAACGCGGCACCTTCCGATGGCGGCCAAACGCCTCGAACGTTCCGAACACCCGCACCGGCACCACCGGCGCGCCGGATTTCAACACCACGAGCCCGATCCCCGGACGGCCCCGCTGCAAGCGTCCGTCGGTGGACCGCGTGCCTTCCGGGAACAGGATGATCCCGTCGCCTTCCAGCAGCCGTTCGAGGATGGTCTTCAAGCCCTTGCCGCTCGCCCCATCCCGATCCACCGGCACCGAACCGACCCTGCGCAAGACCCAGCCGAAGAGCGGATTGGCGAACAAGGACTCCCGCGCCAGGTAACTGATGGGTCGCGGGCACGACGCGCCGACGAGCGGCGGGTCCATCAGGCTGTCATGATTGGCCGCGAGGATCACGGGGCCGGTCAGCGGCACGTGCTCCCAGCCCGCTTCGCGCCGCCGAAAGCCCAGGCCGCAGATCGTCCGCGCCAGCCGCCATCCGGCCCAGTACATCCACGGGTGGCGGTGCGGGTCGCCGCCCTCGGGAAAACGCAGCTTCATGGATTCGCTCCTGCTCCCGTGCCACTCGCGGCCCCCGCCCCCTTCCCCGTTCCCGTTCCCGCCGCCGCTGCCGAACCTTTGCCGGGATGCAGCGTTTCCCGCACCACCGCCGCCAGGACCCGCGATTCGCAGGGCTTCCGGATGACGCGCTCCACTCCCAGGGACCGCATCTCGGCCTCCGAGATCCGCGGCTCCGCGGTGCCGGTCAGGGCCAGGATCTTGATCTGCGGGCGATGCGCGTGCAGCCAACGGATCAAGCCGATCCCGTCCATCACGGGCATCTCAAGATCCGTCAGGACCAGGTCCACCGTCACGGACGAGGACTCCAGACCCGTCACCGCATCCTGTCCGTTCGCGGCGGTGCGGACCGCGTATCCAAACCGCTGCAGCAGGCTCGACAGTACGGCCCGAATCGGCGCCTCGTCGTCCACCACCAGGACCTGCTCGCCGTTGCCGGAGAGCGGCGCCCGAGGATCGCCCCCGCCCGCCACCGTGGTCCCGTCGGAAATCGCCGGCAGGTACACGTCGAAACGGCTGCCCCGCCCCGGCTCGCTCGCCACCAGGACCCAACCCCCGTGCGCGCGCACGATGCCCCGGACGGTCGACAGTCCCAGCCCCGTGCCGCCCTCCGCCTCCTTGGTCGTGAAGAAGGGCTCGAAGATCCGCAACCGCGTCTCGGGGTCCATCCCGCAACCCGTGTCGATCACCGACAACCGGACGTAGGGACCGGCGGGCACCGACTCGGTCCCGGACTCCGGGCCGTGGGGGTGCACGTCCCGGTTCTCGGCTTCCAGGCGCAACTCGCCGCCGTCGGGCATCGCGTCCCTCGCGTTGACGCAGAGGTTCATCAGGACCTGGTGCAGCTCCGTGGCTTCCCCCTGGACCCAGTGGAGATCCTTGGGGGCCGTGCACTTCACCCGGATCAGCTTGGGAAACGTCTGTTCCACGATCCCCGACACCTCCTCCAGCAGATGCCGCGGCTGGATCGGCACCCGCTCGCCCTGCCGCCCCCGGCTGAAGCTCAACAGGTGCCGGATGACGTCCGCGCCCCGCCGCGCGCAGCGATCGATCAGCTCCAGGGTCTCGAGATCCTCGGTGTTCGTCAGGCCCGCCCGCAGGTTCGCCGCCCCGAAGAGAATCGGCGTGAGGAGGTTGTTCAGGTCATGCGCGATCCCGCTGGCCAGGGCGCCCAGGCACTCCACGCGCTGCGAACGCAGGAACTGCGCCTCCACGTCCTTGCGCTCCGTAATGTCCTGCACGACGCCGATGGCCCCCACCGCCACCCGGCGCTCGTCGAACTCCACCTCGGCCCGCTCCCGGACCCAGCGCACCTCGCCGCCCACGAGGATCCGGTGCTCGACCTCGTACGCCCCCCCGCGGAGGGCCTCCTCCCAGGCCAGATTCAGACTCGGCACGTCCCGCGGCTCCACCCGATCCAGGAACGACTGGCGGGTCATGGGGCTGCCCGGCTCCACCCCGAACATGCGGTACGTCTCCTCCGACCACCGCACCACGGAGGTCCGCAAGTCCACGCTCCAGCTGCCCATCTGCCCGACCTTCTGCGCGCGCCTCAACTGGGCCTCGCCTTCCCGCAGTGCCGCCTCCATCCGCCGTCGCTCCGTGATATCCGTCCCGATCGCGCACACGGCCCGGATCTGGCCCCCGGGATCCATGACCGGGAAGTGGTTCATCAGGTAGGTGCGTTGCCCGGCGCCCGTCGACAGGACGACTTCCTCCTCCCGCGCTCGGCTCGTCGCGAACACCTCCTCGTCGGTCCGGGCGAACGCCTCCGCCATCGCCGGAGGGAACAACTCCGCGTCCGTCCTCCCCACCGCGACCTCCCGGCTGACGCCGGTCGCGTTCTCCCACTCCCGATTCACCAACTCGTACCGCCCGAGCCGGTCCTTCGCGAAGATGACCGTGGCGCTGTTCTCCACCAGGTCGGAGAGGAACCGCCGGTTCTCCTCCAGGGACCGGGTCCGTTCCTCCACCTGGCGCTGGAGGATCTCCTGCTGCTGCCGGTTCAACTCCTCGAGCCGCGACCGCGTCTCCGCCAGCAACTTCACGTCCAGCGCATGGTTTACCGCCCGCAGCACCGCGTGCTTTCCGATGGGCTTGGCCAGGTAATCCAGCGCCCCCGACCGGACCGCCTCGGCCGCGGTCTCGATGCTCGGCTCGCCGGTCATCACGATCACCGGCACCTCGGGGGCCGCCTCCTTGATCCGCCGCAGCAGTTCCAGCCCGCACAACCCCGGCAGGATGATGTCGGTGACCACCACGTCGAACTGCTCCGACTCGAGCAGGCCCACCGCCGTCTCGGTGTCCTCCGCCGTCACCACCGCGTGGCCTTCGCGCCGCAGGAACTCCCCCAGCGTGAGCCGGATGCTTTTCTCGTCATCGACGATCAACAACTTTGGCATGCTTGGTTCTCCTCGCTCCCGACCGAACTAGCGGATCTCCGTCCCGGGCTCGCCCAGCACCTCCGCCTCCGGGTCCGTCAGCGGCCCGGGACCAAGGACCTCCGGACCCGGCTCGTCCTCCTCCGATTCCTCACGCACGGGCAGATCCATGTGGAAACGAGTGCCGGCTCCGGGTTCGGTCTCGAAATGTAGCTGGCCCCGATGCTCCAACACCAGCCCATGACTGATCGCCAGCCCCAGGCCGGTTCCCCGTTCCCGCGGCTTCGTCGTGAAGAACGGATCGAAAATCCGCTCCCGGATCCCCGCCGGAATCCCGGTCCCGTTGTCCTCCACCGTCAACCGCACCCACCGCCGGTCCGGACGCGAAAGCAGGCTCCCCCGGATCACGATCCGCTTCGCCTCCCCGGCGGTCGCCCGCTTTTCGTTCAGCGCGTCGCGTGCGTTCGTCAGGAGGTTCATCAGCACCTGCTTGATCTGCTGGCTCCGGCAGCGCAGCACCGGCAGATCCGGCGGCACCTCCACCTCGAGCTCGATGTGATCGTGCCTCATCACCGTCCGGATCAGCGCGAGCGTCGAGGCGACCAGGTCCTGCATCCGCACCGGCTCCTTCCCGCGCCGCTCCTGTCGCGCGAACTGGAGCAAATGCCGCACGATGTCCGCGACCCGCCCCGTCTCCTCCAGGATCTCCCCGGCGTATTCCGCGGTGGGCGTGCCGGGCTGCGCGTCGTCCAGGATCAACTGCGCGTAGTTCATCACGCCGTTGATGGGGTTGTTGATCTCGTGCGCCACCCCGCTGGCCAGCGTCCCGATCGATTCCAGCTTCTGCTGCTGCCGCGACCGCTCCTCCCCCGCCCGCAGGGCCTCGTCGGCCTGTCGCCGTGCCGTGACGTCCACGATCACCCCGTCCCACACCATCGTGCCGTCCGACAACGCATGCGGGATCGCCTCCCCTTCCACCCAACGCATGCCGCGCCGACCCATCGCCCGCCCCGCCCAACGCCATGGGCCCTGCGCCCCGATCGCCTGCTCCAGCACCGCGTCGAACCCCGCCTTTTCCTCCGGATGAGGCAGATCCAGCAACGTCCGGACATCCGCCTGCGCCTCGGACGGCGGAATCCCCAGGATGTCGCTGCACGCGTCGCTGATGTACAGGCAGGTCATGGTCCCGTCCGGACGCACCGCCATCTGGAAGATGATGGCCGGAACGTTCGCCGACAGGCTCGCCAGCCGCGCGGATTCCACCCACAACCGCTCCTCCGTCTGCTTCCGCCCGGTGATATCCAGCACGAAGCCCACCACCGACCCGGTCGAACTCGGAATGGGCGCCAACCCCAGCAACACCGGCACCCGGCGTCCGTCCTTCCGATAGAATTCCTTCTCCGTCGGCGGCGGTTCCTCGCCGCGCTGCAACCGCGCCGCCAGGTCGGCGTCGTGCGCCTGCCACTCGGGTGGCGTCAGCGTTCGACCGGACAACGGCAGCTCGGAGCGCGATCGCCCGATCATCACCAGGAAGGTGTCGTTCGCCTCCCGGATCGTCCCGGCCACGTCCGCCACAAGAACCCCCACGACGTGGGATTCGAACAGGCACCGGAACAATTCCTCCCGCCGCCGAAGCGAGTCCGTCACCCGATCCCGCTCCGCCCGGACCCGCAACGCCTGGATTCCGAAGGCCAGGTCGGCCGCCAGTTCCACCAGCATCCCCTCCTCCTCCGGGTCGAAGGCGTCCGTACGATCCGAATAGATGCGCAACACCCCGAAAACCCGGCCCCCTTCGGTCAGGGGCAGCGCGATGGACGACGCGTATCCCCGCTTCAACGCCTCCTCGCGCCAGGGCCCGAAACGCGGATCGTTCCGCAGGTCCCGGAACACGCAGACCTGCCGGGCCCGGATGGCCGAACCGCTGGGGCCCTGGCCCCGCTCGCCTGCCCGCCACGTCGCCCGGATCTGCTCCACGTAACCGTCGTCGTGCCCCGCCCGGGCCACGGGTCGAATGCCGCCCTCCTCGGTCTCCTCCGCGTATCCCACCCACGCCATCCGGTAGCCTCCCACCTCCACCATCAACCGGCAGACGGCCTCCACCAGGCGCGCCTCGTCCCCCAGCCTCACCAGGGCCTGGTTCGTCTCGGTCAACGTTCGCAGGGCCCGGTTCGTGCGGCGCAGCCGAGCCTCCTGCTCCTTGCGCTCCGCGATGTCCCGGATGATGACCTGCCGGTAGACGGTCCCTTCCAGTTCCGCCGTGTGCTGGCTGAGTTCCACCGGGAAGGTGCTCCCGTCGCGCCGCCGGTGCAGCGCCTCCCGGCAGCCATCCTCGTCCGCGCGCGCCGAGCTTCGCTCCGCCTCCGAGGCGACGAGGTCCCTCAGGCATCTCGTCTTGAGTTCCGACTCCGTCATCCCATAGGCCACCTCCGCCCGATGATTCGCGTCCACGATCCGCCCCTCCCGGTCCAGGACCAGCACCACGTCGTTTGCCTGCCGCATCAGGAGGGCGAGGCGCTCCGCCAGCGATGCCCGCTGCCGCTCCAACTCGCGCTCCCGGCGCAGCGTGTACATTCCGATCCCGAGTCCGGTGATCCCCGACAACCCGACCACCCACCCCAGCGTCATCCAGGCGTGTCCCTGCAACACCGCGTAGATCTCCCGCCGCTCCACCTTGGCCACCAAACACCAGCCGGTATCCGCCACCCGCCGCGCCGCGGCCAGCACCGGCTCGCCCTGGTCATCCACCCCTTCCATCACCCCTTCCATCCCCAACGCGGCGCGGACCGCCGGCTGGGGACTCTTCGGGTCCAGAGGCAGCCGCCGCGTCACCGCCGCCCCGCTCCCCCGCTGAACCTGGTTCAGATAAACCGCCTCCCCGCCCTCGGCCCGCACCAGGACCGTCTCCGCCGTCCGCGTCGGCGTCGGCCACGATCTCAACAGCGGGAAGAGAAACCGTTCGGGGTTCAATTCCATCACGAGATAACCCATCGGCGCGTTCGTCGTCCCCTCGCTTCCCGGAGGTCGGAGCAACCCGGCGAGTTCCATGCGCGCCTCCCCGTTGCCGCCCGGACGGTACAGGTCGGACATCCACACCCCCGTTCGCGGCAACTCCGCGGCAAAGGCGTCCCGGAATACCGGTTGGGTTCCGCCCGGTGCCACGGGCACGCTGGCCAGCATCCGCCAGGCCTCGTCGTACACCCGTACGCTGGCGTAGCGGTCGCCGGCCTTGAGCAACTCCATCCAACGAAGCATCTCCTCCCGCGCGGGAAGCGGGCCGGGCGCCCGGCGCACGGCGGCGACATCCCGTTGCACGAAGGGCGCATTCGCAAAGAATCGCGCGTCCCCGAGTCGCTCCTGCCGCCAGTCCCGGATCTGCTGCACCTTCAGGTCGGCGATGGCCTGCAATTCGTTCTGTCGGGCCATCCGGGTCGCCCCCTGCTCGTGCCGCAGATAGACCGCCCCCAACCCCGCGATCACCCCCGCGACCGCCACCGTCAACACCAGCGGGACCCCCGCCCCGGGATGCAGCTGGAACCCCCGGAAAACCGGCTCCCGCCGTCCCCGCCGCGTCGCCGTCACCCCCGCCGTCGTCCCCCACATCCCGAAGCCCAGGAACAACAAGCCCCAGGCCGACCACAGGGCCATCGGGGCCATCGGCCCACCCCCAACGGCGTGCCACGCCGCGAAGACCAGTCCCGCGACCGCCAGCCCGGCGCCGACCACCCGCTCGACTCGCGACGGCAGCGCGTCCCCTCGCCGCCGGTACCTCGTCCCCAACGCCCAAGCCACCACCACCAGCGCCCCGCCCGTCCACGGCGAAGTCACTTCCGGCGGAACGCCGGGACGACCGTCCCCGACCCGGAAAGCGCCGACCAACCACTGCTCCAGCGGCGCCTCCCAATCCAGGACCCGGCGCAGCGCCGCCAGCACCCCGGCGCATCCCAGGAATCCCGCCGCGGCCTGGAGCACCTTCACCGCCCGGGGGTCATCGCTCCAGATTGCCCCCCTGCCGAACAACGCCAGGGCCCCGGCCAGGAGCAGCAAGGCGGCCTCCCCGGGTCCCATCACGACCCGTTCCGACCCCAGCGTCAGCAGATCCACCACCCCCGCCGCCCACGACCAACCCGCCAGACACGGCAACAGCAACACCACCACCAGGCTGGTTTCGGCCAGGCTTCGAATCCGGCTCTCGCGTTGCGCCGTCATGTCGTCGTGCTCGGTGCGCCGTCCTCCTCCCGGTTTCCTCCCCGAACCGCGGTTCCACCCTCCTTCCGGGCACCACCAAGCTGGGACAGCCTGTACCTTTCGCGTCCCCATTTCCATCTCCCTTTGAACCACTTCCCACTTCTTCCCCGGCCCTGCCCCTGCTCCAATCCCGCGCACCAACCTATGGAAACCCGCCTCCTCGGTCGTACCGGACTTCGCCTCCCCATCCTCGGCTTCGGCGCTTCCTCGCTGGGCCAGGAATTCCGCCGCGTCTCCATCGACGAAGCCCTTCGCAGCGTCCGCGTCGCCCTCGACTGCGGGCTCCACTTCATCGACACCTCCCCCTTCTACGGGCGCGGCATGAGCGAAATCCTCCTTGGCCTGGCCCTTCGCGACGTGCCCCGCGATCAATACATCCTCTGCACCAAGCTCGGACGCTACGACCTCGCCCACTTCGATTTCTCCGCCCGCCGCGTCGCCGAATCCATCGACATCTCCCTCCACCGCCTGGCCACCGATCATCTCGACCTCGTCCTCTGCCACGACATCGAGTTCGTCCCCATGCAGCAGATCGTCGACGAGACGCTCCCCGCCCTGCGGCGCGCCCGCGAGGCCGGCAAGGTCCGCTTCATCGGATTCTCCGGGTATCCCCAGAAGATCTTCCGGTTCATCGGCGAGCAGACCGAGGTCGACTGCGTGCTCAGCTACAACCAGCACACCCTCCAGAACACCCGGTTCAGCGAGGAAACCCTGCCCTGGCTCAAGGCGCGCGGCATCGGAGCGCTCAATGCCGGCCCCTTCAGCGCCCGCCTGCTCACCAACGCGCCCCTCCCGGCCTGGCTCAAGGAACCCGAGTCCGTCAAGGCCGCCGCCCGCCGCGCCGCCCAACTCTGCGCCTCCCGCGGCGTCGACATCGCGGAACTCGCGCTGCAGTTCAGCGTCGCCCACCCCGACATCACCTCCACCATCGCCGGCAGCGCCAACCCCGACAACATCCGCCGCTGGGCCGACTGGGTCACCCGCCGGCCCGACCCCGAGCTCCTGCGCGAGGTTCTCGAAATCTTCGCGCCGGTTCACAATCTCGGCCACGCCGAGGGACTTCCCGAGAACAACTGACCCGCGTCACCCCAGGCCCACCGCCCGGAACCGCCGCTTCACCTCCTTGAAGTGGAAATCCAGCGAGCAAAGCGCTTCGAGCTCGCCCGTGCGGAAATGCCGCGCCACCTCCGGATCCGCCTGCAACTGGAGCAGGAAATCGGCGTCGTCGCGCCCGGCGTGCTTCACCTCCCACGTCGCCATCGCCGCCTGCTGCACGCGGGCGTACGCCTCCTCCCGCGTCAGGCCCTTCCGGATCAGGGCCAGGAGCACGGTCTGGCTGTTCCACATGCCCAGACTCGAGCCCAGGTTCCGCCGCATGTTCTCGGGGTACACGTTCAGCCCGTCCATCATCCGCGTGAACAAGCCGAACATGTAGTCCAGCAGCGTGCAGGAATCCGGGAAGATGATCCGCTCCACCGAGCTGTGGCTGATGTCCCGCTCGTGCCACAGCGCCACGTTCTCGTAGGCCGCCAGCGCGTTGCCCCGCAGCACCCGGGCCAGACCGGTCAGCCGCTCCCAGGTGATCGGATTCCGCTTGTGCGGCATCGCGCTGCTTCCCTTCTGCCCCTTCGTGAACGGCTCCTCCGCCTCCAGCACCTCCGTCCGTTGCAGGTGCCGGAACTCCACCGCCCACCGCTCCAGGCTCGCCCCCACCAGCGCCAGCACCGACTGGTACTCCGCGTGGATGTCCCGTTGCACCACCTGCGTCGCGATCGGAGCCGGCTTCAGGCCCAGCTTCCGGCAGACGTACGCCTCCACCCGCGGCGAAAGATGCGCGCTCGTCCCCACCGCCCCGCTCAGCTTCCCCACCCCCGCCGCCTTCCGCACCGCCTTCAACCGCCCCTCGCACCGCCCCAACTCGTCGTACAACAGCGCCAGCTTCAAACCGAACGTCGTCGGCTCAGCGTGGATCCCGTGGCTCCGCCCGATGCACGGCGTGAACCGATGTTCCTTCGCCCGTTTCGCCACCGACTTCCGCAGCACCCGCACGTCCTCCAGCAGCAGATCCGCGCTCTGTACCATCTGCACCGCGAACGCCGTGTCCACCACGTCGCTCGACGTCAGACCGAAATGAAACCAGCGGCTCGCCGCGTGATTCACCTTCTCCGCCACCGCCGTCGTGAACCCGATCACGTCGTGGTTCAACGTCTTCTCCAGCTCCTTCTGCCGCTCCACCAATCCCGGCAGATCCGCCCGCCACGCCTCCACCCCGGCCAGCAGCCGGGCGAAGTCCCCCGCCGGCACCACCCGCTCCTTCACCAGCGCCTCGGACGCCAGCAACTCGATCTCCAGCCAGATCCGCAGCTTGTTCTCGTCCGTCCAGATCGCCCGCATCGCGGGCCGCGAATAACGCGTAATCACGCCCCGAGTCTGCCGGTGACCCCGCGTCCCCCTCCAACCAAATTCCCGCTCCCGGCCCCATCCCGGGTTCTCCGGCGCCCTCCAGGGGGCCGCCCGCAAGCGTGCCCACGGAGCGGGCGCCATTCCGCATCCGCCACCCCGTCCACACCCCACCGCACGTGCCCGAACATTATGAATCAGTCTTTTTATGGTTACTTCTATGCTTTAAAATCAGTCTTTTTATTTTGTGGCGACCGTGCATGGTGCGGCGCATGAACGTGCGCCTGAGGTTTCCCCCCGAGGCTCCGGTGGGCTGGTATCATTGCCTGTCCCGCGTCGTCGACCGCCGCTTCATCTTTCAACCGCCCGAGAAGGAGCACTTCGTCGCACTCCTCCGCGAATGCGAAGCGTTCTGCGAGGTGCGCGTCCTTACCTTCTGCCTCATGTCCAATCACTTCCACATCCTGCTGGAAGTCCCGGCCCCACCGCCCCCGGAGCTACGACCTTCCGCCGAGCAGGTGTGCGCCAAGTTGGATCAGTTGTCCGGGCACCAGAATGTCGGGGCGGTGCGCCAGCGTTTTCAGACGTATCGCGAGGCGCACGACGCGGCAGGAGAAGCGGCGTATCTCGCCTCGTTCCACGCCCGGATGTGGGACGTGAGCGCCTTCATGAAGATGCTCAAGCAGCGCTTCTCCGCCTGGTACAACGTCCGGTCCGGGCGCAAGGGCACGCTGTGGGAGGAGCGGTTCAAGAGCGTGCTGGTGGAGGGGGCGGGTCAGGCGCTGGTCACCATGGCGGCGT
>CAZSOV010000221.1:0-13586 GCA_964608505.1 uncultured Verrucomicrobiota bacterium
TGCGTGGGGTGTTGAAGCGGGAGGAGGTGTTGAAGGTGCTGGAGGCGAAGGGGCAACTGCCGGTGGAAGAGTACGTGCGGTGTCGGGTGCGCTACTTCAGCGACGGAGCGGTATTCGGGGGGCGCGAGTTCGTGGAGGGCATGTTCGAGCGGCACCGGGATCGATTTGGGAAGGGGCGAAAGAGCGGGGCGCGAGCGATGCGGGGGTTGGAAGGCAGCGGACTCCACACGGTACGCAACCTTCGCAAAGGACTGTTCGGATAGGGTCGACGACCCGTTGGCACGGGGTAATCGAAGGCAACCCACGGAGGCTCAACACCCCATGCCACTACCCGACGTCCTCGCCGAGTTCGACGTTCCAATAGGCGAGATCGATGAAATGGCGCCACTGATCGTGCGCCGGCAGACCAATCTGCACGTGGATGAAGGGCCTCCATTTCGGGCGCCGCGGCTTGCGGATGAGCCGCAACCCGGCCTCCGGGGGCGTGCGGTTGCCCTTGCGGGTATTGCACGGGATGCACGAGCACACGATGTTTTCCCAGGTGGTGGGACCGCCACGATCCCGGGGCACCACGTGATCCAGATTCAGGTCCCGACGATCCAAGGTGCGCCCACAGTACTGGCAGGTGTTCTTGTCCCGTTCGAAGATGTTGTGACGGGTGAACTTCACCTCCTTGGCCGGCAACTGATCGAAGACGAGCAGGAGGATGACCCGCGGCACGCGGATTTTGAAGGTGATGGCCTGGACGCTTTCCGGATGCGGACGGTTGGCCGAGAGATCGCGCCATTCGCGGAAGGTATAGGTCTGGAAGGAACCATCCCCGCCTTCCAACACGGCTTGGGCGTGGCCTTGGAACAAGAGGGAGAGGGCCCGGCGCACCGAGCAGACGTTCACCGCCTGCCAGAGTCGGTTCAACACCAGCACCTGTTGGCCCAAATAATGGCTCATGGGGCGCGAATATTGAGCCTGACCCTAGCGAGTTCCTGAAATCCGTGTCAATCGACGGCCCAATCCATAATTTCGCGAGCAGGGTCCCATCAGACGACCAT
Organism: uncultured Verrucomicrobiota bacterium; assembly: GCA_964608505.1. Classification (GTDB taxonomy): domain Bacteria; phylum Verrucomicrobiota; class Verrucomicrobiia; order Limisphaerales; family CAIMTB01; genus CAIMTB01. The sequence continues at coordinate 1,050 of CAZSOV010000221.1, forward strand.
TCCCCGCAGCCCCTCGACCAGCCTGCCCACTCCCTCGTCGGCGGTCCGCGGATCCAAGGCCCCATAGGCGACACGAAGGAGACAACCTTGCGTGAAGCCGAACGCGGATCCTGGAATCACCGCCACGCGGTGTTCCGCGATGAGTCGCCGGGTCACCTCCAAGGGTGATTCACGGGAGGCCACGGCGAGCAGGACGTAGAAGGCCCCGTCGGATGCCCCGAAGCGTGCCTGGTCCCCGAGGTCCTTCAAACGGGCGAGGACCCTGTCCCGGGTTTCGCCGACCTCCCGAATTCTGGCGGAGACCCAGTCGTCCCCGGCGCGCAGGCAGCCCAGTGCCGCCAATTGGGACGCGACCGGGGGGCAGATGAGATTGGTGTCCTGGATTTTGACCATGTCCTCCTGGAGGGCCGGTGGAAAGAGGACGCAGCCCACCCGCCAACTCGCCAAGCCGTACGCCTTGGAGAAGGAGAAGAGGCTGATGGTGTGCTGGTCGGCGCCCGGGAAGGCGCCGGGGGAAACATGCCGGGCGCCGCCGTGGACGAAGCGTTCGTAGGTTTCGTCGGAGATGTGGAAGAGGCCCCGCCGCACGCAGAGCTCATGGATCGCGCGCAGGATCGGCTCGGGGAACACGGCCCCGGAGGGATTGTTCGGCGAAACCGTCACCACGGCCCGGGTACGCGGGGTGATGGCCCTGGCGATGGCATCCGGATCCGGAATGTAGCGGTCATCGGATGGAACCAGGACCGCTCGTCCACCGGCCATACCGATCGCCATCTCGTGATTGAAGTAACACGGGACCGGCAGGATCACCTCGTCGTCGACATCGAGAATCGCGAGCATCGCCTGAAGGAACGCCGCGTTCGCGCCCGCGGTCACCATGAGTCCCCGCGGGTCCTGCCGCGGGATCCGCGACCGCCGTTCGAGATCGGCGCGAAGTGCCGCGGTCAATTCGGGCAGACCGGTGACCGGCTGGTAGCGGTGGAGCAACGGCTCGTCCGCCAGACGCCGGAGCTCGGACCATGCTTCCGGAGGGGGCCCGTACCCGGCCACGCCCTGGCCGAGCGAAAGCGTTCCCGGGTGCTCCCGGATCCAGGCCGCCACCTGCGGGATGATGGGCAATGGAATGGCCGCAGCGCGGCGGGAGGAGGAGAGCATCGCGGGCGGAATGCTCGGGGAGACGACCTCGCCTGGGCAAGAGCGGCACCGAATGGAAGTCCGGGGTCCGAGTCCGGCGCGCGGGTTGCCGCTCCATGCCGCGGCGCGCCCGGTACGACGCCGTCCGGATCCCGGGGCACTTCATTCATTTTTCTTCATGTCCTCTGAAAGATTCAGGCGTCTCGTGACGTTATCAGGGAAAGAACTCCGGTTCGTCATGTCCCGACACGGGGACCGCGCGTGGGGAGAGCACTTCCCGCCACGATTGGGCGCGCGTCCACAAGGCGCCGTGAGGGGAGGCGGATTGGCATTCCCAGTAACATCCCGTGTACGCCTTATACGAATCCGCAACTCCGTCCGTCGTCGCCGTGGAGGAAACCTCTCCCCCCGCGTCCGCCTCGCTCCAGGAGGCGTCCCTTGCCGCCCCCCAGCGGACACCCACCGCGATTTGGTTCGTGACCGTACTCTCGCAGGAGAGGCTTCCGTGGATTGCCTTGAGCAACGTGCAGCACTCGCTCCAGGCGGCGTGGCTGATCACGCCGGAATGGCGGGTCGGGCACTATTTACTGATGCCTTCCGTCCTGCATTTCTTCTGCGCGCCCTGCCAGGCGGGGGCCCCGTTTGACGCCTGGATGCGGGCGTGGCAGCGGCGGTTCGTGCAGCGCGCGGCGAGTTCCGCCTGGCGCTGGCAATCGGACCACTGGGACTGCCGGCTCGGTCCCGAGGAATGCTACGGGGGGCGATGGGAGTTCCTGCGACACCACCCCGTTCGCGAGGGAATCGTGTCCGCGCCGGAAGAGTGGCCCCATCAGGGCCGGCTCCACGACCTGCTGAGCGCGACGGGTTCGAACAATCCGTAGCCGACGGTCGAGTAGCGATCCCCCGGCGGCAGGCCCGAGGCGGGCCCGTTCTGGAACATCGAGGGCCAGGCGCTGCCGAGCGCGTGGTTACCATGGTGGGGGCCGAGCGTGTTGCGCAGCGTGCCAATGACGGTGATCTCCACCGTGTTCGCGCCCCGCTTCACCTGGCGGGTCACGTCGCACTCCCAGGGGGGCGACGTGATCCAGCCCGCCTCCCTTCCGTTCACCTCCACGCGGGCGACGGCGCCGTACCACTTCGGCAGACGCAGGGTGAACCGACCGGATCGATCGGCGACGTCGAAGCTCTGCCGATACGCCACGCCTTCCGAGTAGAACGGGTGTCCCTGGAGGTGCCAACCCGGGCCTTTACCGGAGGGGCTCTCCAAGGCCAGGGGCGCGTCCGGCGCGACGATCCAGCCCGGCTCGGCGGGCCGGAGCCGGAACGAACCCAGGACGAAGATCGGTTCGATCTCGTGCCACATCGTGAAGGGGGAGGCCTGGAGCGTGATGGTGTTCTCGCCGGTCCGTGCGAGGGTCGCGATCTTCATCCGTCCAAAAGCGCGATCCAGCCACCACTCCTTGAACTCCACCGTCCTCCCCTGCACCGGTCCGCGCCGTCCGGCCTCGCCCGGGGACTTCGCGTCCCCCGCATCCATCATGGCAGGAATCGAGACTGGCTGTCCGTTGCACGAGACCCGGTACAGATCCGGACGTTCGACAACCAGGGCCAGGTCCGGCGGCACGGGGCCGTCGAGGGTGAACCGGTAGGTCACCGTGAAGCCCGAGCCGGCGGGGAACGCGCGTGTGATCAACTCGTCCTCGAACTGGACCGCGCTGTCCCATGGATTGCGTTCGAGTCCGTGCGCCTGCCAGACCCTGCGGTTGGCCGCGTAGAAGTATTGGTTGGTGCGCGTCTGGCCGGCCACCGAGAGGTCCACGTGGTCGAGCACCAGCACGTTCGGCCCGACGCGGCGGACCGCGACGGGACCCGAGGCCGGCACGTCCGCCTGTTCGAGTATGGGAGCCGGGTTTGGACGGGAGGCCTTCGTGGAGAAGAACAGCAGCCGGCTTCCGCTCGGAGGCAGCTCGTAATCCACCAGCACTCCGGATTCCGTGGCTGCAAACGGTTGTTCCTCGTCCTCCCCGGTGTTGAGATTCCAATGCTCCACTCCGGGGAACCGGGCCCGGACGCGACCCCGCGAGGGATGCTCGATGCTGGTGTTGACCAGGAAGAGCAACTGGCCGTCGGCGAGTTCGCGGCGGTGATGAAACAGGATCCCGGAATCACCGGGCGCCCGGTCGACCACGATCGGTTCGGTCGCGGTCCATTCCCGCAGGCGCGTGATCAAGGCTTCGCGCCCGAGGATTTCCCATCGCCGCTGCGTGGTCCGGTCGGCCGCGACCGTCGGATCCTCGGCACCGGCGGTGCGCGTTGGAATGGGGCCAAGGCCGATGACATGACCGCCGGCGGCGAGCAGGTCATTGAGCAGGGACCGCGTCCGGGCATTCAAAGTCTCGGTATGCTCGGGAACGAGGATGACGGGATAACTGCGTCGTCCGATGCGGAGCGCGCCGGCGCCGGCCCAGCCGGGGCGAAGATCAGGGCCACCCGCGGAACGACCCAACCGGGCGATCACGTCCTCGCAGCCCAGGTCATACTCGATTTGCGCCGCCTCGAGGTCCATGAGGAGGCGGGAGAAGGAATCGCCGATTTCCTTCAGGCGGGGTTCCCGGCCCTGATACATCCAGGCGGTCGTGGTGGGTTCGAGGACGAGCACGCGGTTGACCTGTTCGCCCTGGGACAAGGCCGCCGAGAGTCGGGTCATATAGCTCGCGTGCACGTGGTAGGCCGGCCACCAGGGCTCGTGATAGGAGAAGGACTGGGGATGATCCCGCTTCCGTGCGCCGCGCAGGGTGACGTAGCTGAGGTGTTCGTCCATCGTGTTGATCCCGAGCACCTGGAGCCAGTCGGCGATGCGTTTCATGTCCTCGAAGCGCAGGTCCCAGCCGCCGGCGCCGTAAAGTTCCACCAGGGTGCGCTCGCGGCCCAGCTGGTTGGCGATGCTCGAGATCTCGCGGCAATAGCGCACGTTGCCGAACTGGGCGTGGGTGTGTTCGGCGTACTGGTTCATGAGCGTGTCGACTCCGGGTCGGTGCTGCCACGCCGCCATCGCCATGTTGTCGGGTACCCCGATGCAGTGCGGCCATTCGTGATCCCAATAGTGGCCCGTCGACTCGAGTCCGCGCCGTTCGCAGGCGTCGTAGTAGGGTTTCGCCCACCGTTCGATGAAGAGTTCGTTCGCGGTCGCGAAGTAATCGTGGCGCACCCGCCGCCAATCACCCACCTCGCGCGCCAGGGAGGCCAGGTTTCCGAGGAGATCGTAGCCGCGCCGTTGGCGGAATTGCTCCGCGAAATCGGGGCACCACGGGAACCCGCCGGCGGGACGGATGTTGGGCTCGTCCGTAAACACTCCGGGCACCCGTTTCCATTCGCGATCCGTGAGGGCCTTGTCGTAGGCGCCCAGCGTGACCTCCAGGAACTTTTCGGTGACCCCGGGCGTCAGGAGATTCACGTAACTGCGATTGCCGTGCCACGGGGAATTGCCGGACCGCTGCAAACGCGCCACGAGCAGGGATCCGCCCGGAGCCGGAGCCTTGCCGGCCCGCCATTCGGCGGTGACGTCCTCCGCGCGTCCGTCGCCCAGCCGGAACACGGCCACCACGTTGGTTTCGGTCGTGGCCGGCGCGGCCGCCGCGTCCTGCAGCGCGAGTCCCATGCCGCGCGATTCGGGCTGGAGCTCGGGAACGAACCCGCCCGCGAATCCGCTGGGATAGGAATTCTCGTCGTAGATCCAGACGTTCATGTCGAGGCGCTCCGCCTCGCGCACGGCCAGTTTCCAGAGCCGGAACCAGTCGGGCCCGAGGTAGGGCGTCATCAGTCCGGGCCGTGGATGCACGAACACCTGGCGCACGTTCTGCCCGGCCAGGTCCCGCAGGGTGTCGCGGATCTGCTTCTCGGTCAGCAGGTCGTTCCAGACCCAGAGCGGGCCCGAGGCATATTCGCGGGGAGGATTGGCGAAGAGCCGACGGACCGCGCGGGATTCGGGAAGGGGTTCGGGAGCGGGATCGAGCCCCGATGCGGCGTGGGACCCGGTTTCCGTCCGGGACAGAAGAATTCCCAGGACCAGAAGGAGGGCGCGGCCCCTGGGGGCGCGGCGCGGAAGAAAAGGTTGGGACGGGGTGTTCATGTGCGCGGGGGTTGCCCGTGGCCAGTCAACGCCGCGCCACCCGGCCCGCCAACCTCGATGTGGTGAAACCCGACGACGGCGAGTCTTCCGGGGAGCGGACGTGGCACCCGCAGGACCGCGCTTGCTTCGTCCCAGGGGTGAACGACGAGCGGGGTTGGAGGACGGCCCCTCGGGGGCTCAGGAACCTGGCACGACCGCGGTCGTGGTGTTCCCGCGAAGCGCCGCCTCGCGCTCGAGCAGGGTCGGGTGGGAGTAATAGAATCCGCTGTACCACGGATGCGGGGTCAGATTGGCGAGGTTCTTCTCGTGGAGCTTGCGGAGGGCGGAGATCAACGAACTGGCTCCGCCCACCGCGCGGGCCGCGAACGCGTCGGCCTCGTACTCGAAGCGTCGCGACAGGACATGGTTCAAGGGCGAGAACCAGAAGGTCACCGTGTCCGACAAGAGCCCGAAGAGCAACAGGGCCACCGCCACCCCGGGCGTCGCGAATCCAAACGCCGCGAAGAACCAGCTCTGTTCCGCCAGCCAACCCACCATCGCCAGCCCCCCCAGCATGAGCACCGAGGAGGTCAGCATCATCTTGGGAATATGCCGCCTTCGGAAATGGCCGATCTCGTGCGCCAGCACCGCCTCGAGTTCCCGTTCGTCGAGTTGGGCCAACAGCGTGTCAAAAAGGACAATCTTCCGGAACCCGCCCAGCCCGGTGAAGAACGCGTTCGCGTGGCGGGAGCGGCGGCTTCCGTCCATGACCTCGATGCTCCGGGCCCGGAAATCCGTTCGACGCGCGAGTTCGAGCAGGCGTTCCTTGAGGGTTCCCTCGGGGAGCGGCGCGAACTTGTTGAACAGGGGCATGATCAGCACCGGCGCCACGACCAGCAGCACCAACTGGAAGACCAGGAGCGCCACCCAACCCCAGAACCACCAGAAGGTCCCCGTCCACGACACGAGCTTCAGAAGCAGTGCCAGCACGGGAACACCCAGGGCCGCCCCCAGCGCGAACCCCTTGAGCCGGTCCACGCACCACGTGCGGAACGTCGTGGTGTTGAACCCGAATCGCTCCTCCAGTCGGAATTGTGCCCACCACTCGAGCGGCAGCGAGGGAAACGCCAGGATCGTGCCCGCGAGGAACAGACCGCCCGCCTGTGCCCAGACCCCGTCCCCTGCGCCCGCGCTCCAGGCACCCCACGCCCACGGCAGCAGTCCGCTGAACAGGACGCCAACCAGCACCGCCAGGCCCCAGACGGTCTCGACCATCGCGAGCCGGCTCTTGGCCACGGTGTACGCCACGGAACGCGCGTAGGTCGGCGCGTCCATCGTACCGCGGAACGACTCGGGGACCCCGCCGGCATGCGCCTCGACGTGCCTTCGGTTCAACAGCTCCAACGCGAATTGCGCGAGGCCCCGCAACAGGATCGCGGCCAGAGCCGCCTTCGCCAGGTCATTCATGGGAAGCAACCCCGGTGCGTGCAGCGCGCTTCGGGACAATCGACTGCGGACGGGCGTGCTCGGATGATTTCATGTCACTTGATCCCGAAAGCCAATTTGAGTCCGACCAGCACCAGAAAGACGCCGAAGCCACGCTGCAGCTCGGGCGAACTCAGCCGCGTCGTCAGCCACGGCCCGAGGAGCCCGCCCACGATGGCCGTCGGCACCAGCAGCGCGGCCAGCATCCAATCCACCTGTTTCAACTGGTGGTGTTTCAGGACTCCCGTCAACGCCGTCGGCACGATCACCGCCAGGGAGGTTCCCACCGCCACCTTGAAATCCGTCTTCAGCAACAAGGCCATCCCCGGTACCATGATGATGCCGCCACCCACCCCAAACAGCCCGCTCGCCACGCCTCCCACCAGACCGATCAGTGCCATCCACAGGTACTGCATGCCCCAATCTGCCCCGCGTGGCCGCCGCACGCCGAGGACGAATTCAGACCGGCTCCGACGGGCGGATTCAATACCCGGACGGTCGCCCCGGCCCCTCGTAGGGGCGCGCGCCGCCCGCGGGGATCTCGTCCGGGCGCACCCGCAAGGCCTCCGCGAGCTGCGTCTCGGGTGGCAGGATGAAGCCATGGTAGCGCCCCATCCAATAGGCCACCAGCCACCCGCCGGGTTCCACCACGTCGTTTCCGCCAGCACCACCGTCCATCTTCATCGTCCAGTTATCCCAACGCATCGGCTCGTGTTCCCGCGGCGAGAAGGCCCGGACGCCGCCTTTCGGCGAGACGTACCCCGGGGGCGTCCGCAGATCCGCCCGATGCGAGTTCTGGTACGACCACACCCGGAGGTCCAGGGGCCAGTCGCGGAGATGCTCCACGGCCGCGTCGGCCTCGCAGACGTTGCCCGTCAGCACCGCGTAGAGGAAGTTGTACCAGGGATTCCGCTCGATTCTCACCACCTCGTAGGTCCGCTCGTAGCCCCGCCGATAAAGGGCCCGCAATTCCGGATCCCGTTCGTGCCGGAGCAGGTTCCACCACCCCCAGAACTCCAGCTGGTCCTCGAAATGCAGCACGCTGTCCGGCGGGAACGTGCTCCGCGCCCGGAGCGTGAACTCGGGATAGCCCAGTTCCACCAATCGACCATACGCCGCCGTGAAACGCGCGTCTCCCGTGAGTGCCTCGGCCGTCTTGACGAACGAGAGGATCTGCACCGCCTGCAACCCCCGGTCGAACCGGCCCTCGTCTGTCCGGAAATACTCCGGGTCCCACCGCCCCCATCGGGTGGGGTTTCCGTCCCGGTCCACGAGTTTCCACCCGTTCCGGACGAGATGATCCGCGATGCGAACGAGGTGAGTTTTGGCCTGCGCGATCTCCGCCCCTTCGGCGGCGAGCTCGAGGAACAGGCTGATCGCGTAGAAGTGCGAGCAGATCTCGTCGCTCGACGTGTCCCCCTTCCACTCGAACAGCCCATCCGCCGTGTCGTGCCACTCGGCCGCGTAGCCACCCGACCCGTGCCCCGCCTTGTGTCCCCGCTCGCCCTTGGCCCACACCGAGCGCGCCGGCAAGCCCGGGATGCCCGTCATGCCTTCCAGCCAGCGCAGCGCGTGGAACGTGTTCGTCGCCTCCCGACGCGCCGCCGGATCCCGCGTCACCGCCCAGCGATACGATTGCGCCGCCAGATAGTCCCCCGTGTATCCCCCGTCGTTGTCGCTGACTTCACGAACGAACTCCTTCGTGGCCGCGTCCCATTCCAGCTTGTGCAGGAAACCCAGCCGCTTCTGCCCCCACGCTTCCACCCGCTGTTCGTAGTACTCGGCCTTCTTCGCCAGCGTGTAGGGCCGGTACTCGAGGATCCCCAGGCCCTTTTCCGTCGCGCAATAAACCCGCTTCCCCGCCCCGTCGACGGCCACCGCCGCCACCCGTTCCCCGGGCAGCCAGCGGCGACCCGCGAAGTACTGGAAGCGCCCGTCCACCTGGCGAATCGCGCCATGGCTCGTCCCGATCCACAGATCGTCCCCGAAACCCCTGGCCAGGCAGAGCACGTCCTCGTAAGGCAAGCCATCCTCGCCGCGCACCGACGCCATCGACATCCCGCGCAGCACTCCGAGGCCCCGGTCCGTCCCCACCACCAGGGCATGGCCGAGGCTTGTGACATCGCGGGTGCGGGGCGATGGCAGCGCCCCCCAATCCCACCCCAGATCCGCCTGGAACCCGTACACGTCCAAGCCACCGAACTGTTCGCGGGCGAACGGTGCCAGGCGGCCTTGGCCCAGGACGTAGAGCGATTCCTGGTGCGAGACGACCCGGCTGATGGCGAAACCCGCCTGGTTGGTGCCCCAGGGTTCCAACCGGTCCTCCAGGACCCGATAGAGGCGGCTGCCCCCGGCGGCCACCATCCCGCCACGATGCTCCGCCACGTCGGTCACCCCCTCCCGATCGTCGCCCACCCGCGTCCACTTCCCCCCACGCTCCCGGCGGCGCAATCCGCCTGCCGTGACGGCCCAGACGTGGTCCCCCGCAGCCACCAGACGCCGCACCGCCTCCCCCAACGCGGGGTCCGCTGCCCAGCCCTCTCCCCGCAACCACCGAATCCCCGCGTCCGTACCCACCAACACGGTTCCATCCCGGGCAACCGCAACCCCGGTCAGCGGCTCGTCCGACGGCACCTGACGTCCGGTCTCCTGCCAATAGAGCACGTCGGGCACCGGTTTCGAAGCGGGCCGGAGGAAGTCCGGGTCGCGTCCGGGCGCGCCAGGCACCAAGAGCACCAACCACGCCAACGCCAACCCGCCGCCACCGAGTTTGGATGTCCGACTCATGGAAGGCGCCAGCAAATCACCCGAGCCCGGCCCCGTGCAAGAAGCTCCCCGTCGCGCCGATGTTGCGACCAGGTTGCTGGACAAAGCGGTCGATGCACAAAGTCGATTGGGACCCGCGACGGGTTCCCATCCACGACCTCCGTGCGGCGGTGCAGAACCGGTCGCAGGCGGATCCGGATCCGGATCCGGATCCGGGATCCGAGCGGTGGGAAGGAGAGGCTCTGGTGTCGCGCGCGGTGGCACCCGGCGACGCCGATCTGACAAGGGACGCTGACAGTACGAGACAGTCTTTTTATTAGGAAAGACCATCATAAATGCAGTCTTTTTTGATTAATGTATGAATATAAATGCAGTCTTTTTGAATGAAGAACGCGCGAGATTCCGGATCCGGACCGGGGCGCCACCGTGGGCTCGCGCCCGTGGCCTTCGCGGGGTACCCCTCTGAGCGACCGATGGAACTTCGCGCGTTCGCCGAACGAATCCTCTTTTCCGGGCATTTGGAGGAGAAGCTCCTCCCGCCTCCGGAAGGCATCACCGACGAGCACCCCGGACCGGCGATCATGCCCCCCCCCGCCCCGGGACGTCCCGAGCAACTCCGATTCAAACAATCCCAGGGACCCTCCGAGTTTCCCGGCCTCCATCGCCTCGAGGACCGACTCGAGCGCGGCCGACTCCTCCACTTCTTTGCCAATCACGAATTGCTGGCCACGGAGTTGATGGCCCTCGTCCTGCTGCGGTTTCCCGACGCGCCGCCCGCCTTCCGCCGGGGGGTGCTCGCCACCCTTCGGGACGAACAGGACCACACCCGACTCTATCTCGAGCGCATCCGCGGCTGCGGCCTCGAATTCGGGGACCTGCCCGTCAGCGGTTACTTCTGGCGCTCGGTCGCCCCGATGGAGAATCCCATCGATTACGTGGCCGGCCTTTGTCTGACGTTCGAACAGGCCAACCTCGATTTCTGCCGCCAGTTCGGAGCCGCCTTCTCCACCGTCGGCGACGCCGACACGGCCCGGTTGATGGACCGCATCTATCGGGACGAGATCGGTCACGTGGCGTATGGGCTCAAGTGGTTTCGGCGCTGGAAGAACCCGGCGCTGTCCGACTGGGACGCCTTCTGCCGCCAACTGCGTTTCCCCCTGTCGCCGCAGCGGGCAAAGGGCCTGTCGCTCAACGTCGAGGGACGTCGCGCGGCGGGACTCGACCCCGACTTCATCGCGCACCTCGAGGTCTTCGCGCAGTCAAAGGGCCGCACCCCGGACGTCCATGACTTCAACCCGTTCGCCGAGGGCTTTCTCGCCTTCGGCAAGGCTTTCAATCCCAACCGGCATCAGGCCGACCTTGCCCGCGACCTGGAGAACCTTCCTCAATTCCTGGCCCGACAGGATGACATCGTCCTCGTCTCTCGTCGGCCTCCCATCGAGTTGCTGGCCGCGCTCAAGCGCGCCGGACTCCCGCTCCCGGAGTTCATCGAGACCTCGCCGGAAACGTGCCTCGACCGTCACCCCGCGCTCGCCGGGCGCAAGCTTGGCCGCTTCCGACCCTGGGCCTGGAGTCCGGAGAGCCTTGCGCGCCTGGCTCCGCTTCTTCCGCAAAGCACCCTGGAACGGCGTCCCGCCGACGCCTGCTTCAATCCGTCCATCGCCCGGCTCTACTCCAAATCCTGGAGCGCGGACTTCCTCCGGGGTATTCTGTCCGACACCCAACCGGCGTGGCTCTGCCCTCCGGACGTCGTTGGCTTCACGGCGCGATCCCGGCAGGAGGCAACGGCGTTGATCGAGTCCTTCCGTGCGCGGGGTCATTTCCGGCTCGTGGTCAAGCAGGCTTTCGGGGTCGCGGGCGGCAATGCCGTGCGCCTATGGGAACCGGAGCTCACCGCCCCACAACTGCGCTGGCTCGAGCAGGCGACCTCCGGCGGTCGTGAGGTGGTCGTCGAACCGTGGCTCGAGCGTCTCGCGGATTTTTCGGTGCAATGGGAAATGACCGCCGAGGCCCTGAAACTCGTCGGCTACGCTGGCCTCTGGACCGACCTCAAGGGCCAGTTCCTGGGCAACTTCGCCGGGCCGGATTTTTCGCGTCGGCCTCCCGCGGTGATTCTCCGACAGTTCCCGTCCCCGCCCGACCTCCCACGCGTGCTGGCCGAGTTCTATGCCGACCTCGGCGCGCGACTCGGGAGCGCGATTCGCACGACGGGGTATCGGGGCCCCGTGGGGATCGACGCCTTCGTTTATCGTGGGCCGGATGGCCTGGCGCGACTCAAGCCCATCGTCGAGATTAACCCACGCCACACCATGGGCCGCGTCACCCTCGAGCTTATGCGGCATACGGACTCCGGCACGCACGGCGCCTTTCGCCTCGTCAATGCGGCCGCGCTGCGGGAGGGAGGCTTCCCCGACTTCGCCGCCTTCGCCCGCGCCCGCTCCGTCGAACACCCGCCGCTCCTCCGCGGCCAACCGGTCCCCCGCCTGCGGGAGGGCTTCCTTTGCCTGAACGATCCCGTCACGGCGCGAGCCTGCCTGGCAACGTTCCAGGCGTCCCGGAGTCCGCCGGGGTGAGACGACACCGCGACAAGCGGAAAGCGGAGCTTTCGACCCAGCCATCCTGCGCGGCGGAGTGGCGGAACCGCTCCGGACGTTTCGCGTTGCGGCCGGGACGCGGCCCCAACTTCCCGACCCATCCTCGGGGCGAATGACAAAGTCGATTGGGGCCAGCGACCGGCTCCCCGCCCTAGCGTCTGCGCGACGGCGGACCGGTTCGCGGGGCGATCGAAGCGGGCGAAACCAGAGGGGCAACCGGCGACTCGGCAGTCGCCGGCCCCACAACGCCGTTCCGCACCGGACTGTGTCAATCGCCCTGGTCCCACGCCCCATCTTCCCGATTGACCCCACGACCGAGGAACGGCAGAACGTGGCCCGTGTCGCACGGCGCCACCATTCGAACCGTAGCCCCTCGGGTCCTCGTCATGAAGGCATGGCGTTGCCCGGCGGACTCCGGTGGCGTGGATCGCGCTCGCTAGCGACCCCAAC
>CAZSOV010000222.1:0-13462 GCA_964608505.1 uncultured Verrucomicrobiota bacterium
CTCGTGCCCTGAAATCGAGCCGTCTCGCCGTCCGGCAGTGCATGGAGGAACTTCGTGGGGCGGTGGTTGAGTTCTTCGGCGACGGTTTCATGTCCGATGCATGCCAATCCCCCAGGTGGTGCGACGACCTTCGCGTTTCTCGCGAGCAGGTTGCCTGCCGCAGCGAACGAAGCTGGCAGATGCATTGAATTCGCGATCCTCCACCAACCCACCTGCATGCCCGCGCTGTCGCTGGGTGTGGGTGGCGTTGGTGGAGGGCCATACTCCCACGACAATTCTTTAGCTCTGAAGGATGCAACCGCACCCACAGCCATGCCGTCATTACCCAAGGCCTCATACATCGACCTACGGCCCGGTATCCGGCTGGCCATCAACGTGGGAAAGGTCGATGCTGTCGCCAACGGTAGCCATGAAATCCCTCGACGATCCAGCCGACCTTGAAATCCCCGTTGCGGTCGACGAACTCCTGGCTGCCATCTCGTTTGAACTCCGCGTCAGAAACCGGGTTCAGGAATTCCTGACCAGCAACGGGATCATAGACATATCCCCACTCGAATTCCTGGATCTATTCCTTCCACGCACTCCATTTGATCGATTCTGCCTACACACGGACGCTCCGATATGCAGGCAGCAGCAACTCGGCATTTACCTCCACGAATCGGCGGTGATCAGCATCTGGCAGGCGTCGCTTGGTACAGCCTGGAAGGCACAATGGGAGCGACGTTTGCTTTACCTCAAGCTGTGGGAACTGCGGTCGTCACCGAGGAATCCACGCAATAAGCGCGGCAGAAATAGAAACGTGAAACCATAGACCCGAATCAACTATGGTGAGCGCATGCAGGCAATTACCGCATACGACCTTTGAAATTCCTAGAATGAACCCTAACGAATCGATGCTTCAAGAGATCAACGGCTTCCTCAAGGCTGTCGGTGATCCGGAGTTGGCGATCCCCGACGGTAAACCAGAGAGGACGGAGATCGAACTATTGACCCAAGTACGAGAGGAGCACATCAGACGACTCCGCCAAAAGGCTCCCAAGTACCGGCTCTTGCCAAAGAAGGTGATTCCAGACCCGTTCTTGAAGGCCTTGCAAAGCCGTGAAGCGGAATTGATGTCCAAGGCTTGATGGAATAGGGTATTGGATTTCTTTGGGCTCCATTGGAGACAGGAGACACTCTCGATTTAATTGGTGCTCCTCTCGTTCATGGAATTTCTTCTATCGCTATGGGCGCGTAGCGGGGGATATTGATAGAGGGTAGTTGGATTGGAGGCCAATCGCTCTTCATCGGATTCCCTAGGGCCTTGCTCGCACCCAGATCCTCTTTCCGTCATGCAACTCGGCACATCTCGTGGGTGTTCAGGGCTTTCGATAATCATGACCGCACTCGAATTCCTCTGGGAGATCGTGGAAGCCATAGCCTCCTGGCGCCTGATCGTTTGCGTCGGCCCTGCGATTGCTGCCGGGTGGTTCCTTCACGATGCCTTCCCGGGCGCCAACTGGCCGTGGTTCGTCTCCGTCCCGGTCGTGACCACCGCATTCGTGATCGGTCTGCGTTGGGAGTGGCGAGCCCATCAATCGTGACCTGGTTCCGTTTACCGATTCGAGTCCACGCTGGCCCTGGCAACGGTCATTGGATGGAAACCGTGGCCCGACCGCGATAGGCTCACCCCGTGATCGACGTAAATACTTCCGGGGCAATCGGATCAGAACTTCGGAACCGTGACTATTGCGTCATGCGCATCGAGTTGGAGGACATCCAGCCCACCATCTGGCGGAGCGTCATCGTACCCAAGGCCGCCACGCTCGGCTGGGTTCACGCCGTGATCCAGGTCGCCATGGGCTGGACGAACAGCCACCTGCACCAGTTCGGCCTTGGCGACGTCATCATCTCCGACCCCTCGTTCAACTTGAACGAGTTTGAGGGCGATCCGCCGGTGACGGACGAGAAGAAGGTCACCGTCGAGCAGGTCGCCAAGGCCAAGACCCCGGTTCTCGTCTACCAGTACGACTTCGGCGACTCCTGGAACCACATCTTGACCTTCGAGCCGCTGTCCAAGGGGCAATTTCCTGCCGAGCGGCTTGCCGTCTGCGTCGGAGGAGGCCGGGCTTGCCCGCCGGAGGATTGTGGCAGCATTCCGGGCTACGAGAACCTTCTCGAAACCCTCCGGAACAAGAAGCACCCGGAACACCGGGCGATGAAGCAATGGCTGGGGCGCCCCTACGATCCCGAGGCGTTCTCGGTCGAGAAGGCCAACCGGTTCCTCGCCAAAGTCCCTTGGCCGAAGGTCAGCGTCTCCCAGCTCGGCAAGATTCTGGGAGCACTGTATCGGGCGAAGGCGTAGTCGGCTAGCAGTGTGTCGGACTTAGCTAACCGACGAGTCGCAAGTCGCTTATTATGCACATGTTAAGGTTTTGAGTCGAAAAGTCGCAGCGTTCATTATTAACGAGTTGCAACCTAAGTCCGACAGGCTGCTAGATCCTCTTGTACTGCATTCCCATTCCTTTGCCGCCAAGCTTTTTGACTTTGTCCTTCAGCAGTTTCATGGCGCCCTTGGCTGTAAATCCCGGGTGCATTTCCCGAGCCTTCTTGTTGAAGGCGCCGAGTTCGAATTCTGCCGGCATAGCTGCCAACACCTGGCCAGCCTGTTCCAGATCGAGCGTTTTCCCCCCGCTCTTCTTTCGCGTTCCAGCGCCCTCACCTCGTTTTGTTCCGGCCTTACGTCCTGGCTTCGCCTTAACCGTCCCGAGCATCCCGCGCGCCTTCGGGTACTTCGCGATGATCGCGGCTTCTGCCTGGGCAATCTTTGCTTCTGCTGCTTCGTATTCCTCGGTTAGGGCCTGAAGTTTTGCCTTCTGCTTGGCGACCTTGGCGTCAAGTCCGGCCAGACCATCACGTCGCTCCTTGATCGCCGCGATCTCCTCAAGCGCGGAGTTGATCAAGTTCATGGCGTCGGTTTGCTCTCCGGCGGCGGGTACTTCACCCGACGCCGGCTTGGCCTCGGGTGCGGTTTCGACGGCTGCGGCCTTCTTCTTTTTAGCGGGCATATGCGTTTTGCGGTGGAGTCGATATTGCCCTCGGTGGACCATGAACTTCAACTGGATTGCCGCAAGGGCGGGAGAATTGCCCATTTTGATGCTCGATGACCTGTGGTTTATTGCAGAACATCGGCTATCGCTAGATGCCGGCGGTTACAAGCTCTGGGCGACTGCCAGCGACCCGTACGCCTCGGTCAAGGCGCCGATCTGTTGATCAAACGACCATGAAGCGCGACCTGATTGCCATTCGCGACCATCAAATCCTCGACCGATTTCGGTCGGGGTGCTCGACTAGACAGTTGGCGGACGACTTTGGCCTTACCGCGGACGGCATTGTCCTCGTCCTTCAACGCCATGAAGCCGCCCGCGAGGCGCTACTCCGGAGCGATTCGATCTGTTCACGGATGCGTGCTCTCGATGATCCGGGCGTACCGTGGGCGATTGATGATCTGGTCGCAGCACTCGGCCTACGTGGAACGATCCGAACCGCCGTTCTCCGACATTTCGACTGGCTTGGGGAACCATCCCTGACCCTGGGCGGGCTGTTCGACTGGGTCGTCTCGAACACCCCGCACCGGCGCCCCGGATACGCGATTTGCCCGAGTCTGGACGGGCGTTGTGTCGGCACTATTGGCTTCAGGGCGCTCGTCCAAGCAATCACCGCCCGGGATTTGGGGCCGCGAGCGAATGCACTGTGGAACAGGAAACTCGACATCCTTCGCCGTTCATCCCGAATCGTCGGCGAGCAAAGAACTTGGTCGAAGCCTCTGGACTTCCCGATACCCGGCGGCCATGCCCCGACTTGAAGCTCGCCGGAGCAGAACCAATAACCACGCGCAGTCCTGGTTCGGCGCCATCCATCACTCGACGTGGCCGAACCTCATCAACTCCTCCCACCGGCAGCCCAGGGCGGCCTGCAATCGCGCCAGCGTCGTCACCAGGATGTTCAGCTTGCCTGCCTCGATCTTCTGGATCGTCCGAGGATTGATCCCGACCTGCTCCGCCAGGCCTTCCTGCGTCAGCTTCGCTCGTAGCCGGAGACGGCGCACATTTCCTCCGACGGCCTTGAGCAATTCGACTTGTTCCTGATCGAGTGGCACGCCCTATCAGGCCGTCCTTTTCCCGTTGACGACCACGGCCCAATGGGGCGTATTCGAGCTGTCTTGTTCATCGCTCCTCGATAGTTGTTGGGCATCAAGCGCAGCCGCTGTCGGTCGCGTCGTTCAAAACCGCGTCGTCGTTGAAGCAGTGACGTGGGCGAATCGGCCCTCCTGGAGCGGGTCAAGCCGCCGAGGCTTTAGGAGAATAAAGTATGCTCGCTACAAAATCACCGAACGCACACTGGTCCCACGATATCGTCCTTGCTGTTGTTCTGACCTGTGACCTCCTGGTGGCAACCACTGGAAATGCACAGGTGTTCCCGTTCACCTACGAGTCAACGGCGCCCAGGTACCGAGACGTCTTGATTACCGGCACATCGCTGGCCCCCGGCGGTGCCTATATCCATCGTTGGGAATCCGGCGTAGGTGTCGCAGGCCAAATCGAGGTCGATGGTCCTGCTGGAACCGTTCGATACAACAACACGACATTTCGTGACCTGACGGGAACGACGGTTTCGTTCACGGAAAGCCGAAGTGCCCCAGGAACTTTCCCGAACCCTCCCGAAACTCGAACGGCACAAGTTGTTCTGAATCTTCGCTTTGCTGACATTGGAGTCGTTACCGATCCCAGGCCGGTGACGTGGAACGCGGGGACGGGCACCTATGCCTTCGACTCGATTACTGTTGCACCACTTCGGATAGAAGGCGATTGGAGTATTCGCGTCACTGGCGTCGGTATCGACCAAACCGCTACCGGCCTAATCGATACCCTGCTTTCCAGATCTCCCGGATTTGAGTACCTCCCGAGCGCAAATCTCAACCTGTGGAATCAAGTCTCCACGGTCTCCATGCCCGATTCCTTGGCGCTTGAGCATGGGGATACGCCAACTTCAGAGCGAAGCAACATCTTCTATTGGTATTCGGATTATCGACCCGCTCCGGACACGGATTTGCCGGTTCCGCTTCTGAACACCACCGTTGGTGGCGTGGCATTTGACTACGGCATCTCTGGTGCCGACCGCCTCACGTACCTCACCTCTGCTGTGGCAGTGCCTGAGCCGTCCGCGATCGTCGGATCGGTAGCGGCGAGTCTTGCAGCGTTTGCCGTTCTTCGAAGGCGCCCCCGGGTGAGGAGATGAGCGCTTTGGTGGTATAACACCCTGAACATCGAACAACTCGGCGTCTCCCCTCCCCGGGGGAGCAACGAGCGACAGCCCCGTCACCTTGTGGTGTCCGGGGCTTTTTCATGTCCACCCACCATCAAGGAAAAGCACCACCATGGCCATCACCCTCGAAGCGAACTACAGCAAGAAGCTCGGTCTCCCCGGGTATTCCTCCCATCAGTACTCCATCACGATCAGGATCGAACTCGGCGACATCAAACAGGTGGAGTCAGAAAGCTCACGGCTTTATGTGCTCCTGCAAAACTGCGTCGACCGGGACATCCAGGAAACGGGATTTCTCCCGACGCCCAGCAATGGCAACGGGCATCCCGCGAACGGCAGCAATAGTCACCCCGGCAACGGCAGCGCTCGCCCCAACGCTCAAAGCGAAGCGTGGTCCTGCTCCGACAAACAAAAGGGGTTGATCCTGAAAATCGTCGACGACCACCACCTCGACAAGAAGGACATCGAATCGCTCGCCCACGAACGATTCGGCAAGGGTGTCAAGCAGTTGAACAAGATGGAGGCGTCCGGCCTCATCGAAGAACTGCTCGAAGCCCATGGCGGACCCCACGGCGGCAACGGCAACGGCTCCCGCACCAATGGTGGCCGCTTCCAGAAAGCGAGGACGGCATGAACCAAATCGTCACCCCGCCTTCTCCGACCAGCACCCATGCCCAGGTCGATGACCTCCTGCAAACGGTGTCGGCCTCGCGGCTGAACACTTTCCACACCTGCCGGCTTCAGTTCTTCTTCCGGTACGTGGCCAAGCTCCCGAAGCGGAAATCGGGGGCTCAACACGTCGGCTCCACGGTTCACCACATCCTCAAGCTGTGGAACCTGGCCCGCTGGCGTCGCCATTCGATTCCGGAGGGCTGGCTCAAGGAGCAGTTCGACCTGTTCTGGACCGAGGAACAGGAGGGTGAGATTCGCTGGGAGGACGGTGAAGAGACCGACGCCAAAGCCACCGCCTGGCGGCTCTTGGACACCTACTTCACCCAGGCTCCGATTCCTCCCAACGAAGCCGCCGAAGGCGTTGAGGTGTCGGTTGACGCGGACCTCGGCATCACCCGGCTCATAGGGATCATTGATCTCGTTCGTGCCGGCGGGAAGATCGTGGAATTCAAGACGACCGGCCAAACGCCCAACTCGGAGCGGGCTGAACATCTGCACGAGCTTCAGTGCTCCTGCTATGCGGTCCTGTACCGGGAAGCCACCGCCAAGATCGAAACCGGAATCGAGCTGCACCACCTGGTGAAGCTGAAAACGCCCAAGCTCGTGGTGACGGCCCTTCCACCGATGACCGCCGGCCAGGAGTCCCGCCTCATAAAGGTGCTGGAGTCGTACCTGGAGGGTGTTCGTCGGCAGGATTTTGTGCCGTCACCAAGCCCCATGGCGTGCGCATGCTGCGAGTTCTTCAACCAGTGCCGCACCTGGTCCTGAAACCGCCACCGCCATGAACCCTTGCCAGTGCCGTCTGCTCGTCGTCGGCAGCGCAAAGGACCTGAAGGCGTTCTGTGATCGGGAGGAATGGCCGGCGGCGTTCACGGAAGTCGAACCGCTGGAACTGGCGCCGACACGACGCTCCTGGCAGTTCACCACGCCGAACCCACCGCTCACCTTCCTCCGCCTCCTCGCCGCCCGCTGGCCGCTTCTGACGTTCCTGGTCGATTACGACACGGGGCGAACGAAGGAGCTGGTGTGGTTGCGAGGAGGCAAACAGGAACACCATCAGGTCGTTTACATCGGAGGTGGTCCATAAAGCCGCCTGCCGAGTTCAAAGTTCTGCGGGTGCGGGAATGCCTCGCACCCGCGGATCTCGTCGATACGCCGGAAAGGGCGTACCAATACTGGATAGCAAACATCGTGACCGCACCGTGGTTTGATCCGGCCAAGGAGGCGTTCGTCATCCTGATGCTCAACACCCGACGGCGGATCATCGGGCACAATCTGGTGGCCTTGGGGTCGTTGGATTCCGTGCCTGTACATCCCCGTGAGGTGTTCCGGCCGGCAATCGTCACGGCCGGCGTGTTGTTTCCGTTCTCGGGGGTACTGATGAGTCCGATGCTTGCCGGGGTCGCCATGAGCCTCAGCTCCGTCTCCATCATCGGAAACGCACTTCGTTTGCGGAAGGTTCGCCTTGGTTGATGTCGCCAAAGCCGGGCGACAACCTCGGCGTGTTCTCGTGCAGGCTGACGTCGGACTGCAACTTGGTTGCGCTGACCGCAGCATCCATATTTGATCGATCCGCATCCGCGGTCGCTTTCATGGAATTGGCGCCTCCGTGGGCTAGCGTCAACTCGGCCATAGCAGCGTCGGCGATGCATCCTCCAGAAGGGGGTGAACGCCGTCCCGAGGCACGGACGGGGGCTTTTGCTCCCCATATGCGGGAACCCCTCACGCTGCGTTGTCAGCTCACAACCTCACGGGCTTTGGGTCAGTGAGAAAAACTTGCCGGGTTCAATTCTACCGACGCGAGAGGCGCCATCATGGATTGTTCGCGTCAGAGCGCGATCAGGCCCTGAGAAGCGGCTGGTGGCCTTTCTGGCACGCGGACTGCGTGGTAGATTTGAGTTGTGAAATCGTTGCTGCTTGAATCGTTGGGGTGGTTGGGCTTCGGTCTCTGCTTTGTCTGCTGGTTTCCACAAACGGTGGAAACAATTCGCGCCCGTTCCTGTCCGATGAATGTCCGATTCCTGGTGCTGAATCTTGCCGGTTGCATCGCCTTGGTTCTGCACTCGGCCGCAAGGCACGATTTGCCATTCATCATCCTCAACGTGGTTTGCGCCTGCGGTGGAACGATAAATCTGCGATACGCTTTGTTCCCTCGCCCTCCCGAACGCCATCCTCAATAATCGTGCTTTCTGGCGAACGCCTGCCTCGACCCGCTGAGCGCGGTGCGGGTATGCCCTGCATGATCCTCCACACCAGCGCGCAATCGTCAGCGTGGCTCCCCCTGAGGGAAGGGGTTCTTCTCGACTCGATGTCGCGGGAACTTCACCGCGATCTAGCGGAGTCTTAACGACGGCCAAGGGGCGACCCAGACGTTGGCCTCTCGACGCCGAATGCTGCGAACACGCTGGCCAAGCGGTTGTTCGAGGGGTTACCAATGCGGCGGCGCAAGCCCGTATGGGCGTCACGACGCCCGATCAGCATCAACCACCGCATCCAATGAAAACCCTCGTCGTTCAGTCGCGAAACATCATCAAGTTCGTCGCCGTTGTTGCCCTCGGCCTCGGCTGCCTCTCGTCCGCCGTGGCGGCGTCGGAAAAGGGAGCTGAACGGCTCCAAAGCCTGTCGAAAGTGTCAACCTACGGCGACTTGGAGGACCTGAAATCGGGCGACAAGTTCGTCATGGTCTGTGGCAAGTGCCAGACGGTGATGATGCACACGGTCTCGAAGTCCAAGGGACGGGATATCCCAACGATGACCGCCAAACACCTGTGCACCGGGTGCAATTCCACGATCACCACTGTCGGGCACGGCAAGGGGAAGACCGATCAGGTTAAGCACTCATGCACGGGGTGCGGCGACAGCTCCGTCTTCTGCTGTTCCACCGCAAAGAGCGGAAAACCGACGGAGGGCATGAAAAAGCACTGAACGGCGCACGCCGTCGACGGCAACCGTCCCTGGTAGGTGGCCCTGAGGTACTCTCCGCGGCGCCTATTCCGCGATTTCGCGTTTAGTTCTTCGCCAGCCGATAGAATCGCCTTACGGCGTTCTCGATAACGTTCACGGTCCACCGTCCGCCCTCGACAACTGGCCGTTCAGCGACCGAGTTCCACGAGGACCCGGTCGCTTCAGTTGAGGCCTCCAGCCTCCAGCCCTCGGCTGATTCTGGCCAAGAGAGGCTGACGCGATCGCCCTCTCGGCGAATGGTGAGATCGGGCGGCGGAAGCACTTCGAAGTTCTGCATCATCCCGGAATCCTCGTGTTCCAGGTTGTGGCAGTGGTGCACGAACACCCCCGGATGGGTGTCGAATCGAATCAGGATTCGGACCGTCTCACGGGCATTAACCAAAACGGTATCCCGCCAACCGGCGTCTTCGGGAGCGAGTTGGCCTCCTGCGCTACGGCTCAAAACCTGGCAGAGCGCGCCGTGCGCGTGCATGGGGTGCGGCTCGGTGCCTGTGTTACGGTATTCCCAGATTTCGAGGTCCCCGAAAGGGACGCTGAAATCCACTCGTTGGCGGTCGAATAGCCGACCGTTGATGGTGTGAACCATGCCGGACATGGCCAACGTGAAAATCCTCGTGCGCTTCGCTTGGGCGGGCGCATATGGAGGCGTAGCCGGCAGAACTCCAGGGATGGGCGCGTTCCCGGTCACCGCGCGGTCTACGTAAAGGCGAAGCAAGTCCATCTCCGTTCCTTGTGCGGGGCCCATCATGCCGCCGCCGCCCGCGAAAGGCAGACTCTTCAGCAGCACCGAGGACCCGACGGCGTAGTTGGAAAAATCCAACAGGACTTCGAGCCGCTGGCCAGGCGCAAGCATGACCGATGTCACCTGCACCGGAGCAGGTAGGAGACCGCCATCACTCGCGATGAGAAAGAACGGATGGCCGTCGCCAAGGCCCACCTTATAGATGCGCGCATTGGAGCCGTTCAGTAGGCGGAACCGGTAGACCCCACGATCAACAGACAGCCAAGCATCCGGCGTTCCGTTCGTGAGCATGACGTCGCCAAGGAATCCGGACATGGTGTCCATCATCGAAGGCGCATACACGAGCTGTCGTTGAGAGTTCGCCCGCTTGTCGGTCAACACGAGCGGCACATCGTGATCGCCTTTCGGCAGGCCGAGCGATGCGTCGGCGGGGTCGTCGATGATGAAGAGGCCGGCCACCCCTTGGTACGCCTGCGCGGCAGTCAGTCCATCGGTGTGAGCATGATACCAGCACGTGGCCGCCGCTTGGCGAATCGGGAATCGAACCTGATAACTTTGTCCCGCTGCCACCTGATCGCGCGGATGGCCGTCCATCCGCTCCGGGGCCACGACGCCGTGCCAGTGGAGCACCAATGGCTCGCTCAAATCGTTCTGGACCCTGGCCGCAAATTCCTGCCCGCGCCGGAGGCGAATGGTCGGGCCGGGTACCGTGCCATTGATTGCGGAGACTTCGGTGGAATAGCCTGGCCAAATGCCAATATTCGCGCGAGCCACGGTCAGCGAATCGCCTGACCAGTCAGCTGGTAATCGTAGCGGATTGCCCGGCCGGGCGGCTTGCGCGCGCAAGCCGGGGAGCGGCAAGAACCGCACGCCGACCGCGACCAGAGCTGCGCTCTGTCCCGTCCGCCCAAGAAACCGTCTCCGGGTTGTCCTCATGCGAAATCGAAGTTGAGTCCCAATCACGTTGGCTACATTGAAAAACGGGTCGGAGCCAGAGACAGCTCATGGAATGGCCAGCAAGCGCCAGAACATGTGGGGGGCACCGGCATCGACCATGCGATCCATCGTGCCAATTCCGGGCATGAAGACCTCCCCATGATGAGTCCAGTGAACCAAATCGCTTGAAACCTGCATCCGGAATTGCCAATCCATCATCATCGAACTGAGCTCCAGATTCGTCATGCCTGCCATACTCCCGGGAGTCATCCGCATCGAAGGGGCAGTATCCATTTGAAACAAGGTGGTGACTTCTTCGTCGGTGAGCGCCCGATTGTAGATGCGGACATCGCTCATCGCCCCAAAGAACTGGTACGGGAGCGAGCCTTGGCCCCCGAACCCACCGAGGAAAGCCATTGGATGCGCGATCCGCTGCACCATCATTCCCATTCCCGTCGGCATCCCGCTGGCGGTCATCGAACCCATGATCCGCCTACCATTGATGTAGAGACCAGAGTTCATCGTGTCCCCGTTGTTGAACACTGCCACCACATACACCCAGTGATTGGAAAGGGATGCTGGGTAGTCCGCGCCGAAGACGTCAGCCATTCCACCGCTAAAACCAAAACGGCCGATCCGCTCCTTCTGCAAAAGCAAACAGTAGTTCTGGTTTGTGTTCCCCCAGCCGAACGGCATGGCAACCGGGTTCGTGCTTCCGTCAACCCGACCGTCCCAGCGCATCCAGAGGGAGACCGTGTTCTGGCCGTCCGCGCCCAGGTTCGCCTCCAAATTCGACAGCATGATCGCGTCCATACCTCCAGCGAAGGCCAGAGCCTTGCCGGGTTCTCCAAATCGATTGGTTACCGCCATGGGCGATCCCATCATCATTCCGTCCATCCTATGCCCGCTCACGTCGCTGGCATCGCCGTGCATGGGATAGTGGGCAATCAACCCGCTTGTCATCCAAGTCTGGCTGTGGGCCGGCGTCGTAATCGCCAATGCCAACAGAATCGCGGCAGCGAATGCCCGGAAGGAGGCTCGTTCTGATTGGACACCGGTATAGGGTCGGGGGCTGTGCATAGTCTGCTGTAAAGGGATCCATGCTGTCTGGTTACAACTTCCCGCCTCGAATCCGTCGCGTGTTGAAGTGTCGCTTACACTGCTCCCTCTCCTTCGAAAAATCGCTGCATTTCTCATGATGACCACTGTTAGCTCTGCCGGAGTTCTTCGATTAACCATGCATACGAAACCCCGTCGTGAATCCCTCAACAAAAATTCACCAGGGGCTGGCGTACCCCTTGGCTGCCGAAGACCCAAGATGTTGGGTTGGCTTCGGTTGTTGGCGTGGCCAAAGTCTGGCGCCCATCTTTCCCCAACGAAACAGACTGGTGGCTCAGATCCTCCCGCCGCTCGCGAAGAAACTTGGGCTCATTCATCAATTTAACCTGATGTTGTCCGCGCCAGATATAGCCGATTTCCGCTACCATTTCGAGCGTCCAGATGGTGCTCATGGAGAAGGAGAAGAGACATCGCCTCCAATGGATGCCGACTCGCAGACCACCTGTTCCTGCTTCATTTGCCCTGACCGCCAGAGCAGGTAAATCGCCGGATACACGAAAAGTTCCATAGCAAAACTTGTGGCCAAGCCTCCGGCCAGCGGGGCGGCGATGCGCTTCATCAGGTCGGCACCAGTGCCGGTTGACCACATGATAGGCATCAGACCCATGAAGGCTGCGGTGACGGTCATCAGCTTGGGTCGCAGGCGTTTGACTGCGCCGTGAACAATCGCCTCGATCAGTTCGGCCTTGTTACGAAGTTGCCCTTTGCGGATGGCTTCGTCATAGGAGAGGTCTAGGAACATCAGCATAAAGACGCCCGTTTCGGCATCCAGCCCCATTAAGGCAATGATGCCAACCCAGACGGCTATGGAGATGTTGTAGTCAAGAAGGTACAAGCACCACACCGCGCCGACGACCGAGAAAGGCACGGCCAGCATCACGAGGAAGGTCTTGAAGGCGCTCTTGGTGTTCATGTACAGCAGCGCGAGAATAAGAACGACGGTTACCGGGATCATGAGCTTCAGCCGCTCGCGCACTCGCAGCATGTTCTCGTACTGCCCGCTCCAGATCAGCGAGTAACCCGTCGGCAGTTTGACCTCACTCGCGACAACCCTTTTTGCCTCCTGCACATAGCCGCCCACATCGCGACCAGCAATGTCCACGAAAACATAGCCAGCAAGCATCCCGTTCTCGTTGCGGATCATCGCAGGGCCAGACTTCAGGCTGATGTCAGCAAGCTCGCCCATGGGCACTTGCGCGCCGTTCATAACCGGCACAAGAACGCGGTGGAGTTGATCCAACTCCGCGCGCAATTCGCGCGGGTAGCGCAGATTAATCGAATACCGTTCGCGACCTTCGATGGTGGTGGCGATGGTTTCGCCACCTATGGCGGTCATGATGACTCCGTGCAGGTCGTCCACGGTAAGGCCATAACGGGCGATCTCGTCGCGTTTTGGAACAAGGTCCACGAAATACCCGCCCGCCGCGCGTTCTGCGAAGACACTGCGCGTGCCGGCCACCTTGCGCAGCGTGCCCTCAATCTGTTCGCCGACGTGCTGGATATGCTCAAGGTCGGCACCGAGGATCTTAATACCGATGGGGGTGCGTACGCCGGTGGAGAGCATGTCAATGCGGCCTTTGATGGGCATGGTCCAGGCATTGACGTTGCCTGGGATTTGCAGGGCACGATCCATCTCCGCAATGAGTTCCTCGTAGGAGATATGCTCGGGCCAGAATTTACCAAGCACCTTCTTCAGCAAGTCCGGTGCCCTTTGCGAATACCACC
>CAZSOV010000223.1:0-13415 GCA_964608505.1 uncultured Verrucomicrobiota bacterium
CCGCCAATGAGGCCTCGCTGTCCTATCCAAGTTCGGCCGGCCAGTGGGAACTGGTGAAGATCAACACCGAGGAACACCCGCAACTGGCCGCTTCCTTCGAGGTCTCGAGCATCCCCAGCGTCAAACTGTTCCGCAACGGCCAGGTCGTCGCCGACTTCCTCGGCTTCCGGTCCGAGGCCGACATCCGCGAATGGCTCGCCCCGTACCTGGGCGGGGACGGCCCCGGCGCCGCGCCCAACCCCCTGGAACGGGCGGCCGAACACATCGACAACGAGGATCTCGACGCCGCCCGCGTGCTGCTCGAGGAGGAACTGAAACGGGATCCCAAGTGCGCCCCGGCCAAGTTGCTCCTCGCCGAGATCCTGCTCGGCACCGACGCCCTCCAGGCCGTGGCTCTGACGGAAAGCATCGCGGCCGACGCCAACGAGCATGCCCATGCCCAGGCGCTCGGCATCCTCGCCCGGGCGGCATCGCGGACCGAGGCCGGCCTTCCCGAGGATCCGCTGCGTCCGAACCTCGTCGCGGGGCTTGCCGCCTTGCGCCGGAGGGATTGGGACGCCGCCCTGGAATCCCTCGTCGAAGTCGTCGAACGCCGTCCCCGGCTGGCCGGGGGACTGGCGGTCGATGCCGGCAAGGCGATCTTCCGCTATCTCGGCATCCGACATCCCATCGCGGACAAGCACTACCGCCGGTTCAGCAGCGCGATCAACGCCTGACCGATTCCGGCATGGCGCGGTGCGGCGCGCGCGGCGTGCGGTTCACCTCAGCGGTCCGCCTCGGGATCGAGGGCGTCCCGCAGCCCGTCCCCGACGAAGCTGAACGCCAGCAGCAGTCCCACGAGCAGCGAGGCCGGACCGAACAGGAGCCAGCCGCTGGACTGCATCGGGTTGATCTGGCTCGCGCCGTCCGCCAGCA
Organism: uncultured Verrucomicrobiota bacterium; assembly: GCA_964608505.1. GTDB lineage: Bacteria > Verrucomicrobiota > Verrucomicrobiia > Limisphaerales > CAIMTB01 > CAIMTB01. Next base: position 916 of record CAZSOV010000223.1, read on the forward strand.
ACGAGCCGAGGCTGGCCCGGGGCGCCTGGATGCCCAGGCCGAGATAGCTCAGGAACGACTCCCCCAGCACCACCGCGGGAATGGTCAGCGTCAGGTACACCACGATCACCCCCGAGGTGTTCGGGAGGATGTGCTTCCAGAGGATCCGCGCCGGCCCGGCCCCGAGCACGCGGGCCGCGTCTACGAACGTCCGGGACCGCAAGGCCATCACCTGGCCGCGAACGATGCGGGCCATGTTGAGCCAGGACACCGCGCCCAGCCCGATGATCAGGAAGATCAGTTCGGCGGCGTCCGCGCCCGCGTCCCCGGCCAGGCGGGTCAGCACCACCTTCAGCGGCGCCTGGGCCACGGTCACGAGCACGATCACGAAGATGATCGACGGCAACGCGTAGAGCACGTCCACCGTCCGCATCATCACGGCGTCGATCCGGCCCCCGACCCAGCCCGCCACCCCGCCCCAGAGGACCCCGATGACGAGGCTGACGAGGGCACCGGAGAGGCCCACGATCAGGCTCACCCGTGCCCCCGCGCACATCCGGGCGAACACGTCGCGGCCGTTGGCATCGGTGCCGCACCAGTGTTGCCAGGAGGGCGGCGCGAGCTGGGCCTCGGAAAGCGCGTTGGGTTCGTAGGGCATCCATCCGCCGGACGATCCCACCAGGCCGAGCAGGCCGAGCAGCACGCAGCCCGACACCAGCGCGGCGCGGTTCGCCCGGAACCGTTGCCACGCCCGCCGTCCGGGCGAGGCAGGCCCCGGCGTGTCCGCCTGGTCTTGTTGGGCCGGGTCGTTCATGGGGAGCGACGACGGTCCGCAAACCGCGCGTTGGGACCTTGAACCGCGGACCGCACGTCGCCGCGTGGGGGCACGCGGCCTACAGCATGTAGGCCCGGTGCCCTCACCGGGCGGCGCGGTTGCCGTGGGCGGTTCATGGAGAGAGCCGGATCCGCGGGTCGATCCAGGCGTGGACGACGTCGCTGGCGAGGTTCAGCACGAGCAACAACGCCGCGTACAACAGCACGAGCGCCACGATGAGCGGGTAATCCCGGTTCAGCGCGCTGTTGACCGTCAGCGTTCCGATCCCCGGCAGCTGGAACAGGTTCTCCACCACGAACGAACCGGTCAGCAGGTCCGCGAGCAGCGGGCCCGAGAACGTCACCACCGGCACTGAGCCCAGGGGAAAGGCGTGCCTCAGCAACACCCGGATCTCGCTGGCGCCCTTGGCCCGTGCCGTCCGCACGTACCCGGATCGCAGCGTGGAGGCCATGCCTTCCCGCAGCAGCCGCGACACCTTCCCGGCATGATAGATCCCCAGGGTCACCACGGGCAGCACCAGGTTCCAGGGCCCGCCCCACAGGGCCACCGGCAGCCACTCGCGCCGCACCGCGAATTCGAGCACCAGCAACGGCCCCGCCACGAACGCCGGCACGCACACCGCGAGGATCCCGAAGAACCCGGAGGCCCAGTCCCCCCAATGCCCGCGCCGGACCGCGCCCACGAAACCCACGGGAATTCCCACCCCCAACGCGAACAGGAACGCCAGCCCGCCCAACACCAGCGACACCGGCAGGCCCGCCCGGAGGATGTCCCCCACGGAATGACTCCGATACTTCAACGAAGGTCCGAAGTCGCCGCGGACCGCTCCGGCCAGGAAACGCCCGTACTGGCGCCAGAGGGGCTCGTCCAGATGATAGCGGGCGCGCAGGGCCCGCTCGATCTCGGCGGAGGCCGGGGCGCGATCCCGGTCGAAGGGTCCGCCCGGCGCCACCCGTACCAGGGCAAACGCCAGCGCGCTGATCAACACGAGCAGCGGCAGCATCCCGGCCAACCGGCGGAGCATCAGCGCGACCATGGCGGAGCGGTCTGTACCGCCTTCTCCGTTTCCTCACAAGCCCGGCCCCTGAAGCCGGACCTCCCGCCAGCAGGGCGCTGCACAAAGCAACCGCGCCGCCCGGTGAGGGCACCGGGCCTGCACGGTGCAGGCCGCATGCCCCGACGCGGCTCCGCCCTTGCCTCGTCGTGCGCTTGACCCCTGAATGCCGCGGTCGTGCGTCGCGCCCCCCACGCGATGCGTGGCCGACATCCCATGCGTACCCACGTCGTCCCGCAAGCCCCCGACCTCCCGTCCGTCGCGACCTTCGTTCGGCGGGCCCTCCGCGACGCGCTTCCTGCCGGGCTCCTGGCCCTGGCCGTCGTCCTGGGTGTTGCCTCCGGCGCCGCCGAACCCCTCCCCCGGATTCGGGTGGCGGACGACGGACGCGGCTTCGTGGACGCCCGCGGTCGGGCCTTTGTTCCCTTCGGCATCAACTATTACCGCCCCGGGACGGGCTGGGCGCCGCAGGTCTGGAAGAAGTTCGATCCCGAGGCCACGCGGAAGGACTTCGCGAAGCTCCGCGCGCTGGGCGGGAACTGCGTGCGGGTCTTCCTGACCTATGGCTCGTTCCATACCACCGCGGGGCGCGTCGATCCGGAGGGGTTGCGCAAGCTCGACCAGTTCCTCGACCTCGCCGAGGCGGACGGGTTGTACGTGCATCCGACGGGCCCGGATCACTGGGAGGGCGTGCCGGAGTGGGCCCGGACGGACCGCATCAGCGAAGACCGGGTGCTGACGGCGCTCGAGGGGTTCTGGCGTCTGCTGGCGACGCACCTGCGCGAGCGGTCGGTGATCTTTGCCTACGATCTCCTGAACGAGCCGGAGGTGCCCTGGGATACTCCCAGCCTGCGGGCGGGTTGGTCGCGCTGGCTGAGGCGGAAGTACTCCACCCACGCGGACCTCACCAACGCCTGGCGCCGTGCGGACGTCCCCGCGTTCGACCAGATCGCGCCGCCGCCGAAATCCGACGCGTTGCTCGACCCCCGGTTGCTGGATTACCAGCACTTCCGGGAGGAGGTCGCGGAGACCTGGACCCGACGCCAGGCCGCGGCCATCAAGCACGCCGATCCCCGGGCCCTCGTCACCGCCGGACTCATCCAATGGTCGGTTCCGGTCGTCCTCGCGCACGTCGGGCATTACTCGGGCTTCCGACCGGAGCGTCAGGCGCCGCACCTGGACTTCCTGAGCTTCCACTTCTATCCGCTGGCCGCCGGGGCGTACGTGTACGACGGACCCGCGGCGGAGAACGCCAATCTCGCGTACCTCGACGCGCTGGTCCGGGAGCATGCGCGCTTCGGAAAGCCGGTGGTCCTCGGTGAGTTCGGGTGGTTCGGGGGTGGCAAACCGCGGGCCATCAAGAACGCGCCGGTCGCGACCGAGGAACAGCAGGCGCGCTGGTGCCGGCGCGTCGTGGAATCCACCCGCGGCCCGGTGCAGGGCTGGCTGAACTGGGGATTCCATGACCAACCGGAGGCCGGCGACGTCAGCGAGTTCACCGGGCTGCTCCGGTCCGACGGCGAAGCCAAGGCCTGGGCCCGCGAGTTCGAGGCCCTCGCCGCGCAACTCCGGGCTCCCTCCCCCGCTCCGCGCCCGGCCAGACCCGCCCCCCGCGGCGAATGGCCCGTGCTGGACTGGGACCGACTGGTTACCAGCCGAAAGGCCATCGACGAATTCCGCGAGGCCTATCAGCGGGCCTGGTTGCCGGTGCCCTGAGGCCCGGCTGGGGCCCGGCCCCGCTCAGGGATGGCGCACCCGCACGAATCGAGCCGGGGCGCCGGCCGCGGACGGGAGCGAGATCGTGATCACGCGATCCGATCCCGGAACCGCCTCCAACCGGGTTTGCTCGGTCCAGGTTCCGCCCGCGGCCCGATCGCTGGCTTCGAGCACGTAGGCCCGGCCTGCCAGCGCCTCGAACACGATCTCGAGTTCCCCGCTGTCGAGCGCCTCGACCGAGAGGATGCGCAGGACGCTCACGGCATCGCGCGGGTCGGTTCCCGCCGCGTACTCCTGGGCGTGGGTGGCCCCGTCGCCATCGCCGTCCTTCCCCGCGTCCGTGGGATCGTTCGGATTCAGGCCGTTCCCGGTTTCCCACGCGTCCGGAAGGCCGTCTCCGTCCGCGTCCACCGGGGCGGACGAGGTTCCCGACCCGGGCGTGGGATCCGCCGCGAACCAATTCGCCGGATCGTTGCCGGGGCGCACCACGGACTCGCGGTGGTAACTGCGCCCCAGGCCGTCCGCCCCGCCCGCCCAGGGGTCGCCGTCATGATAATCGACCTCGTCCACGAGCACCCACGTGATGGGATCGCCGACCCGGTCGGGAGCCTGGGGGCGTTCCAGGGAGACGCGGTCCGTGTCGTTGTCGAGGCGGCCCGTGTACGGCCCGAAGATGCGCGTCGCCGCGGGCACGCCGAGGGTCTGGCGGAACCCGCCCAGTTCGGTGGCAGTGGTGGAGGGGTTGAAGGGCACGACCAACACGCGCTCGCCGGCGGCCAGGCGGACGAGGGGCGGGAATTCGAAGGCAATGCCGCCACCGAGGCGCCAGACGCCGTTGGTGTTGTCGAGGTCGACGGGAATGGTCATGGCGTTGTGGACCTCGACGTACTCGAGCAGCGCCGCGGCGACGCGGTTGGTCGGAAGGCCGCCCTCGTGATAGAGCAGCTCGCCGATGACCACCCGCGGTTGCGGCGCGGCGTTCGCCTGGAGCGGCGTCCGGGGAAACACGTGATCCCAGTATTCCCCGCCATCCGGCACCCGGGCGAGGGACCAATCGTTCTCCTGACTCCGGAAGTCCACGGCGTCGACGACGCGGCCCGGGCTGCCGGCGGGGTAGTGCGAGATCAGGACCTGCTCCCCGGCCTTGTCGAAGCTGAACCCCGTCCCGCGCGGGTTGTTGAACCCGGTCACTTCCTCCAGCACGCGCCAACCGCGCGCCGGGATGGTCGTCGTGGCCGGGATCGCCCAGCGTTTCGGATTCGACGGGTCGTCGCTGAGGTACCAGCCGGCGCCCAACGTGATCGGCGCATCGCCGCGGTTGTACAGTTCCACCCAGTCGTTCGAGTCCAATTCGCTCAGGAAATCGGTGTGCGCGACGATTTCGTTGATGACGATGCGGGTGTCGGGTTCCGGGTCGGCGCGGCCCGGCGATCCGCCGAGGAACGCGCTGGCCCGCCAGTTGCCGCCGAAGTCCAGGGCGCCCGAGGCCGCGCGTCCGAAGTCCTTGCGGGGAACCAGCGAGTGTCCGACTCCGTCCGCCACCAGCGGCCAGCCCCGCCCGTCCGCGTACGTGAATGCCACCAGATCCGTGCCGCCCGCGGCGTCCCGCAGCACGACCGTCTCGCCCGCATCCGCGAAATTGCCCGAGTAGGGCCCGAAGATGGGCACCGTCGCGGCGAGGCCGTACACGGCGCGGAACGCGGCAAACCCGCCCGTGGCGGGCGCGCGCACGACCAACCCGTAGGCGCCGGGAGCCAGGGTGGCGCCGGCCGGGAAGGTGAAATCGACGCCCTGGGTGAACCGCGCCCCGCCGAGGTCCAGCGTCGTCGTCCCGGCGTTGTGCAACTCGAGGAAGTCGTTCGTGGCGCCGTTCGCCGCGTTGTACATGAGTTCCGTCACGCGCAGGGCATCCGCGAGCGACGCCGTGGTGGTCGGCGCGCCCGCCGGGAACTCGACCGGCTCCGACCAGCGGCTCGTGCGCCCCTCGACATCCTCGATCTGCACGCGGGCGCGGTAGTGGGAACCCACGCGGAGCACGCCGGGCGGGACGGACGCCTCCTCGGCGGCGCCGGACAGCAGTCCGCTCTCCCAGGCCGGTTCGAGTTCGTATTTCCACGGGCGGGTGGACGCCCACGACGGCTGGGTCCGCGGCGTCACCTCCCCGATCCGCCAGCGCACGCCCTTCACCGCCGTTCCCGCGGCGCCGGACGTCCGCCGAAAGCGCAGCGCGTTCACCGGAAAGGCCGCGGGCCCGGCGTACTGCAAGGTCGGGCGCGGGGGAATCGCCGCATCCGACGCGAGCAGGTCCAGCGCGCGCGCCCGGGCGGCGGCGTTGGTGGCGCGGAAGCCGACGTACCGTTTCAGGATCTGGATCGCGCCGTCGAAATCCCGGCTGATCTCGCCCGCGCTGTAATTGGGCCAGGCGTAGTACCGGCCCTGCCCCGCCTTGTTGCCCGAGGACGAGTAGCGGACGTCGGCCATCTTGGGGTTGTAGTCCCACTGGGCGCGGTCCGCATCGAGGATCGTCGGACCCGTCGCGGGCCCGCGGAGGCGACCGGCCTGTTCGTCGATGAGGCGGAAGGCCTCGTCGGAGTTCCAGAAGAGGTCCCGGAACTCGCGGATGCGGTTCTGCCATTCCCGCCAGACCGCCGGAAACCGGGTGGCGTTCGGGATCAGGCGTTCCTTGATCCGGTCCACGCCGCCGCAGCCGGGGTCGTACATGTTCTCGGCCCAGGTGAGGTCCAGGTCCCATGGAATGACCTGCCACCTCCCGGACTGGGGCTGGAGGTAATAGAAGAAGTTCTTGTCGTAGCAGATGTCGTAGTGGTGGATGGCCTGGGCCACGGTCTGGTAACTGAGGTAGTTCGCGACCTCGAACCGCTCGCGCCACCACGCCTCGCCCGAGCCCGAATAGGCCCCCAGAAACTCGTTCAGATCGCTCTTGTCCAACGGCCCCGCGGGCCCCGCGTTGTTCAGGTCGCCCGTCCCCGATTCCATCTTGTACAGGTTCCCGTCGGGCAATCCATGTTCCTCCAGGAACCGGCCATCGGGCTGTTCCAGCATCAGGTACACGCCCCAGAAATCGCCGTCATACTGGTTCCCTGCCGGGGCCTCGTCCGCGGCATCGACGACCCGGAACTGCACGTAGGCCGACTTCACCGCCGGCACGCCCGCCAGTTGGAACACGCGGAAGCCCACCGATTCGAACATCCCCTGCTCCCCGCGGTGGTTGTAGTCCCCCTGCTGGATGGAGGCGCCCAGATTCAGTTTGGTCCAGCCCACCTCGAGCTCACGCCCCCAGTCGTCCACCGCTCGAAAGTCGTGGCCGGTGTTGAAATCGAACTTCCACATGTTCTTGGTCATCGCGTACCGCCACACCCCGCCCCGCGCCCGGTAGCGGATGTGATCGTAGACCCGACCGTTGAACACCAGGGTCCCGCTCCAGAGATAGGCCTCGCCGCCGTACCGCCGGAACCAGGTGCTGTCCTCCACCGCCGTGCGTTTGGCCAGCAGGTGCAGGACCGGCAACCGGTTCATTTCCTCCGCCGCCACGGTGAACACCCGCCCCAACGCGCCCGCGTCGCCCGGACGCACCGCCCCGGTCCACGCCGGCACGCCGTCATGGACGAAATAGGCGAAGTTCGGCTCCGGATCGTCGGCGTACGGAACCCGGACCCCGGTTCCCGCAAGGTCCGCCGCCGTGATCCGGTACCGGACCAGATTTCGGTGGGCCTGCGCCGGGGCGGGCACCGTCGCCGCGAAGACGCCGTCGCCCGCCGCCTCGTCGCCGTCGCGCCCCGCGTCGTTCATCGGCACCGAAGTCCAGTCCGTCTCGTACGCCGCGTCGGCCAGTTCCAGGTAGGCTCCCGGCGTCACGACCTGGTACGCCAGCGTGACCGCCCCCACCCCGTCCGGGTCCGTGATCCGCGCCTGGATCACCACCGGCTGGCCCGACCGCGGGCTTTCGGGGCGATGTTCCACCTGCCGGATGGCCGGCGGCACCGCGTCCAGGCGAGCCACGTTCGCCCGTCCGGGGGTCGGCCCCTGCCCGGTGGCGCCGCGCGTGCCGCGCACCGTCGCGTCGAAGAAGAAATCGCTGCTGCCCGAGCGCGACACGTTGTGGGCCTGGACGGCGATCACGTTTTCCCCCGCCCGGAGCAGCCCGGGCGGCAGCGCCACCGAGAACGTCTCCGGATCGTTCGATTCCCGGGCCGGCCCCGACACGCCCGTGTGCGGCACCTCGCCCGGGGCGATGTTGACATCGAGCAGGTGCTGGCCGTTGACCCAGACCTTGAAGCCATCGTCGTACACGGCCACCAGTTCGAGGTTCTGGACCGCCGCCGGTTCCGTCACCGTGAACCTCCGGCGCAGATACACCGAGGTGTAGGCACCGGACATGTCGTCCAGCCGGGTCCCGAACGCGAGGCTGGGATCGTACCCGATGGGCAGCGCCCCCTCTTCCCAGCTGGAATCGTCGAACCCGGGCCCCCGCCACGCCGCGCCCGGCGCCGAGGGCGCCGTCGTCCCCTTGAAATAGCGCCAGCGCGCCTGCGCGAGGATCCATGTCGCCGCCGGAACCGACCCGCCGCCGCCCGACGAGGACGCCCGCCAATGTCCGCCGAGATCGTTGTCCAGCGCCGGATTCACGAGCTCGATGGAATTCCCCGGCGGCAGCCCGACCGTCGGCCAGGGAAACCCGCGCTGATACTCCACCCGGTCCACGAGGGTTCCTGCCGGGTCGCGCAGCTCCACCGTGTCCCCCGAATTGCGGAGCCGCCCGGTCCAGGGCCCGAGGGCCTCCGCGCCAAAGCGGGTCCTCGCGAAGTCCGGGTCCTGCGCGACGACCAGATAGCCTCCCGCCGCCAGCACCGTCCCGGCGGGAAACCGGAAGTCGATTCCCCCCGACAGGCTCCAGCCGCCCAACGGCCACGCCGCTCCACCCGGGTTGTGCAACTCCACGAATTCCGCCGGTTCCACCGGCCCCGGCGGCGCGTAATGGATTTCGTGAAGCACCGGCTGGGCTGCAACGCGGGCTCCCAGGAGAACCGCCGCCAGCCAGGTCCCGACCGGAATCCGCGCCTTCCTCGTCGTCGTCGTCATGCCGTCGCGCGGAGTCGTGCCGGGATTGAATGAACCCATGGATTTCAATGCGCGGCAAAGTAGCCCCGCCGCCGGACCCCGACAAGGCACGGACTAGCCGCGGGACCGCCCCCAAACCAGCCGCTGCAACCGCGCCGTGTACCGCGCCGCATCCAGACTCGGTCCGATCAACACGGCCACCGGCTCCGGAAGCGGATGCGCGGGAAACTCGTCGATCAGGAAATGTCCGCCGACCATCTGAAACAGGAACACCTTGTCCGGCTGCCCGCTGAAACGCACGAAACCCTTGGCCCGGACCACCTCGCGGCGGTCCAGTTCCCGCAGGAATTCCTCGAAGGCGGATCGCCCCACCGCCAGCGGAAAACGATAGATCACGCTCCGGTAGGCCCGGTGAGCATGCTCCCCCGAACCGCGGTCGGGGTCGGAGCCCGACGCGTTGGGCAGCTCGCGGCTCGGCGGCTCTCCGTCCAGCAGTTCGGTCAGGGAGGGCGGATGGTACGGCAGCCGGCGCGTCCGCGCCCCGGGATTCAGCGAGCGCGCCGTCTGCTCCAACCGCCCCACGACGTCGTCCGGCGCGACGTCGCATTTGGCGAGGAGATGCCAGTCCGCGAACCGCATCTGGTCGCGCAGCAACGGCCAATGCTGGCCCTCGCCGTCCGCTTCCCCGTAGGCCCGCGCATCCAGGACCGCCACCACCGCCCGGAGTTCGTAACGCTCCAGCACGTCCGGGTCCGTCAGGAGATCAAGGATCCCCAACGGGTCCGCCAGTCCTGAGGGTTCCACGACGATCAGGTCGCAACCGTTCTCCCGGACCAAACGCCCGATGCCCCGCGTCAGGTCGGTGTCCGAGGCACAGCACAGGCAACCCCCCGCCACCTCCTGCACCGGCAGGTCCGGCTTGCTCACCAGCAACGTGTCCACCCCCACCGGGCCGAACTCGTTCATGACGATCCCCAGTTTTCGGCCCGTGGACGGAGAATCCGTCAACCAGCGCCGCAGCAGCGTGGTCTTCCCCGCCCCGAGGAATCCGGTCAGCAGGACGATGGGCACCCGTTCCTTCACGAAGGCCCCGCCCCCGGACCGCTCGCGCCCGCCGGTGCGTCCCCGGCCGGGGCCGCGCCTCGGCGCCGGGAGAGATGCTCCAGACCGCCGAAGACACGCCCCGCCTCCCGCTCCAGCTCCGCGACCATGGGCTCGAGGTTGTCCTGATGGAATTTGATCGCGAGTTCCACCGTCTTTGCCAGCCGGCGCAGCTCCGGCTCCCCCCAATGTCCCGCCTCACCCGCCAGGGCCGCCGCGTTGCGCCGGGCCTCCTCGCGATCCTCGTCCTCCAAGGCCCGGCGAAGATTCGTCAGCAGCCGGCGCTGCCCGGGCAGGGACTCCAGCAGCAGATCCTCCACCCGCTCCCGGCTCTCCCCGAGACGACTCGTCGCCTCCTCGAGGTCCACCCCCGGCAACCGGCCTGCCTCGATCAACCGTCGCATCTCGTCGTCCGGGTCCGGCGCCGGTTCCGAGGTCAGCAAACTCAATTGCGGGCTCTCCTTCGGCGCGCGCTTCCGCCGTGCGGGCTTCGGCTTCACCGTCACTTCCTCCGGCGACCCCGGCTCCCCCCCCGGCACGGGCCCCGGGGCCGCCTCCGACGCCGCGGCCACAGCAGGTTCCCCCGCTGCCCCGGGCGCGACGGTTTCGGCCGGCACCTCGCCCGCGGCGGGCACCTCCGCGGACGCGACGAACGGTACCCCGCCCGGCTCCGCGGTCTCGCCCGCCTCCCCGGCGATGTCCCGCGCGGGCTCCGAAGGCTCCCAGGACTCCAGCTCGCCCGGTAGCGGGGAGGAAGCGAACGCCGGCGCCTCGGGCTCGGGCGCCACCGGCATCCCTTCCGGTTCCCCGCCCGGAACCACCGGAACCACCGGAACCATGTCCGCGACCAACTCCGTCCGTACCGGGCTCTCCGCGGTTGCCGCCGGTTCCGGAGGCGGTGCCGGGGACTCGACCTTGACCTCGACCTCGACCGGGCCGGGGGCCGGGGCAGCCTCCGGCTCGGCGGGCGTCCGCGCCTGGGCCCGGGCTTGGGCCTGGGCCAACGCGTCCTCCAGGCGCCGGATCTCCTCGGTGTACATCTGCTCCAGGGCCCCGGCCTCCTCCCGCGCCTTCCCGAGATCCTCGCGCAGTCGCTCCAACTCGGCCCGCAGCGTCCCCTCGCTTTCGGCCCGCTCGATCCGGGCCTGGCTCGCGGCCGCCTCGGATTGCTGCTTCTCGCTGGTCCGCGCCGCCCGGGCTGCCTCGGCCTCCACCTGCCACCGGTTCACCTCCTTCTCCCACCGCCCGGATTCGGAAGCCCGCGCCGCGGCCACGGCCGCGATCTCCTCCCGGGCCAGCGCCAGTTCCTGCCGCAGCGCCTCGGCCTCCTCATCGTGCTTCGCGGCCCGGGCCTCCGCCTCGGTGGCGGCCTGGGTCCGTTCCTCCCGCCGTCGCCGCTCCTCCTCCGCCCGCACCGCGGACGCCGCGGCCGTCGCGTGTGCGGCCTGGAGCTCGGCCTTCCATTTTTCCGCGGCCTCGCGGCCACGCGCCTGCTCCGCCTCCGCCTCCCGCGCTCCGTCCGCGAGGGCGGCCTTCGTCCGCTCCAACTCCTCGCGAAGACGCCCCGCCACGGCCTCCTGCTCCGCCTGGCGGGCCAGCCACTCCCCGCGAGCCCGCTCCAACTCCGCCCGGAACACCTGTTGTTCCAGGATCGCCGCGGCTTCCGACGCCCGCGCCGACGCACCCTCGGCCCGGGCCGAGGCCTCCGCCTCCTTCAGGCGTCCCAGTTCCTCCCGGGTCCGTTGCGCCTCCAGGATCCGGGCGTTCTCCACCGCCTCCCCGGCCTTGATGCGCTCGGACAATTCCTGGATCTCCTCCTCCATCTTCTTCTGTCGCAACTGCCCATGTCGCAGCTTGCTCAAGGCCCCGGCCATCTTGCCGATTTCGTCCCTCCGGTTCCCGCCCGGAATCGCCACCGCCAGGTCGCCGTCGACCATCGCCTTCGCGCACGAGGCCAAGGCCGAAAACGGTTGTCCGGCGAACTTCCACACCGCCAGACATGCCCCTGCCAACGCCAGAATCGACGGAATTGCCAGCCAGAGCAGCGCTCCCGTGACCGCCCTGACCCGGGCTTCCTCCCGGCTCCGCGCCTCCAGCACCCGCTGTTTCCCCACCGCCTCCGCCAGCGTCGGCAGATACACCCGCAAACGCTCGAAGCGCGGACGAAACTCCGACTGCATCATCGCCCGGGCCCGGTCCGACTGGCGCGCCCGGGCCGCATCCCGTGCCCGTTCGCCGACGACCACCAGGTCCTGGAAGGCCCGCTCCACGTCCGCAAGGGGGGCGCCGAATTCCGGCACCCCGGACCGCAGCCGCCCCGTCTCGAACCACATCCGTCCCCGCACCATCGCCAGGTCCCGATCCAACGCCGCGACCTCCTCGGGAGCGGTCGCATGGACGCGTTGCGCGAACCATCGACCGGCATCCTGCAATACGTCGCCCATTCGCGGCACGATCAGCATCAGTTCCGCGTCCCGGGCCGCCGCCCCGGACGTCGACGCCCCGGCCCCGCGCAATCGGACCGCGGCGAGCAGACCGAACCCGAGCCACACGACCGCCAGCGCGCCGAGGATCAACGCCAATTTGCGGCCCAGAGTCGGAGAGGTGTCCTTCATGGCTGTGCGCCACGCTATCAGCCCGTCCCCCCGCCGACAAACCCGCGCTCCCCCGCCCCCGGTTTCCCGCCAGGGCCGTTGACAAAGTCCTGCGTGGAACTGCGATGTGGGGCCGGCGACT
>CAZSOV010000224.1:0-13356 GCA_964608505.1 uncultured Verrucomicrobiota bacterium
CGCACCGGCTCCTACGCCTACCTCCAGTTCGTCGAGAGCTTTCGCGATCAAGGCCGGGTGCAGCAGCGCGTCCTATCCACTCTCGGCCGCCTCGACGTCCTGCAGTCCTCGGGCCAACTCGACAGTCTTCTCCGCTCCGGCTTGCGCTTCAGCCAGAGGCTCGCCGTCGTCGATGCCCACGCCGCAGGCCAGACCGATCCGGTCGCCATCCGCCACATCGGTCCCGACCTGGTTTTCTCCCGTCTCTGGCATGAACTCGGCATCGCCGACGTCCTTCACCGGGAACTCTCCCGGCGGCGGTTCGATTTCCCCGTCGAACGGGCCATCTATCTCACCGTCCTGCACCGCTTGTTCGGCTCCGGCAGCGACCGCGCCGCGGAGCGCTGGCGGGAGTCCTATCGCATCCCGAGCACCGAGTCCCTGGACCTGCACCATCTCTACCGTGCCATGTCCTTTCTCGGCGAAGAGATCGACCAGGAGTCGCCCGAGCCTGCCGGCATCCCGGGTGTTCCAAGGTGCGTGAAGGATCGCCGGGAGGAGGCCTTCTTCGAGCCGAGGCGTAACCTGTTCAGTGAACTGGACTTGGTCTTCTTCGACACCACCTCGATTTACTTCGAGGACAACGGCAGTCAGGAACTCGGACGCCACGGCGAGAGCAAGGACCATCGTCCCGATCTCAAGCAGATGGTGGTGGAGATGGTGTTGGATCTGGAGGGACGTCCGTTCTGTTGCGAACTCTGGCCCGGCAACGTCGCCGACGTCACTTCCCTCCTGCCGGTCATCCGCCGACTGCGCCAGCGCTTCGGCGTCCGCAAAGTCACCATCGTCGCGGATCGCGGCATGATCAGTGCCGAGACCATTGCCGCCCTGGAGTCCGGGGCACTGGATTGCGACTACATCCTGGGCGCGCGGACGCGCTCCACCTCGGAAGTCCGGGACAAGGTCCTCTCCGACCCGGGGCGCTTTCGCGAAATTCAACCCGAACGCCGACGCTCGAAGGCCCCGTCCCCGCTGAAGGTCAAGGAGGTGATGATCCAGGATCGGCGCTATGTCGTCTGCCTCAACGAGGAGCAGCGTCGGAAGGACGCCGCCGATCGTGAGGCCATCGTCGCGCAATTGCGCGAGCGGCTGCCCGGAGGGGCGAAGGATTTCGTCGGCAACAAGGGATTCCGGAAGTTCCTCCGGTGCGAAGCCGGAGAGCCGTTCACGCTGGACGAGAAGAAGATCGCGGAGGAGGCGCGCTACGACGGTCACTGGGTGTTGCGCACCAACCTGGGCGACGAACCGGAACTCATCGCGATGGCGTACGAGCAATTGTGGATGGTGGAGGACGTCTTCCGCACGATGAAGAGCGTCCTGGAAACGCGCCCGATCTTTCACAAGCGCGACGAGACGATCCGCGGGCACGTGTTCTGCAGCTTCCTGGCGGTGATGCTGCGGCGAGAACTGGAACTTCGGCTGGAGAAGAAGGGCAAGGATTGGGAATGGGCCGAGGTGATTCGGGGCCTGGAGAACCTGCACGAAGTCGAGGTCATCTTTCAGGGCCGGCGATTCCACCTGCGCTGTCAGTTGCTTGGAGACGCGCACAAGGCCCTCTCCGCCGCCGGAGTGGCGGTGCCTCCGACCTTGCGCGAAGTCCCCGAAGAGCCCCCTCCGGAAGCGAAAATGTAGTGCCAAGAGCCGGAGGTGTCATCGCAAGTGCCTGATAACAAAGTCCCCTGCATTTCAAACTGTCGAAGATGGGTATAGGGGGAGTGGTCAAACCATAGTCTTGATCCATCGAGGGTGCCGTGAAGGCGTCCTGGAATTCGGGAATACTCCCGCATTCCTGCCCCCCTGGCCTCCGTCCAATCCCCGTCCAGCGTCCACCTCCTTACCTGCCGCCATCGTACCCAAATCGCCGGAGCCAGCCCGAGCCCCACCACCACCCCAGCCCGTCCGGGCGAACTTCCGGACCTCACAATCGGCCCCGTCCGCAGAGGAGGAGAACAGAGTCGAACCTCGCCCTCGACAATGGACCTCGGCAGCCATGAGGAGCGCGGCTCGATTGGGTGCCCTGCCCGCGGCCTTCGTCCCGGGCCCGCGCTGTCCAATGTCCTTGGCTGGACTCCGTGCAACCGCACAAACCGCTTCCGGGGCCAAAGCGGCAGAGGACTGCCGCACTCCACGACCCTGACGGGCCTGCCAATCCCTGCCTTCCCCGCCTTCCCCCGCGCAGGAGGGCAACCCGGAGCGCTCGGAAACACGAAGCGTTCTCGCGGGCACCGGCAACCCGCCCGCCGTCGCCAATCCCGGGAGGTTCTCGTCCGCTATAATCCCTTGAGGTGCTTCAGCGACCGCACTGCCTGGTCCACGGTGCCGCACTCGACCGAGAACACCACGTCCCGCGGACATCCCTTTTTCACGATGTCCATCACCCGGGCCCAGTCGATCACCCCGTCGCCGCACGCGCAGCCGACCGGCGTTCCGGTCACCTTGCCGCGCTCGGCGTCGCCCTGCGTCACCGAGATGTCCTTGGCGTGCAGATGCACGAGGCGTTTCACCACCCGCTTCAACCATTTGTAGGGGTCCTGTCCGCAGAGAAACGCGTTGCCGGTGTCGAAGTTGATCCCCAGCGCCGGGCTCTTCACCAGCTTCTGGATCCGGTCCAGGCCGTCGGGCGTCCGGCTGTATTGCTGGTGGCACTCGATCCCGATCCAGATGCCGCGCGGTTCGGCCACCTTGGCCGCCTCCATCAACGTGTAGCGCATCAACACGTAGTCCTCCTCCTCCGTCGTCCATCCCTGCTTCGGGCCCTCGTCGGTGTTCACGCCCGGGGCTCCCGCCTCGGCGGCGAAGCGGATCGCCTGCTTCAGGTATTCCGTCCCGATCTCAGGCTTGGTGATCGGGGTGTGCGCCGAGAGACCGGACATCTTCACCCCCGCCTTGGTGCAAGCCCGCTTCAGCCGCAACGGGTCGTCCAGCATCGAGACACTGTGGAAGTAGCCGGCCTCGCTCAGGAGTTCCCGCCCCCAATGCACCATCGGCTCGACGTACTCGTAGCCGATGTCCGCCGCCTTCTGTACGCCCCACTCGTAGCTCTTGTCCTCGTGCCGCACGAATTCCAGGTTGATGCCGAAGCTGATCTTGCCCATGGGTTGGTTTGAGTTTGGGGTTTGGGTTTGGGTTGATTCGTTGATCCACCCGGACGACGCAGCGCCGTCGCTCGCCGAAATCTGCCTGGTCCGTGGCCGCCGCCCGTCATGCGGCAGGCCGCCAGGCCCCGAAGCGGTCCGCGAGAAACCGTTCGTTCTGGTGTGCCGGATACGCCACCAGCAGGTAGCGCAGTCCGAATTCGGTACCGCGCGCGTATTCCAGCGGGCGGGTCGCCAGATCCTGCGTCGCCGCCAGGTAGGCGAAGGCGTTCCGCATCGTGAAAAAGGTGCTCGTCCCCGCGTTTCGGGCATCGGCGGCCATCCCCACCATGACCTCGCGTCCCTCGACCCGACCTGCCACGGCCGTCCAGGACGCCCGTTTCAGATCCTGGGTCTGGGCCTCGCTGTAGGCTTCTCCGGCGGAATTCCGGAACTCCGCCACATGGTCCAGAGCCGCCGGCAACCGAAGGCCCAGCCCATGGTAAACCGCCCCCTCCAACCGCACCCGCTCGCTTCCGGGTCCGACCTGGAAGCGGCTTTCCCATTCCAGCGCCACTTCCTCCCAGCCCGGGCTCACCGTCACCGTGAGCCGCCGGGTCTCGAGCAGCAGCGCCCGATCCGGGGAGGCCTCCCCGGGCGGTTGCCAGCGGATGCGGTGCTCCAGCACCGCCCGCGCCATCCCGTCCCGGCTGCGGCCCAACGTCCAGCCCGGCGCCCCCATGGACACCTGCCGACCGGCGGGTTCCCGTTCCTCCCAGAAATTCGCCCCGTTCACCCGGATCGCGTACATGAGCCCGTGGTGATGGAGATGATCGGACGGCGCGTCCCGGAGCAGGTTCTCCCCGCGCAACGTGTTCCATTCCCTGACGTACGGTTTGTACTGTCCCGGCCCGAACACGTAGGTCAGCACGGGTCGTCCGCGGAAATGGAGTGATGCCTCGTGGGTTTCCTCCTCCACCCGCCCTTCGAGCCCTCCGTCCGCCTTCCCCGGACTGCGGCAGGCCCCGGCCAGAACGGCCATTCCCGAACCGACAGCCCCGATCCACTCCCGGCGACGCATCAGTTTCATGGATGCCCCGCATTGCAGCGTCGGACGGCCCCCAGGACTGCCCACTGTTTGCGAAAATCGCGCCCTTCCTTGGCTTCCGGTCTGCGTCGCGCATTGACAGCCCCCCCCGCGCTCCCCTACAGAGCGTCGTCCCCAGTCATCAAACCCGCTAAGCATTACCCTATGCATCGCTTACTCATCTCTCCAAGGGGCCTGGCGCTCGCCTCGCTCCTCGGTGCCGCCGCCTCGGCCGGCGCCGCCGCCACGGTCAGCACCTTCACCGGCGGCGACCCCGGCGAAGGCCTCGACCTCCAAGGCAACTTCACCTACGCCGTCAACGTCGGCCCCTCCGGCGCCGCCGGCAAGGTCGGTGACGCCGACTTCACCGCCGACAACTCCATCGGGGTGTCCGTCACCGCCGAGAACAACATCGCCACCGGCGGCTGGCTCAATGCCACCTTCGGCGACACCGACAACGACAAGAACATCGCCCGGGTTCTGGCCTCCATTCGCTGGGCCGCCGCCCCCAACGTCGTCACCGTCAAGCTCAAGGTCGAGCAGGGCGTCGACTACAAACTCCAACTCCTCTTCGGCGAGAGCTGCTGCGCCGGCCGCGGGTACAACGTCATCCTCGACGGCGTCACGGAGGTCACCAACTTCATGCCCGGGGTCGTCCAGGCCGGCGACGGCGACTTCAACGAGAACAAGGTCAAGTTCGGCGCCGTCGTCACCCATACCTTCAAGGCCCCCTCCAACGAGTACGTGTTCATCCTCGACGGCCCTGCCGCCGATGACGGCGCCATCAACGATCGCAACGCCATCCTCAATGGGTTCACCCTCGAACGTCTCTCTGCGGTCAACGACTCCGACAACGACGGTCTGCCCGACGACCAGGAGCTCAAGTTCTTCGGCAACCTGGGCCAGAAGGGCACCGACGACTTCGACCAGGACGGCCTGACCAATGCCGCGGAACTGGCCGGCGGCACGAGTCCCGCCAACGCCGATACCGATGGCGACGGCCTCGCCGACGGCGCCGAAGTGAGCACGCACAAGACCGATCCCAACAAGGTCGACACCGACGGCGATTCCCTGTCGGACAGCGTCGAACTCAACACCCACGCCACGAACCCGCTCGCGGTCGACACCGACGGCGACACGTTCGGCGACGCCCAGGAACTCTCCGCCGGCACCAATCCGAACGACAAGAACGTGAAGCCCGTGCTGACCCAGATTGGCGTCTTCACGGGTGCGGATCCCGGCGAGGGCCTCGATTTGAACGGCAACATCATCTACGCCATCGCCGCCGGCGCCCCGCCCGAAGCCGAGGTGAAGGTCCGCGACGCCGATTTCAAGGCCGTGTTCGAAACCGAGGTGGCCGGCGTCACGCTGCTCGCCGGCAACACCGCCGCGAACTGGTACCCTGCCAACTTCGGCGATTCCGCCGACGACGTCGCCCTGGCTGCCGCGGTGAAGAGCATTCGCTGGAGCGCCGCCAACAGCGCCGACCGCCCGGACGTCAACGTCACCATCGACGGCCTCGAGGCCGGCGGCGCCTACAAGGTTCAGCTCATGTTCGGCGAGCAATGCTGCAACCGCGGTTTCGACGTGTTCTTCGACGACAAGCTCGTCGCCGATGACTTCAACCCCGGCGCCATCCACGGGGGGATCAACAACGGCAAGCAGGAAGCCGTCATCACGCGCTACCACTTCGCCTCCTCCACCACGCTCGTGATCAGCCTTGATGGACGCACGGCGCCCTTCCCGGATCACAACGCCATTCTCAACGCCCTCACCGTCGAGAAGCTCTCGGGCAAACTCGACGCCGACAACGACGGCCTGCCCGACGAATGGGAGAAGCTCTATTTCGGCAACACCACCGCGGCGGGCACCGCGGACACCGACGGCGACGGCCTCACCAACGCCCAGGAGTTCGCCGACGGCAGCGATCCCTCGGTCGCGGATTCCGAGCCCGATGGCCTGAACGACTCGCAGGAGAAGGCCGCCGGCACCAGCCCCACCAACGCCGACAGCGACGGTGACGGACTCAAGGACGGCGCCGAGATTAACGTCCACAAGACCAACCCGAAGCTCGCGGACACGGACGGCGACAACCTCCTGGACGGCGTCGAGGTCAACGTCCACAAGTCCGACCCGACCAAGGCGGATTCCGACGGCGATGGCTGGAGCGATCTGATCGAGGTGTTCAGCAAGACCAACCCCGCGGATGCCGGCAGCAAGCCGGACCGCCTGATCGTCCGCCCGGTCACCGGCGCCGCGCCGGAGAAGGGCCTCGATTTCCGGGGCAACTTCCTCTACGCCCTGAACATCGGCAGCGTCGAAACCCCGAAGATCGGCGATGCCCAGTTCGTGGGTGCCACGCTCACCGACGAGATCCCCGGCGTGACCGTCGATCTCCAGAGCGAGATTCAGGTTTGGACGCCGCTGGCCGAACTCGGCGACAGCGCGGACGACGACGGCCTCGAACTGGTCCTGGCGTCCATCCGTCACAACGGCGCCGGCAACACCGTCACGCTCGCCGGGCTCACCCCGGGCAATCAATACAAGCTCCAGCTGCTCTTCCATGAGAGCTGCTGCTCCCGGGCCTCGGACGTCCTCGTGAACGGCGAACTGATCGTCGACGAATTCGCCTCCTACGTGGTGCAGGGTGGCATCGGCAGCACCACCCAGGGCGCCGCCATCATCTACACCTTCGTCGCGACCAGTCCGGACTTCGTCCTCTCCCTCGACGGCAACACCGTCACCACGCCGGCCTACACCGACAAGAACGAGATCCTCAACGGCCTCACCCTCGAGGATCTGGGCAAGGCCCCCGAGATTCCGAACCAGGGGCCGTTCAAGATCACCACGGTCGCCCGGAACGGCGCCAACGTGACCTTCACCTTCGAGTCCATCGCCCAACGGACCTATACGCTGCAATTCAAGCAGAACCTCGCCGACGCCACCTGGCAGACCGTCGCCTCCCAGAAGGCCAGCGGCGCCTCCACGAGCCTGAGCGATGCCGGACGCCCCGGCTTCTGGCGCATCCGCTCCGAGTAGGCCGATCCGCGATTCCGGATCCCCTTCGCACTTCTCCGCCCCGCTGGCGACGCCCCTCCCGGGCCGCCTGCGGGGCGGAGTCGTTTTCGCCGCTTTTTTTCATCGCCATCCGCCCGCGAAACGGTGATGAAACCACCGATCTCCGACCCTGCCCCACCGCCATGAAAACCCGCTCCACCACGCCCCCGGTCGCCCCTCGTGCGGGCTTCACCCTCATCGAGCTGCTGGTCGTCATCGCGATCATCGCCATCCTCGCCAGCATGCTGCTGCCCGCGCTCGCCAAGGCCAAGGAACGCGCCCGGTCCACGGCCTGCATCAACAACCTCCGCCAGATGGGCATCGCCCAGAAGGTCTACGCCGACGAGTTCGACGGGCGGTTTGCCCCCACGTTCCAGGTCCGCGGAAACAACGACTTCCGCAAGGGCTGGTTCAATTTCCTCCAACCCTACCAGGGCACCACCAACCTCCTCTTCTGCCCCAATCGCACCAAAAAATTCAAGGAGACCCTCGCCCTCTACCCCAGCGATCAACAGGACAAGGCCATCTCGAATTACTCCATGAACTTCCGCCTCGGCGGCTGCGACTGGGCCAATGTCTGGGACGCCAAGGACTGGCCCGCCCTCAAGGATTCCGCCATCCGCAACCCCGCCAACACCGTCCATCTCACCGACGGCGGATCCCGCCCCAACAACACCAAGGACCGTTTCAAGTGCGTCACCGATGCCAGCCCCGAGAAGCCCGGCTGCTGGATCGTCCATGATCCCGCCAACGATGCCCCCTGCACCGGCTGCGTGACCTCCACCGGCGACCCCAACTGGGGCGGGCCCCACATCCGCCACAACAAGCGTTCCGCCGTCCTCTACGCGGATACCCACGTCGAAATCAAACGCGCCTCCGACTGGTACTGGGCCGGCACCCCCTGGCTCAAACCCGACGTCGGCGGCAACGGCGAATGACCCGCCCGCCTCCTGCCCCTGCCTCCCATTCCTCCCTTCCTCCCAGCCTCATGCCGCTCCCCCGTCTCGTCGCGCTCCTCCTCCTCCTCCTCCTCGCCGCGGTCCCGGCCTCCGATGCCGCCCCCATCCCGGAGCGCGTCGACTTCAACTTCCACATCCGCCCGCTCCTTTCGGACCGCTGCTTTGCCTGCCATGGCCCCGATGACAAGGCCCGCAAGGGCGGTCTCTCCCTCCTCACCCGCGACGCCGCCTTGAAGGGCGGCAAATCCGGCAAACCTTCCCTCGCCCCGGGCAAACCCGAGGACTCCGAACTCCTGCGCCGCCTGGTCACCACCGATGCCGACGACCTCATGCCCCCGCCGGAGTCCAAACTCCCGGCCCTCACACCCGGCGAGATCGAGACCGTCCGCCGCTGGATCGCGCAGGGCGGGGACTTCAAGGAACACTGGGCCTTCATTCCGCTGCGCCCCGTCGACCCGCCGGCTCTCCCCCCCCCTCCCGGGGGCAACGCCATCGACCGCTTCGTTTCCGCCCGCCTCCAGGCCGAGAAGATCGCCCCCCAACCCGAGGCCTCGCGGGAAACCCTGATCCGCCGCCTCTCGCTCGATCTCACCGGCCTGCCCCCCACCCTGCCGGAAATCGACGCCTTCCTGGCCGACACGTCGCCCGACGCCTACGGAAAGCTCGTGGACCGCCTGCTCGATTCCCCCCGCTACGGCGAGTGGATGGCGGTCGAGTGGATGGATCTCGCCCGGTTCGCCGACACCTACGGGTACCAGGCCGACGTCGATATCGACCTGTCCCCGTGGCGCGACTGGGTGATCCGCGCCTTCAACCAGAACCTGCCCTGGGACCGGTTCATCACCTGGCAACTGGCCGGCGACCTGCTCGACCGCCCCACGCGCGACCAGCGCCTCGCCACCACCTTCAACCGCCTCCACCGCCAGACCAACGAGGGCGGCTCCATCGAGGATGAATTCCGGAAGGAATACGTCGCCGACCGTGTCCATACCTTCGGCACCGCGTTTCTCGGCCTCTCCCTCGAATGCGCCCGCTGCCACGACCATAAATACGACCCGGTCAGCCAGCGCGACTACTACGGCCTCGCCTCGTTCTTCAACTCCATCGACGAATCCGGCCTGTACTCCCACTTCACCCGCGCCACGCCCACCCCCGTCCTGTTCCTCACGGACGATCCCACCGAACAACAACTGGCCCGTGCCCGCGCGGACGTCGCCGCCGCCACCGGCCGCGTCGATGCCCTGCGCCGCGACACCCTCACCGGCGCCCGCCCCCTGCCCGAGTCCGCGCTCGCCACCCCGCCCCCGCTGCCCCGGCCCGTCGCGCATCTCAGCTTCGAATCCATCCAGGACAACCGCCTGCTCGACTCCGCCTCCACCAACCGCGTTTCGCTCCAGGACGGTCCCCAGCTCGCCCCGGGACAGTTCGGCAATGCCCTGCGCTTCAGCGGCGACAACTCCGCCACCGTCTCCCACGCCGGGGCCTTCGGCCGGACCGACCCGTTCTCCTTCGCCCTGTGGATCCAACCCACGGAACGCCAGTCCCGCGCCGTGGTCTTCCATGGCTCCCGGGCCTGGTCCGATTCCGGCTCCCGCGGCTACGAGCTCGTTCTCGACGAGGGCCGTCCGTTCTTCGCCCTGATTCACTTCTGGCCCGGCAACGCCGTCGCCGTCCGCGCCCGCGATCCGCTCCCGCTCGACATCTGGACGCACCTGACCGTGACCTACGACGGTTCCAGTGCCGCGTCGGGTCTCCGCCTTTATCGCAACGGCGTCCGCCTCGACGCGGAGGTCATCCGCGACCATCTCTACAAGGACATCCAGCACCGCCAGGAATGGGGCGACGCCGATGCCGGGCGCACCCCCCTCACCCTCGCCGCCCGTTTCCGTGACAACGGTTTCAGGAACGGGCTCCTCGACGAGTTCCAGGTCTTCGCGACCGAGCTCACGCCCGCGGAAGTCCGCCTCCTTCCCGGGCTGACGTCCCCGGCAGCCACCCAACCGGTCGTCCCGAAGGCCGACCAAATCGAACGGTTCCTGGCCCGGTCGGATCCCGAGTATCGGTCGGCTCTCGCGGCCCTCCAGCAGGCCCGGGTCGCGGAGAACCAGCTCGTCACGCCGATCCGCGAGATCATGACGATGCAGGAAATGCCCGTTCCCCGCCCGACGCACCTCCTGCGCCGCGGGGCGTACGATGCCCCCGCCGAAGTCGTCCAGCGCACCGTCCCCGAACGCCTCTTCCCGTTCGACCCCGCCCTCCCCAAAAACCGTCTCGGCCTCGCCCGGTGGCTCACGGATCCCGGCCATCCCCTGACCGCGCGCGTCGCCGTCAATCGCGTCTGGAAACTGCATTTCGGTCGCGGCCTGGCTGCCACCACGTGGGACCTCGGCGCCCAGGGCACGCTCCCCTCCCATCCCGAACTCCTGGATTGGCTGGCCCATCGGTTCATCCAGTCCGGCTGGGATCGCAAGGCCCTCCACAAGCTCATCGTTACTTCCGCCACCTACCGCCAGGCGTCCTCCGCCCCCGCCGCCCTGGCCGCGCACGATCCCGAAAACCGTCTGCTCGCCCGCGGCCCCCGCCACCGACTTTCCGCCGAACAGATTCGCGACTCAGCCCTCGCCGCCAGCGAACTGCTCGTCCCCACCGTCGGCGGCCCCAGCGTCAAACCCTACCAGCCGCCGGGCGTTTGGGAGGAAGCCGGCACCGGCAAGACCTACACCCAGGACAAGGGCGACAAACTCCATCGCCGCAGCCTCTACACCTTCTGGCGCCGCACCGCGCCCCCCGCCAGCATGCTCACCTTCGATGCCCCGACCCGCGAGGTCTGCGCCGCCAAACGCGAGCCCACCACCACCCCCCTCCAGTCCCTGCTCCTCCTCAACGACCCCCAATTCCTCGAGGCCGCCCGCGTCCTCGCGGAACGCCTCCTCGCCAACCACCCCGACCACGTCGACCCCCGCATCGTCGACGCCTTCCGCCGCCTCGCCGGTCGCCGCCCCGATGCCCGCGAGACCGACATTCTCCGCCGGCTTTACCACGAGCAGAAGGCCCACTTCGAAGCCCATCCCGAGGCCGCCGCGAAGTACCTTGCCATCGGCGAGAAACCCCGGAATGCCGCCCTGCCAGCCCCCGAGGTGGCCGCCACGACCGTGCTCGCCAACGCCCTCATGAACCACGACGCCTTCGTCATGAAGCGGTGATGGAATCCCGAGGAACCCGATGTAAGATCGCCGCGGGAACCGGCGTTCTCCAGTCGGACCGCTTCGCGACCGCCAACGCCACCGCCACAGCCAACGCTGTAACGCCATGGAATCCAGCCCTCGCCCGCCCGAGCCCGAAATCATCACCCAGCTCCGGATGCGCCTTCGGTCCCGCACCCGGCCCTTCCCGCCGTTCGCGGTCAAGTTTGCCGGTGGCAAGTCCCACCGCATCACCAAGCCCTTCGCCATGGCGGTCGCTCGCAGCTACGTGGTCTACTTCGACCGCTTCGACCGGATGTTCACGGTTCCGGCCGGGGACATTCTGGAGTTGGTCGATCTGAAACCCCCGTCCACGCGCCGCCAGACCCGTTGAACCCCGACACCGGCTGCCGTCATGATGAACCTCGCCCGCTTTCGCGAACGCCTCGCCGGCATCTCCGGACCGTTCGCTCTCGTCACCACCGATGGTCGTTCGCTCTCGGTGCCCCACGAGGACTATCTCACGGTGGGACAGGGGCTCCTCATCATCACGCACGACGACGAATCTCGCTCCGCCATCGATCCCCTGCACATCGTCTCCATCGAGGAACCCGGGCTTCCGACTTCTCCGACGTCCCCGCCCGCTGCCCGCTAGATTGCCGCGCCCACAGCCTCCCATGACTTCTCATTCCCATTGCCCCGGCCCCAGCCCCCTCCCCCCATCCCGGCGCCAGTTCCTGAATCGCTTCGGCATGGGCCTGGGCGGCATCGCGCTCGCCCATCTCCTCAACCCGCCGCGCGCCGTGGCGGCCCCGGACCGGGGGCTGCTCGGCGGTCAACTCCATCACGCGCCCAAGGCCAAACGCGTGATCTACCTCTTCATGGCCGGCGGCCCCTCCCAGCTCGAGACCTTCGATTACAAGCCCCTCCTCGTCGAACGCAACGGCCAGGAACTCCCCGCCTCCGTCCGCATGGGCCAGCGCCTCACCGGCATGTCCGGCAACCAGGCGGTCCTGCCCATGGCCGGCTCGGTCTACAAGTTCGCCCAACACGGACGGTCCGGCGCGTGGATCAGCGAACTCCTTCCCCGGACCGCCCAGGTCGCCGATGACCTCTGCATCGTCCGCTCGATGTACACCGAGGCCATCAACCACGATCCCGCCATCACCTTCCTCCAGACCGGTTCCCAGATCTCCGGCCGCCCGTCCTTCGGTTCCTGGGTCCACTACGGCCTCGGCTCCGACAACGAGAACCTCCCCGCCTTCGTCGTCCTCGTCACCCGCGGCAAGGTCGATCAACCGCTCTACGCCCGGCTCTGGGGCTCCGGCTTCCTCCCGTCCCGCCATCAGGGCGTCCAGTTCCGCTCCGGTCGCGAAGCCGTGCTCTACCTCAACAACCCCGACGGCGTGTCGCCCGAGTCCCGCCGCCTGATGCTGGACCGCCTGAAGGACCTCCACGAGCACGCCGCCGCGGAAACCGGCGACGCCGAAATCGACACCCGCATCGCCCAGTACGAAATGGCCTACCGGATGCAGACGAGCGTCCCGGATGCGACCGATCTCTCGAAGGAAACCGAGGCCACGTTCGAGCTCTACGGCCCCGACGCCCGGAAGCCCGGCACCTTCGCGGCCAACTGTCTCCTGGCCCGGCGCCTCGCCGAGCGCGGGGTCAAGTTCATCCAGCTCTATCACCAGGGCTGGGACCAGCACGGCGGCCTGCCCAACGGCATCCGCCAGCAGTGCAAGGAGACCGACCAACCCGCCGCCGCCCTCATCACCGATCTCAAGCAACGGGGCATGCTCGACGACACGCTGGTGATATGGGGCGGCGAATTCGGCCGGACCAACTATTCGCAGGGCAAGCTCACTGCCACCGACTACGGCCGCGACCATCACCCGCGGTGTTTCTCGATCTGGATGGCCGGTGCCGGGATCAAGCCGGGCACGACCTACGGCTCC
>CAZSOV010000225.1:0-13292 GCA_964608505.1 uncultured Verrucomicrobiota bacterium
ACGCTATGGCGGGGAGCCGGTCGCGGGCCCCAATCGACTTTGTCAATCGCCCTGCACGCAGGGGGTCCACGAGTGCCCGCGCGTTTGCCGTGGGGTGCTGGGCCCACTCGGCGACGGGCGGTCCGCGGTTCCTGCCCAGGGGCAGCCCCGGACGATGCCCGGGCCTCAGCCAAGAACCGAAAACCCCCATTTATTGTGGGCTGTGAACAACTCACCCCCCACCCAATGCGGGTTTGCCTTTGACACCCGTTCGGCGTTCCGCTTGCTTCTACAGCGTCATGTTTCTCAAGAACCTGACCGTCCTCGGTTTCAAATCGTTTGCCGACAAGACCTCGCTGAATTTCCAGCGGGGCATTACCGCCATCGTCGGTCCCAATGGCTGCGGCAAGTCCAACGTGGCGGATGCCATCCGCTGGGTTCTCGGCGAGCAATCCGCCAAGGCCCTGCGCGGTGGCGAGATGGCTGACGTCATCTTTAACGGTACCGACGGACGAAAGGCCCTCGGCATGGCCGAAGTCTCCCTCACCGTGGGCGATGTCGACACCGAACAACTGCGCGCCGCGGGGATTCACCTCGACTACAACGAGGTCACCGTTACCCGACGCGTATTCCGGGATGGCGGCAGCGAGTATTTCATCAACAAGACCGCGGCCCGGCTGAAGGACATCCAGCAATTGTTCGCCGGCACGGGCATGGGCAAGACGAGCTACTCGATCATGGCCCAGGGGAACATCACCCAGATCCTCTCGAGCAAGCCGGAGGATCGCCGGCTGGTGTTCGAGGAGGCGGCGGGCATCACCCGCTTCAAGAGCCAGAAGAAGGAAGCGCTGCGCAAGCTGGAGCAGACCGAGCAGAACCTCCTCCGCGTCGCCGATTTGATCCGCGAGGTGAAGCGCCAGATCGGCTCCCTTCAACGCCAGGCCGGCAAAGCCCGCCGCTACAAGCAGATCATGGTCGAGTTGCAGCAACTCGACACGCAACTCGCGCGCCATCAGTTCGATACGCTCAACCAGGAGATCCAGGACCGCGAAACCGGCTCCGAACAGGTCCGGACCCAGATCGAGACGGTCTCGGCCGACGTCCTGCGTGCCGAGGACGAGATTCTGCAGCTGCGGCAGCAACTGACCGAGGTCGAGCACGAGATCAGCGGTGCCCAGCAACGATCCACCGAACTGAAGGGACAGGCGGATCGCGAGGAGAGCCGGATCCAGTTCCACGAGGAGCGTCTCCGCGAACTCGAAGGCCAGAACACCCGGGCCCTGGCAGAGATCAACCAGGCCGAGGAACGCCAGGGAGTCGCCCGCGCCGAACTGGAGTCGGTCATTGAACGGATCACCGCCGCCGAGGTCCGGCTGCTGGAGCTGCGGGTCGGCCTCGAGGAGCGCCGCGCGGCGGTTCAGGCGGTCGAAAAGGACCTGCTGCAGAAGCAGTTCGCCGTGCGCCAGGCGCAGTCGGATTCCTTCGGCGCCACCCAGAACCTGGGCCGCGTCCGCAACGAACTCGCCGCCCTCGATTTCCAGAAGCAGGCCCAGATCGCCCGGCTGGAGAAGCTCTCCTCCGAGAAGATCCAGCTCGAAGAGGAACGCATCCGCCTCGAGCAACGCGTCCACCAGTTCCAGGCCGACGTCGAGGCCGAGAAGGCCGGCGTCGCGGCCAAGCGGGGCACGGTGGAGGAACGCCAGGCCCGCCTTCGCGAACTGCAACAGCTCTTTCAGCAGGCCGGGCAGGAGCTGGATGGCTTGACCCGCCGGCAGGCGGAAGTGCGCTCCCGCCTCAACGTGCTCGAACAGCTCGAGGCCTCCCACGAAGGTTTCTCCAGCGGCGCCCTGGCCGCCCTTCAGGGAACCGAGGGCGTCCTCGGCACCCTCGCCGATCATATCCGCGTTCCCGACGCCCGTTACATCGCGGCCATCGAGACCGCCCTTGGCCACCACCTCCAGCTGGTCCTCACCGAACAACCCGAAGCCGCCCACCGCATCCTGGCGGATCTCGCGGTCAACAAGCGTGGACGCGCCAGCATCGCCGCGCTGCAACTGCTCGCCACGTGCCCTGCGGACGGGGATTCGCTCCACTCCGGGGGATCCGCCCTTCCACCCGACGAAGCTCTTCCCGCGGTTTCCCTGATCGAGGCCGACGAGGTCGCCCGTCCCCTCCTGCACCGCATTCTGGAGGGGACCTTCGTCGTCCCCAACCTCGCCGCCGCCACCCGGGGCTGGACGGCCTCCGGCGGGCGCCACGATTTCATCACCGAGACGGGCGAGATCCTGACGCGGCAGGGCGTGTACACCGGCGGCGCCGGCAACGGCCAGGGCAAGCCGGCTTCCTCGATTCTCGCCCGGAAGAACCAGATCGCGGAACTCCAGGGCCAGGTCACCGTGCTCCACGATCAGGTCGGGGAAGCCAGCCGCGCCAAGGGCGCCATCCAGGCCGAACAGACCGAACTTCAGGCCAGCCTCCAGGAAGCCCAGACCGAGCTGCGCGCGCAGGAGGTCGCCGTGGCCACCCACCAGGGCGAGTTCAATGCCCTGCGCAATTCCCAGCGCGTCCTCGACCAGCGCATCGACACCGTCGTGTACGAGATCGACAGCCTGGCCGCGCAGGACCGCGAGGGCGCCCAGAAACGGGAGGCGCTCACCGCCCGGCTGGCCGCCACCGAGGTGGCCGAGGCCGAGGCCCAGCAGCGCGTCGTCGCCTCCACTGCCGAACTCGAGGCCCTCCGCGAGCAGCGCGACGGAGCGAACGCCGCCCTCACCGAGACCAAGGTCGAATTCGCCTCCGAGGAACAGTCCTTCGCCGGTTTGTCCCGGCAGCGCGGTCCCCTCGAGCAACGCATCCGGGAACTCGATTCCCTCGTGCAGCAGCGCCGGCAGGAATGCGCCTCCTTCCTGGATCGCAAGGCCCAAAGCGAGTCCGACATCGTCGCCGCCCGCGCCACCATCGAACGGCTCCAGCACGAACGCCGGGTGCTCAGCGATCACATCGCCGACCTCGTCACCCGCCGGGACGCCCAGGATGCCGACATCACGCAGCGCGAGATCTCGCTCCGCGACCAGCGCGCGCGCCTCGCCGAGGCCCAGGCCCGACGCGGCCAACTCGAGCTCGAACTCGCCCAGCGCCGCATGTCCGTCCAGAACCTCCGCGAGCGCATCCAGCAGAAGTACCAGCTCAACCTCGACGACATCCGGTCCGAGTGCATCACGATCACCATGGCGGACGAAGGCCCCGCGCGCGTCCATGTCGTGACCCCGGAGGAAATGGCCGCCAGCGGGGCCGGCACCGACTGGGAGGCCGTGGCCGAGCAGGTCACCGCCCTGCAGAAGCGCGTCGACGAGATGGGCCCCGTCAATCTGGTGGCCATCGAGGAGTACGAGGAGGCCGAACAACGCCACAACTTCCTCAGCGCCCAGCACGATGACCTGGTCAAGGCCAAGGACCAGCTCCTGGAGGTCATCAACCGGATCAATACCGAGACCCGGACGATGTTCGCCGAGACCTTCGAGAAGATCCGCGAGAACTTCCGGCTCATGTTCACGGAGATCTTCGGCGGCGGTCACGCCGACCTCGCCCTCTCCGACGCCAATGATGTCCTGGAATGCGGCATCGACATCATGGCGCGTCCACCCGGCAAACAGCTCCGCGCCATCTCCCTTCTTTCCGGCGGCGAACAGACCATGACCGCCGTCGCCCTGCTCTTCGCGATCTACCAGGTCAAACCTTCGCCCTTCGCCGTCCTCGACGAGCTCGACGCGCCGCTCGACGAATCGAACATCAACCGTTTCATCCGCATCCTCCAGCGCTTCCTGGAGCTCTCCCAGTTCGTCATCATCACCCACAACAAGCGCACCATCGGCATCGCCGACGTCCTCTACGGCGTGACCATGCAGGAACAGGGCGTCAGCCGCGTCGTCAGCGTCAAATTCCACAAGGCCGACGAGAAGGTGGACCAATCCACCCCCCTCGTCCCGCCCGCCAAGGGCCGCGACGTCGAGGACGACGAGAACACCGAGCATCCCCGCGACGAGACCATCGAGGTCGTCATGGCGAAGTAGTCGGATCCCGAACAGCCCCGGGTCCACCCTCCGCCACCGGCGCCAACGGCGTCTCCGCCGCGAACCCCCGCCCGTACGCCACATCGAACAGGCGGTCCGCCACTCCCGGGTCCCGGATTCCGAACACCCAGGCCAGATCCCGGCGCACGTACTGCTCGTACTCGACGAGCCGCGACCTGAACAATGCCGGGAACGGACTCTCCCGACGCGGCTCGCGGTCCCGCCCCTGCGCCGCGACCCCGCCCTCCCCTTCGTCTCCCCCGGGCTCCGGCGTCGGATGCGCGAATCCGTGGAACTGCTCCAACCGCTGGACGTGACCGTGGAAATCACGGATGCCGGTCACCAACGCGTGCTCGTCGACGCCCGCCTGCCGAAGGATCTCCGCCACCCGCTCCACCTGGGGATTTGACCCGGCCTCGAGCAGCCACCGTCCTCCCGCCAGCGCATCCATCCGCAGTTCCCGCTCCGCGCGGTCCAATCCCAGCGCCGCGACCCACTCGTCCGCCGACCGCTTCGGTGCGGGCGCCGAGGCCGCGGCCTCGGCCGTGACCACCTCGGCCTCGGCGATCGCCCTCGCCGACGCCGGATCGCGTTTTCCCCCGGACGTCGCGGCGATTCCCCGTGGCTCCGAGCGTTCGCCGGTCACCTCCAACGTCGGTGCCGGTACCGCAACCCGCACCCCGGATCCGGACTCGGGCCCCGACTCCGTTCCCATCCGGGACAGCGCCACGATCATCAGGCCGCCCCCCGCGAGTCCCAGAAGTCCGGCCATCCATGGTTCCTTCTTCATCTCGTCCTCCATTGTGATGCCAATCCCACCCGACGGCGGGCTCCGAGGTCCGGAGTCCGGAGTCCCCCGGGTCTCCGTCCTGATCCCCGCCGGGATGATGCGACGTCCCTCCGTCAGTCCTCCACCAACAAGGCCTCCGACGCCCTCGTGGGCAGGGCGTCCGGCACCCCGAAGAACACCGTCGGGTGCAGATTCAAGGCCGCCAGTTCCTGAAATACCGGTTCCGCGGGAATCCCGAGGTCCCGGGTGAACCGGATCTGGAAATCCTCCCAGGCGAGCTGTCCAACGAATGCGGTGGCCTGACGCGCCTCGGGATTGCCGCCGCCGTCCGGGCGGGCGGCGGCGCGCTCGGCCGCCTGGAGCTCCCACAGCGCGTTGTACAAATCCGGCACCGCCGCCACGGGCAGACCCAACCGCTCGGTCAGCGCCACGATGGCGGCGCACTCCGGCGTTTCGCGGGCCGGCGACACGAGCAGGGCCTTGATTCGCCGGTGCTTTCGCACCAATCGCGAGTATTCCTCGTCCTCGATGGCCCGCGCCGGATCCACGATCCCGTTCGTCCGCAGACGATGATCCCACCGGGACGACGGCGGTCGGCTCGGGATCGGAGGGCCGACCCCGGCCCCTCCCGGTGGCAGGATGCCGCGCGCGAGACGTTCCCCGGTCACCCCCGGAGCGGGCTCCGCGCGTTCCTCCGCGACGGCGTCCGGTGATTCGGCGGGCGAAGGGGCGGGGCCGCCCGGACGGCGACCCAGCCCGACCCAGACCGCCAGACCGGCGGCGGCCACTCCGATGGCCATGATCCAGTTTCTCATGGGTGTGCGACGTGCGCGCCGGGACTCACTCAGAGCGCGTTGTATTCCGGGTACGCGTGAGTCACGATCATGTTCTCGAACTCCACGCCGACCTCCGCCGAGCCATTGCGCGGAACGTCGCAGAACTCGACCTCGTGCACCGTCCCCTCGTTCACCGATCCCGGTGACGGATGACAGTTCGCCGGGGTCCGTTGCCCCGCGACCACGAGGCGCGCGGGATGCACGGCGACGGCATGCGCCGGACTGCTCTTCACCACCCAGTTGCGCACCCGGTACTTGAGGTTTGCCTGGAGGGTGTAGTCATACGCCCGGTTCGGCGACGGGTCCTTGCATGCGTACTTCCGCGTGTGCTCCCACCAATGGAACGGCTCCTGACTCGTCTCGTTCACGCCCGCCACGTAGGTCGAAGTCTCGAAGCGCTGGGCGCCGGATGCCGGGTCCATCCACATCATCCGGTACCGCGTGGTCCGCGGCATCGTGCCCATGAACCCCTGGAACCGATCCGAGTAATACGACGGACTCGCCGCCAGCTCGTAGACCTCCGGCTCCGGCGACGATAGCCCCTTTTCGATCAGCCGCTCGATCGTCTTGGCCACCGCCGATTCCGTCGCCTTGGTCACGAGCCGCTTGAACAAGCCCTGCCCCCAGCTTCCCGCGGTCAACGGCAACCCCGCCCTCGACGACGGCACCACGAACCCCAGCACCAACGCTCCGATCACGATCCCGTTCCTCAATTTGGTCTTCATGTTACGCCTCCCTCTCGCGGGCGCGCGGAATTGCGGCCCGCTCACTGCTTCCGATTCCGTCCGCCGCCCTCCCCCTGCCTCCCCGGCAACCCGCCGGGAAACCTCGGCGAAGGGCCGGGCGGTCGGACCCCAATTCGGAGAACGCGAAAACTCACCTCCTACTTACAGGATTTCTACCTGCCTCGTGGGCCGTGCGAAAGACACTCCCGCCAGGAGACGGGACAGCGCCGTTGACAAAGTCCTGCGTGGAACCGCGATGGGGGGCGGGCGCCGTCCGAGTCGCCGGTTTCGATCGCCCCGCGACCCGGCCCGCCGTCGCGCGGACGCCGACCTTGGCAGGCGATGCCCCTTTCCCCGACACTGGGTCCCGGCGTCGCCGCTGTCGATCGCCAGGCTCTCCTCCCCGCGCCCCATGCCGCCGACCACGCCACCTCCACTGCCGCCGTACCTGGAACCCTGCCCGGAAGGCACGCGCCTGCGCCTCAAGGTCCAGCCCCGGGCCAGCCGCAACGAGGTCGGCGAGGCCGCCGGCGACGAACTCCGCGTGCGCGTCACCGCCCCCCCGGTCGATGCCGCCGCCAATCAGGCCGTGCTCGAGTTGCTCGCGGACGTGCTGGGCTGCCGTCGCGGCGCCGTCCAACTCCTGCGAGGCAACACCTCGCGGCACAAGGTCGTGCTGATTGCCGGCCTCGATGCCGCCACGATCCGGGACCGCCTCGCCCGGCCATGAGCCTTCCCGGGCCCAGGTCCGCGCCGCCCGCCCCTCCCACGCCGGCCAAGCCTGCCGTCCGCCTCGAGGGGCGCGGCATGGCCGCCATCGTGGGAGGCGCCGTCTGCATCGGATTTGCCCCGATCTGGGTCCGCTGGAGCGAGGCGGGGCCGGTCGCGACGGCATTCCATCGCCTGCTCCTGGCGCTCCCGTTTCTCGCGTTGTGGGCCCTGCGCGAGCGTCCCGCGGCAGCCGCCGCCTCGGAATCCTCGCGGCCCCGCCTCTGGATCGTCGCGGCCGGCGCCTGCTTCGCCCTGGACATGGCGGCGTGGCACCTCGCGATCCGCTTCACCTCGGTCGCCAACGCGACGTTGCTCGCCAACTTCGCGCCGATCTTCGTCACCTTCGGGGCCTGGCTGTTCCTGCGGGAACGCGTGCCGCCCGCCTTCTTCGCGGGCATGCTGCTTGCCTTCGGGGGTGCGTGGCTGCTGACCGGCGCCCAGCCGGGGACCGACCCGGCCCGATGGCGGGGCGACGTGCTGGCATGGGCGACCGCGCTGTTCTACGGCGGTTACCAACTGTGCGTCGCCCGACTGCGCCGCTTCCTGCCGCCGGGCCGGGTGCTGTTCGCCAGTTCCCTCGTCTGCACGCCCCTGCTGTGGGCCATGGCCCTGGCCCTGGGCGAAGTCATCTGGCCCTCCACGCTCCGCGGCTGGTCGGTTTCCCTCGGCCTCTCCCTGACCGCCCAGGTCCTGGGCCAGGGGCTCATCACCTATGGATTCGCGCATCTCCCCGCGAGTTACTCCTCGCTGACGCTGCTTGTTCAACCGCTGGTCGCCGCCGCCGCGGGCTGGGGGTTGCTCGGCGAGCGCCTCGGACCCGCCCAGGCCCTCGGCGCCGCGCTCCTGCTCGCCGGCCTCGTCGTGGCCCGCCGGCGTGCCTGACCTGACCGCGACGGAATCCTGCCTGGAGTCGGCCACCTGCGAACGGTCGCGGAGCGGCGGCCACACGCGCGGCCACGCATCGCAGCAACCGCCTCTCGACGCCAGCCAGTCACTCCCCCATGCTCCGCCCCCGAGGAGGAGGTTTTGACTGGTTCACGCTCGTATCGAGAGATTGGATTCGCCGTGCCGCCGCATCGTGGTCTTCCCCATTGGTTCCGGCTCTGGCTGCCCGTCGTCGCGTGGATGATCGTCATCTTCCTCGCCTCGGCGGATTCCGATTCCGGCACGCGCGGCTCGCGCATTCTCGGTCCGTTGATTCGTTGGTTCCTCCCCGAGATCTCCCCCGACCTCCTTGATCGCGTGATCTTCGGGATCCGCAAGCTCGCCCACCTCGTCGCCTTCGGGACGCTGGGTGGACTCCTCCTGCGGGCCCTGGCCGCCGCGCACCCCGGCCGCTGGTCCGCCCGCTCCGCCCTGCTCGCCGTCGGCCTCACCTCGCTCTACGCCGTTTCCGACGAGTATCATCAATCCCTGGTTCCCTCCCGCGTCGCGTCCACGATGGACGTGTTCATCGACACTGCCGGAGCCGCGTTCACCGTCGCGGCGATCTGGGCGTACGGTCGATGGCGCCGGAGGTGGTAAGTGCCGAAGCGTCCGCTCGTCGTCGTCTCCCTGATCTTCGCCTTCGGGATCCTGCTGGGTCGCTGCGTACCGATGGCCCTGGGCCCGCTGGTGGCCCTGTGCCTGCTGACGGGTGTCCTGGCCCTCGCCGCGCGCACGGGTCGCTGGTCGTGGCTCGCAGCCCAGATCGCCGCGACCGGGGCCTTGAACTTCCACTGGCAGACCGCCCCGCTCGCGCCGGACGACCTGCGCCACCTCTTCGAGGAACGGCCCGAACTGGTGACCCTCCGTGGACGGATCGTGTCCCCGCCGGAATACCGGCTCCGTGAACGGCGCGGCGAAATCGCCACCAACACCCTGGCCACCGTCGACTGCCGCGAGATGGCCCGGGCCGGGAGGGAGTTCGTTTCCGTCACGGGTCGCGTCCTCGTCACGACGCCGGCGGCGGTCCCCCCGGATTTCCCGTCGGGCATGACGGTGGAGCTCAGCGGCATCCTGCAACCCCCGCCGGGCCCCTCCGCGCCCGGCACCTTCGATTATCGCACGCACCTGCGCTGGCGCGGCATTCACTTCGAACTGCGCGCCCCGGAAGTCGCGGATTGGCGACTGCCGCCCGGGGTGGTTTCACCCGGCCCGGGATGGTCGGAACGGTTTCAGTCCTGGGCCCGGAGAGCCCTGGCCCTGGGACTTCCGTCCGAGGATGCGGAGTTGCGGCTGCTCTGGGCCATGACGCTGGGCTGGAAAACGGGCATCACGGACGAGGTCGAGGAGCCCTTCATGCAGAGCGGAACCATGCATGTGTTCGCCATCAGCGGTCTGCACATCGCGCTGATCGCGCAGATCGCGGTCCAGATTCTGCGCTTTGCCCGGATCCCGCGCGTGGCCGCGGGTCTGCTCGTCATCCCGTTGTGCTGGGGCTACACCGCCGCCACCGGCTGGCAGCCCTCCGCCGTCCGTTCGACGCTGATGACGTCGTTCGTGGTGCTGGGTTGGACGCTGGTGCGTCCCCTCGACCTGCTCAACTCGCTCGCCGCCGCCGCCCTGGTCTGCCTGGCCTGGGAACCCACCCAACTCTTCCAGGCCGGATTCCAACTGTCCTTCGCGGTCGTGGCCGCGCTGGCCGCGCTGGTCCCGGCCCTCCAGGACCGGCTCGACCAACCGTTCGCTCCCGATCCGTTCCTTCCCGAGGCAAGTCTCCCCTGGTGGCGCAGGCGTTTCCTTTGGGCCTGGGGCCATGCCCGCACCAGCCTGGCCGTCGCGGGGGCGGCCTGGGCGGGGTCGTTGCCGCTCGCGGCCCACTATTTCCACCTCGTGACTCCGGCCAGTTTGCTGGCCAACCTCGTCGTGGTCCCGCTGAGTTCCGCGGCTCTGGCCAGCAACCTGGCCAGCCTGGCCTTTGCCCCCTGGTTCCCCGGCGCGTCCGAAATCCTCAACCACGGCGCCTGGTTCTGGATGCATCTCATGCTCGCGGCCAGCCGGTCCGCGGCGGCGCTGCCCGGCGGATTCTGGTACGTCGCCGCACCTCCCCTCGGTGCCACGATGCTCTGGTACCTCCTGCTCTTCGGGTCGGTCGATGTCCGCCGCTGGTGGCCCCTCGCCTGCCGCCGAACCCGCCGCGCCCTCCTCGCCGCCTTGCTCACGCTCGCCGGGGCCGCCTTCCTCGAGGGCGCGACCCGCTCTCCCCGGCTGCGACTCGTGGTCCTGCCCCTCCGGGGCGGACATGCCGTCTGGGTGCAGCATCGGAATCAACGGGCGCTCGTGGATACCGGGGACGCGCGCGGCGCGGAATTCGGCGTCCGCCCCTTCCTCATGGCCCAAGGCGTGAACCGCCTGCCGGCCCTGTTCCTCACCCACGGCGACATCCGACATGTCGGCGGCGCCACCTCCATCGTCGCGCGTTTCCGTCCCCGGGCTGTCACCCCGAGCCCGGTCAAGTTCCGCTCCGCCGCGTGGAAGGCACTCGCCTCCTCGCTCGCCGCGACCTCGCCTCCTTCCGCCACGCCACCCGTCGGCGCGGTCCCCCTGCCCCCGGACTGGCGGATCCTCCATCCGGGTTCCGAGGACCGCTACAGCCGGGCCGACGACGGTGCCCTGGTCCTCGCACTCGCGGACGTCCCGCTGCGTGTCCTCCTCCTGGCCGATCTGGGCCGAACCGGGCAGGAGATCCTGGCCCGAAGGCACCCCGATCTGCGCGCCGACATCGTGATTACCGGGATTCCATCCGGCGAGGAACCGCTGGGCATCCATCTGCTCGCCCAACTCCAGCCCCGGCTCGTGATCGTCGCCGACACGGCCTACCCCGCGACGGATCGCGCCAAACCCGCCGTCCGCGAACGCCTGCGCGCAACGGTTCCCCGGGTTCTGTTCACGTCCGAGACCGGCGCCCTCGACCTGCGGCGTTCCGCCGGGCAGGTCCTGATCCTCGATGCGGCGGGGAACCCGGTGGCCGAGCCCCTTTCGCTTTCCCTCCCGGGGTTGCCGGGGCCGCCGCCCGCTCCCGGCGTCGCCGCGACGTCGTCCCGGGGCCGGCTCAGGCCGCGGCGCCGGACGGAGTTCCGCGCAGTTCGGTGAGCCGGATTCGCGGCACGAGCAGGTGCATGACGCCCGTCGCCACGAAATACGCCAGGCCGGCGCACAGGAAGGGGACCGTGTAGTTCCCGGAACCTTCCACGAGGTGCCCGACCATGACCTGGAAGATCGAGGCACCGATGTAACCTGCGGTGCCGCCCAACCCCGCCACCGACGCCACCGCCTGCCGGGGAAACAGGTCGCTCACCAACGTGTACAGGTTCGAGCTGAAGCCCTGATGCGACGCCGTGGCCAGCCCCAGGATCAGCACCGCCACCCACAGATCCGACACCCACTGCGCCGCGATCACCGGCAGGAGGCCCGCCGAACAGATCAGGAACGCGGTTTTGCGCGCCCGATTCACCGAGGCGCCGCGCTTGATCATGGACGACGACAACCAGCCGCCCGCGATGCTGCCCACATCGGCCATGAGGTAGATCACGATCAGCGGCACCCCGATGGTCAGGAGGTTGAGCCCGTGCGACTGGTTCAGGAATTTCGGAAACCACGACATGTAGAACCACCACATCGAGTCGGTCAGAAATTTGCCCAGCGCGAACGCCCACGCCTCCCGGTAGGTAAACAAGGTCACCCAGGGAATCCGGACGGTCGGCTCCGGCGGATCGCTCCGGATGTGCTCCAACTCGCCGGGGGACACGCGCGGGTGTTGGTCCGGCGACCGGTACAACGGCAGCCAGAACGCCAGCCAGATCAGGCCGATGGCGCCGGTCCCGATGAACGCCCACTGCCACCCGTAGGTGGTCGCCAGCCAAGGCACCACCGCCGGCGCCAGGATGGCTCCCATGTTGGTCCCCGCGTTCACGAACCCGAACGCGAACGCCCGTTCCCGCCGCGGAAACCACTCCGAGATCGTCTTCGCGGCCGCCGGGAAATTCGGCGACTCCGTCACGCCGAGCAGCCCGCGCATGATCCCGAACGCCAGCGGGGTCCTTGCCAGTGCATGCAGCATCGACGCCGCGCTCCAGCCCACCAGCGCCAGGGCGAACCCCACCCGGACGCCGATCCGATCCAGGATGCCTCCCGACGCCAGCTGCCCGAACGCGTACGAGAGCGCGAAGGCCGATTGGATGTATCCGTACTGGACGTCCGTGATGGCGTAGAGCTTTTGCAGGTCCGGCGCCAGAATCCCCATGACCATCCGGTCCAGGTAATTCACCGTGGTCGCGAAGAACACGAGCCCCAGCACCACCCAGCGAAAGCGCGTGACCGGTCGGGGCGAGGGCGTCTCAGCGGCTTCCGAAGGCATGGAATGGAATGGAATGCAGGCGGGTGGAGGTGGACGGGTACGCGGCGAAGTCCAGCCCCTCGACGCACGTCGCGTCAATCGCGAACGGCCCGCCGGTCGCGGAAGGCCCGCCGGTCAGAAGAGCCGCATGATCCGCACGAACACGTAGCCCATGCCGGCCGTCACCGGAATCGTGAAGATCCACGCCCAGAGCATCCGCTCCACCACGAACCACTTCACCTTCCCCAGGTCCTTGGCCGCACCCACGCCCATGATCGCCGAGGAGATCACGTGGGTCGTCGACAGCGGGATGCCCCAGTGACTTGCCGCGCCGATGATGGCCGCCGCCGCGGTCTCCGCGGCGAAGCCGTGGACGGGGTGCAGTTTCACCATTTTGTGGCCCAGGGTCTTGATGATCCGCCAGCCACCGGCATAGGTGCCCGCCGCCATGGTCAGCGCGCACACCACCTTGATCCACGCGGCGACGTGCAGGGTTTGCCCCGCTCCCGGCGCCGGCGTGTGCAGGAAATGAAGCCATCCGGGAAGGTTCTCGAAGGCGCCCCCGGTCGTCGCGGCCACGAGGGCCAGCGCGATGATGCCCATCGTCTTCTGGGCGTCGTTCAGGCCGTGGCTGAAGCCCATCCACGCGCTGCTCAGCAACTGCGCCCGGCCAA
This sequence comes from uncultured Verrucomicrobiota bacterium, assembly GCA_964608505.1. Lineage (GTDB taxonomy): Bacteria > Verrucomicrobiota > Verrucomicrobiia > Limisphaerales > CAIMTB01 > CAIMTB01. Next base: position 13,163 of record CAZSOV010000225.1, read on the forward strand.
ACACGTTGTTCACGGACCGCGGACGCCATTTTCGCAACGCCACGAAGAGCAACCCCATCAACCCGAAACCCAGCACGAGCCCGATCAGCGGCGAGGTGAACATGGGGATGATGACCTTCGGCACCAACCC
>CAZSOV010000226.1:0-13231 GCA_964608505.1 uncultured Verrucomicrobiota bacterium
GGGGGAACGATGTCGACCTGGGAAGCCGGGAGGAAGGCTTCGACGCCGACGTTGACGAGGAGGCCGCCCTTGACCACCGCCTTGACGCGGCCACTGATGGTGCCGCCCTCGGTGGAGACGCTGAGGATCTTCTCCCAGTTCTGCTTGAATTCGGCCTTCTCCTTGGACACGACGACCATGCCGTCCTTGTCCTCGAGTTTCTCGATGTAGATCGGGACTTCGTCGCCGACCTTGACCGTGGCGATGTCGTCGAACTCGGACGCGGAGACGATGCCTTCGGACTTGTACCCGATATCGACGAGGACTTCGCGGGGGCGGACCTCGATGATGATCCCCTTGACGATCTGGCCGGGGGCAAAGCGAAGGTCGCTGTGCCTCAGGGCCTCTTCCATGGTTAGCATGCGGACTCGGACTTTCTAACGATGCGGAGACTTGGGCGGGCGCCGGTTGAAGATGGGCCCGCGGAAGACTCCATTGCCTAAACGAACCGCGCGTTGCGGTGACAACGGAGGTTGACGGTTAGGTTCTTGGTTTACTGTTCGTTTCTCAGCCCCATTTGGACTTCCGCACACGCGGAGCCCGGGCAGGGGGAAAAGCCTACCGTGACGAAAGGGGCAGGCAAGAGGGGATTTTCGTCTCCGGCGCCCCGCCGGATGCGGTGGTCGTTGCGTTGGATGCTCGAGCAGGCGAGGGCCGGTTGTCGGCGGAGGCGTATCTCGACGACAAACGAGTCGCGGATCTCGAACGGCATCCGAGATGGAAGGCGCTCCTGCCCTGGGCACCAAACGAAGCGGCTGCCGCGGAAGCACCCCCGACGGCGCGTTCGGGGCCTTCGCCGACGGCAGCCGGCTAGCTCCGCGCCTGCGGGCGGTCGGCCCGGGCGGGGACGAAGCAGAGGGCGCCCAGGGCGAGGTGGAGGACGACGAGGATGGCGAGCAGCACGCCGAGGGCCGGGCCGAGGCCGTAACCCGATTGTTGAACCTGGACAATGAGCGGGACGCCCAGCCAGGCGATGGAGAGGTTGAGGCTCCCGACCAGCGCGAACAGGGCGCTGAACTCCGCGCGTCCCTGGAAGCGGGGTTCCACGTAGCGATCAATAAGCAGCCATGCCAGCACGCAAATCGTGCTCATCGCCTTGGGGTCGATGGCGACCGCCACGAATCCGCGGTTCCACGCATTCTGCGCCCACGCCAGGCCGAGGACGTATCCTGCCGCGACCAGAACCAGCGCGACTCCCAGCAGGCGACGGTGTTCCCGTCGATAGGCACGGGCGTGCCGGGGCTGGAATCCGCGGCTCAGCCGTGCGACGGCCAGGATGCCGCCGAGAATGCCGACGACCGCCACGGCCGCGTAGCCCGCCGTAAGGGCGACGATGTGCCCCGTGAGCGCGGCGTTGGCCAGATGCGGGTCTTCCCGCAGTCGAAGCCCGGCGACGATCAGGAGTACGCCGACCATGGCCAACCAGACCAGCCAGGCGAGGCGCGCGGGCAGCCAGCGGGAGGGCGGCAGTTTCCGGAACTCGGCGACGATGGCCGCCGGATCGCCGAGTTGGCGGATCGCTTCGTCCGCGGCGTCGGAAGGCGCGGCGCCAAGATCGAGTCGTTCGGCGATGGCGGCCCGTAGATGTTCCTCGAGTTCGTCGAGGCGCTCGGGGCCGTCCTCGACGTGGGGGCGCATCGAGGCTCGCCAGGAGGCGAGGCGGGCTTCGACGGAGGGATCGGTCCAAGGTTCAGGCATGGCAGGGTCTCCGGAGCGCATCGAGGGTGCGTTGCACGAGGTTCCATTGGTTCAGGTGGGCATCGAGCGCGCGTCGTCCGCCGTCGGTCAGCCGATAGTATTTTCGGCGCCTGCCGGACTCGGCGACCCGCCAGTCGCCGGCGATCCAGTCCCGCTCCTCGAGCCAATGAAGGACGGGGTACAGCATGCCGTCGGTCCACTCAATCTCGCCGCCGGACCGGCGCTGGACTTCCTGAATGATGGCGTAGCCGTAGTTCTCGCCATGGGCGAGGACGCTCAGCACCAGCGGCACGGAGGAGGCCGCCACGAGCTGCTTGTCGAGCTTCACGGCGGGTTTAATACATTGCGCTGAAATGTATGACAAGCCGCGAATTCAGGCCGTTGGGTTGCGACCGGCGCGATGGACCAAGTCCGGTGCGGAACCGCGTCGGTGGGGCCGGCGACTGCCGAGTCGCCGGTTTCCCCTCGGGTTTCGCCTGCCTGGATCGCCCCGTGATCCGGACGGTCGGCAGTCCCAATCCGGAGGCGGAGGGCGCCGGCGGGGGGCGTGGGGATGACCGCGCACCGGCGCGGCGCGCCTACCGGTCGCCGCCCTGCCAGAACTGGGAGCGGCGGGGGGCGGTGTATTTCACGGCCATTTCGGGGGTATTGACGCGGACCTCGCCGCGGTGAAGGGAGTCGACGGCGGCGAGGGTCATGCCGGAGGTGAGCAGGGTCCGCTCGACGGGGTAGGGCGCCTTGTGATCGATGACCATGCGCTCGATGTGGCGGACGAGCGGGTTGAAGAAGTCGGCGGTGGTGGAGCCGTGGCCGGGCATGGGGAGGTACATCTGGCAGGCGACGATCTCGTCGTTGTCTGCGCGGAGTCCGGCGTAATTAAAGTCCCGGAGCGGCAACAGGAACATCGTCGTGCGGAGCCCGTCGCGGTGATCGATGAAGTACGCGATGGGATTGTCGAAGGCCTGGCGGGCCCACTCGTAGGTGATGGGGCCGGTGGGGAATCCGTTGACGACCGGGAGGTTGTGGCTGCGCGCGAGGGCCGAGACGAGCAGCCGCTGGGTGTCGGGGCGCTGGTCCATCGTCTGCCAGGCCTTGGGGCCCCGTTGGGCCAGCACGGAGACGATGCCCGTCTCGCCGCCGCGGCGGCGTTCGGACATGCACTGGGCCGTTTCGAGGCCGTGGAAGTCGTACGAGTCGACCCCGCCGTAGCAGGCGCAGAGGCTTTCCTTCAGGGGAACGCCGTAGGGAAGGTCAATGGAGGGCAGGCGCCACGTGACCGGGAGCGACGAACCAGCCAGGAACGGAAAGCCGAGGCGCTTGGCGTCCGCGACCATTTCCGTGCACTGGGCCCAGTCGGTGGAGAGGTGCTTGTCGTTGAAGACGGGCACGGAGCGTCCGCTGTCCTCGAAGACCTTGACGACTTGTTTGAAGAAGGCGTGCCGCGGGTAGAGCGTCTGGCCCTTCTCGTTGCGGGGATACGCGCCGTGCTCGCCGATGATCACCACGCCGTCGACGGCGAGCTTCGACCCGCCGCGGCAGAGGGTCTCCGCGATGGAACCGTAGAGCGGGAGGTTGAACTGTTGAGCGCGGGCCCGTCCCAGGTCCTTCTCCGGGAACTGGTCCAGGTACAGCGCGACGAGGTCGACCTCGGGTCGATGCCAGCCGCTGCCCCAGCCGTAGCCCATGAGATGGCGGTCGATGAAATGCTGGGCGTGGGAGTGGGTGGTCATGACCGTGCCCACGAGCGCGATCTTCTTGCGGGGCGCAACGCCCCGGCGCGGCACCGCCAGGGCCGGGGCCGAGGCGGAGGCAAGAACGGCGGCGGTGCCGGAAAGCGTGGTGCGAAGGAAGGAACGCCGCGTGCGGGGAGTGGAGCGGTGGGGGATCATGGGGTGGTGGATGGGTTGGGGAGGCGGGGCGATCATCGTCAGGCAGGCGCGCCGGAAGCCGGCGTCGGAGATGTCGGCCGGGCGCCCTTCCAGCCCAGCCACAGGGCGAACCAGGCGACCAGCGGCAGGAATCCGGCGAGGGCGAGTCCGAGATCGAACGAACCGGTGCGGTCCGCGAGGCCGCCGAAGATGGGTTGGACCACCGCCGGCAGGACCCAGGCCGCGACGCTCGCGATGCCGGTGATGCGCCCCTGGTGAGGCCCGGAGAGGTCCTGGGTGAACGCGTGGTAGAGCGGGAACGTGCCGAGGGCGGCGGCCCCGACGACTAGAAAGACGAGGCCGAGCGCCCAGCCGGACCGGAGCCAGGGAATCAGGACGCAGCTCGCGCAGAGTCCGGCGCACAGGCCGAAGACCGCGAGTCGCGCGCCGTGCACGGTGCGTCCGTGGCGGGCGAGCCAGACGGCGAGGAAGCCGGCCCCGAGGCAGCCGACATCCGTGGCGGCGAACCAGCCGGAGTTGAAGTAGAGGGCCTCGTTCTCGGTCCAGCCCCGGCCTTCCTGGAGGATCTTCGGGAGCCAGGCGCGCAGGATCTGCCACGTCGTGTTGATGCAGGCAATGACGACGAAGATGACGAGCATGCGCCGGCTGCACACGAGCTCGAGGAGGCTCGGTCGCGGCCCCGCCTTCTCCGCCGCGGACTCGGGGCGGGGAACGAAGTCGCCTTCGCGCACCACGAGCAGCCACAGCGCGATCCAGACCAGGCCGATGCCTCCGACCACCATGAAGGCAAAGCGCCAGCTGCCCTGCTCGGGCGTCATGAGGGCGCGCATGATGAGCGGGGTGATCATGGCGCCGATGGAGGTGCCGCTCTGCAGAACCCCGTTGCCGAGCGAGCGATCCCGTTCGTCCAGCAGCGCGCGCGTGGCCTTGATGGCGCAAGGCCAATGGCCCCCCTCGCAGAAGCCCAGCAGCGTCCGGCAGATCAGCAGATCCGGGTGGGTGCGCGCGAAGCCGGTGGAGAGTCCGACCGCGGACCAGAGCAGCACGACGCCCGCGTAGAGCCACCGCAGGCGGAGCCGGTCCGCGAGCACGCCGAAGAAGAGGGAACCCGCGGCAAACGCGTAGCCGAACCAGGCCTCGAGCTCGCCGTACTGCTGCTGGGACAGCGAGAACTCGCGGGTGACGCGGACGGCGGCGTTCGCGAGGGTCTGCCGGTCCATGTAGTTGATCGCGGACGCGAGCAGCAACAGGCCGCATACCAGCCAGCGGCGGCGGACGTCGGAGGTGGGGGAGGACATGGCGGGTGGGGGCCGGGCCGCGCGGGGACACCCTCCGTCAGCCATTCCAGGACGTTCCGTTCCACTCGATGACGCGCCGGAGGAAGGCCTCGACGTCGGACGAGAACCGTTGGAAGAGTACCTCGCCCTTGTCCGACGTGGCGGCGCCCGGCGTGCCGATGTGCCCGGGCACGGTGCGGTCCTTCGTGATCCAGCCGCGGGCGGCGGGGGTGAACGGGCGTCCCGGGTCGACGGTCGGGAGGTCGGCATGCGGTCCGACGAGCTGCGGTGCGAGCCGCAGAATCATCGAGGTTTCCCATTCGCAGGCGTGCCCCATCTCGGTCTGGGCGAAACCCGACGGCGGGGCGTCACCGAGGCTCCAGTAGGTGGCGAAGAGAAACAGCAGATCCGCCCGCTCCCGGTGCCGCTGGCGAAGTTCGAAGACGGCCTGGCGCCCGGGGACGTCGTTCCCGCCGTGGCCGTTCAGGAAGACGATGCGCTTGAAGCCGTGTTGCAGGAAGTTCTCCGCCATGCCGTTGAGCAGGTCGAGATACACCCGAGGCGGCGCCGACATCGTCCCGGCGAAGTCGAGGTGGTGATCCGAATTCCCCAGCCACATCAGGGGCGCGAAGAGCACCGAATCGACCAGGCGCAACGACACGCGCCGGACGATCTGGCCCAGCAGCAGGCTGTCGGTGAAGACGGGGAGATGGTGGCCATGCTGTTCCAGGGCGGCGACCGGAATGACGACGGGAGTGTCCTTGGAAAGCGCGGCCACGGCCGGCCAGGTCATGTCGGAGAGGTGCACTGGGCCGAGGATGCCCGAGGGAAGGGCCGGATGGGAAGGGGCGGGAAAGGGGCCGGGATTCCCCGATTCGAGGAGGACCCCTTTTCATCGTCGGGTTGACCGCTGCCACGGTCAGGGACTCGACTCGGGCGGGGCTTCTCCGGAGACGGACTCGAGGTAGACGTGGATCGCGGGGTGGTTTGGCAGGACCGGCGCCAGGAGCCTCCGCAGCGTTCCGTAACGAAGCGTGGGCGGAGCAAACACCAGGAAGACCGGGGGCCGGGCTCGGATTCCGGCGGCCCGGGTGCGCCTGGCTTCCTCGTCCAGCGCCCGGCGAAGCTCCTCCGGACTCGAGACCCGCGTTTCGGTGGACTCGAACTCCGGGGCGGTGCTTCCCGGTTTCCACACCGAATCGATGCGCGCCAGCCTGCCCTCCAGTTGGCCGTCCTTCTCCGACAAGGACCATTCCCACGGGTGATGGAGACGTGCCTTCCTGTCCAACAGGCCCGGATCCGGGGCAAACGCCCGATAGTAGAGTTCCCCCGCCGGCGGCGGCTCGATCCGCACCCCTCGCTCCGAGTCGATGGTCGACAGAATGCGTGCCAGTGCCTGCGCGTCCCCCAGCTCGAGGTCGTCCGAGATGGTGACCGTGAGAAAGCAGTCGTGGCGCTCCCGGTCCAACCGGCCCATCTCCGCCAGAACCGCCAGCAGGGACGGTCGCGCATTGAGAATCACCCCGCCGTCCTTCAGCTCGAACCCCAGGGAATTCAGTCGAGCCGCGCTGCCCAACGCGTTTTCCGGCGGGGTGCTGCCGGACCGAATCCGGAGCGCCAGGTCCTTGACGCGCCGGGATCCGTCCGTATGGGCCGGCTCGATGATCAGCGAAAGCAATTCGCCCTGCCGCCGCATGGCCCCCGGATGGACGATCGTGTTCCGGTACACCTCCTCCTTCGGCGACACATAGGGAACCTGGAGGACGGAGTAGGCCGAGTTGAAGAGGGACACGATGGACTTGGGCTGGTATTCGTCGGACGCGTACACGCGGATCCGGGCATCGCCGACCGCGGGCACGGTGACGGAACCGGTGAACACGAAGCCCTCCTCCCGGAGCGTGCGCCCGGTTCGGCGGTCCGCCAGCAGTTGCTCGAGCCGGCAGCGTTGCCCGTCCGACGCCAGGAGGCTCAGGGTGACCCGCTCGCCCTTCGCCCAAAATCGGTTCACACCCGGATTCCAGGGTTCCCCCGGTTCGAGGCCGATGAATTGGAGGGCCCGGTGCACGTCGCTCGGCCTGGCGAACGAGATCAGGAGCGCCTCGTAGCCGTGGTCGCTGGTCTCGGCGATGACCGTGAACTCGCACGGGGAATCCGCGCCCAGCCACGTTTGTTCCACCCGGACTTCGACGCGTCTCGCCTCCCGGTCGGCAACCAGACCGGGCAGGACCAGCATTGCGGGGTTGCCGGCATGCCGCTCGAGGTCGGCCTCATGGGCCGCCACGGCCCGCTCCTTGTTCCTGGCGTGACCCTCCGGTGCGGGGGAGCGTGCCTCGCCGGCCAGGGCCTGCAGCGCCAACAGCAGCGGGCAGACCCGGGCGAGCAGCCGGAGCGGCGAGGAACCGCGTGGGGTGGAGGACGGCCCCGGCCCGGTGGGTCCGCCCTTCAACCCCCCTGACTTCGTCAGTTCCATGTCGCCGGTCGCGAGCCTGACCGCCCGTTGCCACGGGCCGGCCACGCTCCCCATGTCGTCCCCGTCAGCGCGCGAGGGTCCGCAGTTCCGGGTGCCCGGTGGCCGCCTCGATGGTCCGGATGGCCTGCTCCACGGCGCTCACCCTCCGGTCGTTGAGCTCCCCGGACGGGAACTTTCCGTTCCGGCATTGCTCGTGGAAGTCCGCGATGAGCTCCCGGAGCCCCGGCAGCGCCTCCCGGGCGGCGGCACCATAACGCACGAGCTCCTTCATGATCTCCCCGGTTCGGTTTTCGCTGCCGTGGCCTCCCTGGGTTTTCGCGAGCGCCACCCCCGCCGAAATGCCCTCCTTGAAGTGGTATCGGGTCAGTGCCTTCAGCCCGCCCATGCGGATCTCGTTACTGAACATCGTGTCCGCCGGGCTCGGCGTCAGGACCGCCGCCAGGATGTCCGGTCCCAACGCCTGGACATCCTCGACGCCGAGGTGCTTCTCGAACGTTCCCCGCAGGTGCATCCGGGCCATGCCGTCCGCGTTGCGGGACACCGCCTGGATGGCCGGATAGAGCAGGCCCTTGTCCACCCCCTGGACGGAGTTCCTCATCAAACCGCCGAACAGCGCTTCCGCCAGCTGGCCGTGCGTGAGTTGGATGGGATCGTCCCAGACCACGGGCTGGAGAGGCTCGGCGGTCCGCACGACCGCCTGCAGCATGCCGGGAAGCACCGGTCGCGCCGCGTCCCCCATCTGCTTCAGCGCCTCCGCGGCCTTGACCCGGAGCCAGCGGTCCTCGTGCTGCAGCAGTCGAACCAGCACCGGCAGCGCGTTGGTGTTCCTGAGGTGACCGAGCGTCTCGCAGGCCCCCTGGCGGGCATGCGCGTCGTTCCCCTCCGCCATCGCCATCAGCCGGGCCACCATCGCCTTCGCCTCCGGACGCCGGGCCAGTTCCTCCGCGGCCCACCCGCGGACGATCGGCGACCAGTCGCGAAAGGCGTCCACCAACTCCTCGGCGGTCTTCCCTTGGCGGTCCACGTCGAAGCGTCCGGACGCGACGGCCTCCGCCGCCTCCTTCCGGCTCAACCCGTTTGCCGGCACCGCCCCCTTCCCCGTGAGGTGAAGGGTCTTCAGTGGCAGGGAGTAGGTCAGAACATAAGTCGCCGTCGGACTGAGCCCGTCGTAGCTGCTCTGGCCGTAGTAGGTGTCATCGTGGGTTTGGCCCGCGCCGTACTGTTCATCGCCATCATAGGTGAAGGAGCCATCGCAACGCCGCACGAGATCGAAATGCCAGGACGCCTCCCGGAAGAAGGCCGCCGCCGCGTCAGGTCCTCCGGCATGGGCGCCCAGGGCCCCCCAGAGGTAGCTGAACCCCTGGCCTGTATGGCCGTATTCACGGTTGGCATGGCCTGCCACGGCCATCCTCGCGAAGAACCGGGTGGGGGCGGTCCGATCGCCCTGCAACGCGAACAGCATGGCGGTCATCGAGTTCTTGCCGTTGTTCTCGTGATAGGGCCAGGGCAGATGCTCGCCGTAGGGTATCGCCCCCTTGTCCGCGTAGTAGCCGAAGAACTTCGAGGCGCGGTCAATGGCCGGATCGATCTCCGGATGCTGCACGCCGCACTTCCTGCCCAGCACGATGGCGATGTTCCCCACCAATCCCGCCGCGTTCACCGGGCCGTAGGGGGGAATCGAACCGTGGAGCTGCCCGTCCGGGGTGCGCAGGGAAATGCCGTGGCCGAACGTGCCGTACAGGCTCTGTCCTTTCGCCAGGGAAACCGTGTACTCTTGGATGGCGTGCCACACCTCCTTGTCGCCGGTGAGCAGGTAGTATTCGCAGAGGAACACGTTCCGGTAGCCCCAATCCCAGACCACCATCCCTTCCTTCAATTCCAGCTTCAGCGTGCTCGGCCCAAGCCGGCGCGCGAAGTCCCGCACCCGCGGCAGGTATTCGGACTTCCCCGTCGCCAGCAGCGCCAGACCCTTCACCGCACCGGCCCAATCCTCAGTCAATGGCTCCTTCTCCAGCACCCGGCACGCCTCCTCCAGGATGCGCGCGGACTTGGGGCAGTCGTAGGGCGCGGTGTCCCCGTAGCTCCCCATCACCCTCAGCTTCAGTGGCACCTCCTCGGTCCTGCCCGACCGCCACCGGGTCAGTCGCAGCGTGCCCCCCTGGGTTTCCCGCTCCGCCGCCTGGATCGCCCGCGCGAAACTCTTGCGCGCATCGTCGGCAAACGGTTTTCCGTCCGTTCCGAGGATCACGTCGCCCACCTCCATCACCCCGTCGGCCGGCGACTTCGCACCCACGTGGGTCACCAGAATCTGCCGGCTGGAGGCCGTCGTCCTCCCCTGCACGCTGTCGAGGAACGACGCCGGTTTCGTGTGGATCCACCCGCGCAGCCCCGTGGCGCCCAGGTTGTAGGTCCGCGTGCGATCCACCGCGTTGGTCCGGGTGAGATCGGGGGGCGCCACCGGTGCAGCGGCGAACACGCCCGCGAAACCCCCGACCGCGAGGGCCGTCGCAAGGCCGAGCAGAAACCCGCGCCCCGCGGAAACGCGGATTCGGGGCCGGGTGCAGGACGTGGGGTCGGTGGAAACGGATCGAGGTCTCATGGTGATGGTGGCAAAGGGTCCGGGGCCGTCCTTCACGGGGCTTTCGGACGCCCCGGCTGGAGTGGCACGTTGCAGAAGGTCAGCGCGGGGAGGCCGTTCGCGCCGAGGAGCAGCCTGTCCTGGCTCCACCGGCTCTCCTTGAGATAGGTGATCCTGGTCGCGGCGGACGGACCCTTCAGTCGAAGCGTGAGCACGTTTCCCTCGATGCGGCCCGAGGCGACCCGGTCCGTCTCGCCGTCCGGATAGAACTGCCCCGCCAGCGTTTCGTCCCAGAGCACCGGCTGATCGAACTCCAGGGCAATGCGGTCACGCGCGTCGTCGACGTACCAGGCGTGCCGCAGATTCGGGGGGGTGACAGAGGCGGCGGGAATCCGGCCGTAATGGTCCCGCTCGATCAGCGGCTGGATCAGGCGCGCGAATTCACCCCAGCCGGCGAGCGGAAAATGGCAGCCGCCCGGGGGCCGGATGCCGAGGGTGGACATGAGGCTCAGCCGGGAGAAAAGGCGGGGCAGGGTGCGCTGCTGCTCGCGGAGCATGTCTCCCGAGCCGTTCCGGCCACCCATGCTGCAGGAGTCTGGCCAGATCTGAAAGACGTAGTAATGCTGCACGTTCGGGAAGTCCCGCTTCCAGCCGGAGGCCATCTCCACGAACAACGGCTGGTACGTCTCCCATCCGTAGCCGCCCGTCGGGCCGTCCGCCCCCTGGTCGTTCTCGCCCTGATGCCAGAGGATCGCCCGAATCCCATGGGTCAGCCGCGCCTCCCGCACGCGCCAGAGCATCCGCCCGTAAAGGCTGGATCGATCCGCGGGATCGGTCTCGTTGCGCTGGTGCTGGTCGATGCGCGTTCCTCCGACCGCGGCGTTGAGCAGGAAGATCGGGACCTGCTGGCTCTCGAGCAGTCGTTGGGCGAGTTGCATGCCCCACCAGCCGAGCTCGGCCTTCTCCCCTTTCCGCGCCTTCCAGACCGGGCTGCACCACAGGTTGCCCGCCGCGGCCCGCACGTCGTCCGGAGGGCTGCCGTAGCTGCGGATCCAGTCCTGGGCCACCGCCGGGGACTCCTCGCCGGTGTCCGTCGCCAGGGCGTTGGACTGGCCGTCGATCAGGTACGCGTCGCCGCAGACCAGGTTGGTCGCCGCGTGCCGCACCGTCTCCCGTCCGTCGCGCGTCGTGCCGAATTCCACCCGGTACCGGATCAAACCCGGCTTCAGCACGACCGAAAGCGCATAGGACTGGTCCTTTGCCGGTTCGGCCCTCCGGGTGGCCACCAGTGCGTCGTCGGCATACAGCCTGAGAAAGACCGTGTCGGCGGCCTCCTGCAGCGTACCGTTGCAGAACAGCGTGCCCTGGTTCCGGTCGTCGCGGGCGTAGAACTGGTTGTCCTGAGGCTTCTCGTCCGCAGTCGGCATCCGTTCCACCCACGCATCGCGCTCGGGCTCCTGCACGCGGAGGGTGACGGCGCGGGTGCTCGGCTTGCCGCCGTTGTGCACGGTCGCCGTCACGGTCAGGTCGCCGCTGTTCTGGGCCCGCTTCAGCCGGAGTCGTCCGCCCGCGACCTCCCGGATCACGGCCAGGCCGGAAACCGACCACGACCATGTCAACGCCCCCGCCCCCCGGGCCTGCATCTCGCGCTCGTTCGCGATCAAGGGCACGACCTCGATGGTTTCACGGCCATCCCAGGACGCCGGTGCGTTCAGGGTGAAAACGGGCTCCGGGATGGCCTCGCGGATCGCGATGGGGATGTCCTGCGTCCTGACTCCGTCGGAATGGACCGCCCGAAACCGAAGGGTGACCGCCGTGTCCCGCGTCACGCGACCAGCCTCGAACGCGTAACGAAAACGGTCCGTCGCGACCACCGTCTCGCGCCCGTCGCGTTGTTCGATCCACTGGACCTTCCAGGCCCCGCCCGCCGCGGCGGTGAACTCCGCCCTGCCTCCCTCGAGCACCTCGGCCACGGAGGGCGACACCCCGAAGGCGTCGCCCGGTTGCACCAGGGGGCCGATCAGCGTTTGCAGCGGCTTCTGGTTCTCGTGCTGCAACCGCACCCAGTCCGCCGATCGGGCCACCCGCGAGACGCGCACCTCGTCGAGGTCCCCCACGAAGTCATAATGATGATACCACCCGCCCAGCCAGAGCCGCGCCGGGCTTTTGATCGCCAACGGCGACGACGACCTCGTCGAGACGCCGTCGAGCACGCCGTTCACATAGATCCGCGAGTCCCCCGGAAGCCAGGTGTGCACCACCTGGATCCACTCGCCGAGGGGAAGGGCGCCGCGACTGGCGACGCTCGCCCCGGAGAAGTAGCAGTCCATGTTCACGTGCGGCGGACTCCGGAGCTGCATCACCACCTTGCCCTGCCCGTGCTCGTTGCCCCAGCCCACGATCGTGGTGTTCGGTTTCTTGGACCGGAACCATGCCTCCGACGTGTGCGGCGCCGCACCCATCGGGAAGTTCGTGATCGCGTCCCCGCCGAACACTCCCTGCCCGCCGGCCAGACGGCGGGCGGGCCCGACGATCCCCGGCGTCGGAACCGTGCCCGCGTCCTTGGAGGCCAGCGAACCGACCTCGTCCCGCACCGGATCGGTCATGTGCCAGACGCTCAGGTACCCGTTGGACGCGCCGAACACGGACGCCCCGTCGGATCCGCTGGCGGCGTCGGCCTTGCCCCAGTGCATGCGGAGCTCCTGCCGTGCGTTGCCCCGGATCTCCGGCACGCGCACCCAGATGCTGGCCGTGCCGCGCGCGGCATCCCATTCCTCCACCTGGAACGCCAGGGGCACGCCGGTGCCCGTCGAGAACCGGACGTCTTCTCCGTTCGGCTTCGCCTGGCCGAAATCGAAATAGTCCGGGTGCAACCGCACCAACACGGGGAAGTCCCGCTCCAGGGCCGCTGCCGGCAGGTTCGCCCCGTCCGGCGTGGTCAGGATGAAAAGCGAACCGGAACGGCTCCAATCCGGGAACGGAGCGACGGACGGCGCGGTCCCGCCCGAGGTGGCGCTCCAGGACTCCCGCGGCATCAGGAACAGCGCGGCTGCCGCGAAAAGCACGCACGATCGCATCGCGGGGCCGCTCTCGGACGGCGCCTTCCGTTGGGACGGGGTTCTGACGTTCATCTTCTTTCCGACGCTGCGGAAGGCTCGCGGATCGGGAGGGCGCCTACCAACCGAAATTAGGCGTCCCTGGGGCGAGGATCCGGGCGATCGACAATGTCCGGTGCGGAACCGCGTTGTGGGGCCGGCGACCGCCGAGTCGCCGGTTTCCC
>CAZSOV010000227.1:0-13183 GCA_964608505.1 uncultured Verrucomicrobiota bacterium
CGTTGCGCGCGCTGTTCCATTTGCCGGCGTGGATGACCGCGGCGGAGGCGTCCGGCGAGGGCGTCGAGACGGTCCTGGGCGGAGAACAGGGCACTCGTCACGAGGCGGTGCAGCCGCGCCTGGGCGCCGGCCAGGGCCTCCCGGCTGGCGACGTGATCGGCGGTGATCAGTTCGGCCGCGGCGCTGGGAGTCGCGGCGCGGAGGTCGGCCACGAAATCCGCGATGGTGAAATCGATTTCGTGCCCGACCGCGGAGACGACGGGGACGGCCGATTCAAAGATGGCGCGGGCGACGGTTTCCTCGTTGAAGGACCAGAGGTCCTCGAGGCTTCCGCCGCCGCGGGTGACGACGAGGAGGTCCAGCCGGCGTTCGGAGTCGGAGGCGGACCAGCGGTTCAGGAGGCGGATGGCGGCGGCGATCTCGAGATCAGCGCCCTGGCCCTGGACGCGGCAGGGCGCGAGCCACAGCCGGAGCCCGGAGTATCGGCGTTGGACGACATGAAGGATGTCGCGCAGGGCGGCGCCGGAGGCGGAGGTGACGAGACCGACGCGTTGGGGGAAGCGGGGCAACGGACGTTTTCGGGCGGCATCGAACAGGCCCTCGGCGGCCAGCTTCTGCTTGAGCTTCTCGAACGCGGCCCGGAGCGCGCCGAGCCCCTGCAATTCGGCGGCCCGCACGATGAGCTGATACTGCCCGCGCGGCTCGTACACGCTGAGATCGCCCTGAAGAACCACCTTCTGGCCGTCCCGCAGCGAGCCGCGGTCGGGGACGGAGGTGCCGCGAAAGAGGACGCAGCTCAGTTGGGCCCCGGCATCCTTGAGGGAGAAATAGAGGTGCCCCGAGCTTTGGGCGCGGAAATTGGTGATTTCCCCGGACACCCAGACCGAGCCGAGCTGGTCCTCGAGCAGTTCCTTGATGCGCCCGGTGAGTTCGCCGACGGAATAGACGCGGCGCAAGCGGGCCGGGGTCGCGGACGGGGGCGCGGGCGGGGCAGGGGCGGCCTCGAGGGAAGCCTTGCCCGAGGCGTCGCGGGCGGGCGGGCCGGCGGGCGTGGAGGTGTCGGCGGCGGGCGACCGGGGAGGCGCGGACGGCTTGGGGCGGCCCGCGAAGAGGTCGCCGAACTCCCATTGGCTGGTGACTTTGCGGGGCATCGGGAACGAGGAACGAATCGCGCGCGGGACCGGGCGGTCGGCTACTCGGAATGCTGGTCGGCCGGCAGAATCTCGGTGACGCGCTGGATGCCGCGGGCGCGTCCCGTTTCCGGGTCGATGCGGATCAGGGCGCCCTGGAGTTGGATGCGTTCCTTGGCGACGGCGAAGCGCTGGGGGGTGCAGGTTCGGAAGCGGCGGACGATGGGCTCGATCTCGCGCCCGAGGATGCTTTCGTGGGGACCGGTGAAGCCCGCGTCGCAAAGGAACGCGGTGCCCCCCGGGAAGACCTGCTCGTCGGCGGTCTGGACGTGCGTATGGGTGCCGACGACGGCGCTGACCTTGCCATCGAGCATGCGCGCCATCGCGATCTTCTCGGAGGTCGCCTCGGCGTGCATGTCGAGGAAGATGATCGGAGTGATGCGGCGGATGCGCTCGACCTCGGCGGGCACCATGACGAAGGGATTCTCCAGGGGGGGCATGAAGCTGCGGCCCTGGGCGTTGATGACGCCCACGGACGGCAGGCCGTCCTGCTGCCAAATGGTGCTGCCCTGCCCGAGGGTGTTGGGCGGGTAATTGATTGGACGGAGGAACCGTTGTTCCCGGAGCAGCAGTTCGGTGACCTCCTTCTGGTCCCAGAGATGATCGCCGGTCGTGATGATGTCGACCCCGGACGCGAAGATTTCCGCGGCCGTATCCTGGGTGATCCCGGAGCCCCCGGCGGCGTTCTCGCCGTTGGCAATGACCATGTCGACCCCGCAACGCTGGCGGAGACCGGGGAGCAGCAGGCGCAGGGCTTTGCGCCCCGGCGATCCCACGACATCTCCAATGAACAGCAACGTCATCGGGAGAGGGTAGCCGGGCGGTCGTGGGTTCGTCACCGAGATATCCGCCTGCTTGCGACTCGGCAGTCGCAAGCCCCACATGGCTGCGCCTTGCTGCTTCCGGTCCGCCCCCTCGGGCTCTCCCGATGCGACCGCCGTTCCGGTTGGGGCCGGCGAGTGCCGAGTCGCCGGATTCACGAATTGGGTCCGCATCCCAGGCGAGGCTTGCGACTCGGCAGTCGCAAGCCCCACCTGGCTGTGCCTTGTGGCTTCCGGTCCGCCCCTTCGGGGCCCCATCGCCTTTGTCCATCGACCTGCAGGTCTCGGCAGGGCGAGTCGATTTTGCATTTGCGTCGCGATGGTCGGGGCCGCGAAGTTCTCGGCCCATGACCCGTCGCTATTCGACCCTGCTGGCCGGAGCCTTGATCGCCGCGAGTTCGGGCACCGCCGCCTGGGCGGCCACTCCCGCCGAAGAGATGTCGGGCGCGGCCCGGGCGCTGATCGCTTCGTTGGACGACGCGCAGAAGGCCCGGCTGAAGTTCGAGGTGAAGGACCCGGAGCGGATGAACTGGAACATCATTCCCCGGGACCGGAAGGGCCTGTGCTGGAAGGATCTCTCGGCGGCCCAGCGGCACCTGGCCACGGCGTTGTTGGCGAGCGGTCTGAGCCAGCGCGGGTTCGTGAAGGCGACGACGATCATGAGCATGGAGCAGATCCTGCTCGAGATCGAACAGGGCAAGGGGCCCCGCCGGGATCCCGAGAATTATTACTGGTCCCTCTTCGGTGAACCCTCCGACGCCGGGACCTGGGGCTGGCGGGTGGAAGGGCACCATTGCTCCGTGAACTTCACCGTCGCCGACGGCTCCCGGATCTCCTCCACGCCGTCGATGTTCGGCACCAATCCCGGCGAGGTGCGGCAGGGGCCGCGCAAGGGGCTGCGGGTGATGGGGGCGGAGGAGGATCTCGGTCGCGCGTTGATCCAGTCTCTCGACGCGGAACAGAGGAAACAGGCCATCTTCGCCGAGAAGGCGTTGCCGGAGGTGGTGACGCTGGGGGCGCCCCGCGCGGCACGTCTGGATCCGCCCGGCATCGCGGCCGCGAAGCTCAACGGCACCCAGAAGAAGCTCCTTCGGCAGGTGATCGAGGAGTATGTCCGGCGCGCGCGCGCCGAGGTGGCTGACGCGGATCTGAAACAGATCGACGACGCCGGGTTCGACCTCGTGACGTTCGGCTGGGCGGGCTCCGACCAGCCGGGGCAGGGGCACTACTATCGAATCCAGGGCCCGACGTTCCTGCTCGAGTACGACAACACGCAGAACAACGCGAACCACGTCCATGCCGCTTGGCGCGAGTTCCAGGGCGACTTCGGCCTCGACGTCATCGCCGAGCACTATCGGTCCACACCGCATTGAGGTCGGGTTGTGTTGCTCGTCCTCCTGCTGACCTTCGGCGCGGCGTATTTTCTCGGGTCGGTTCCCACCGGGTACCTCGTGGGAAAGGCCCGGGGCGTCGACCTTCGGACCCAGGGCAGCGGCAACATCGGGGCCACGAACGCCCTGCGGGTGCTCGGCAAACCGGCCGGCATCGCCGTGCTTCTCGTGGATGCCTGCAAGGGCGCGCTGGGCGTGACTTGGATTCCCGTTTGGGCCGCCGCGGCGGGCGGAGCCGGGCAGCTCCCGGCGTCCGCTTCCGCCTGGTTGCCCGTCGTGGGCGGCATCGCGGCGGTGGTGGGGCACAACTACACCTGCTGGCTCCGGTTCAAGGGCGGCAAGGGCATCGCGACCTCGGCCGGGGTGCTGGCCGGTCTGGTCCCCGCCTCGTTCCTCACCGTGCTGGGCGTGTTCCTGGCGAGCCTTGCCGTTTCCCGGATCGTGTCGTTGAGCTCCTTGATCGCGGCCGCCGTTCTGCCCGTGGCGACCTGGTTCTGGCATCGCGAACCCGTGTGGGT
Organism: uncultured Verrucomicrobiota bacterium; assembly: GCA_964608505.1. GTDB lineage: Bacteria > Verrucomicrobiota > Verrucomicrobiia > Limisphaerales > CAIMTB01 > CAIMTB01. The sequence continues at coordinate 3,921 of CAZSOV010000227.1, forward strand.
CGGGTTTACCCTCGTGTTGAGCGTCTTCGCCTTCGTGCGCCACCGGGCGAACATCGCGCGATTGCGCGCCGGGACGGAGCCCCGCATCGGGCAGGTCCGCCCCCAAACCGCCTCGCCCCGGTGAGCCGCCCGATCCGAATTCAGGGAACCGCATGAACGTCACGGTCGTCGGAGCAGGAGCGTGGGGCACGGCCCTGGCGTTGGTGCTGCACCAGAACGGGCATCGGCTCACGTTGTGGGGGCACGACGCGGGCCATCTCGAGGCCATGGCCCGGCAGCGGCGCAACGATGGATTCCTGCCCGGCATCGAACTGCCAGGCGACTGGCACTTCGAGCCCGACGTCGCCCGCGCCGCGGCCCGGGCCGACATGGTCCTCATGGTCGTGCCGTCGAAGGCCTTTCGCGAGGTGGCCCGCGGGCTCGGCGCGCCCCGCTGCCCCGTGGTAACCGCCACCAAGGGCATCGAATTCGAAACCGGACGCACCATGGGCGACATCCTGCGCGATTGCCTGCCCGGCGCCCCGGTCGTGGCGCTGTCCGGTCCCAGCCTCGCGCCCGAGGTGGCCCGCGGCGTACCCACTGCCGTCGTCGCGGCCTCCGAGGACCCGGTCGTGGCCGAGAGCGTCCAGGCCGCCTTCCATCGCCCGGCGTTCCGGGTGTACCGGGGCACCGACCGACTGGGCGTGGAGTTGGGCGGCGCGTTGAAGAACGTCATCGCCATCGCCGCGGGGGTTTGCGACGGACTCGGCTTCGGCGACAACTCCAAGGCCGCCCTCATCACGCGCGGCCAGGCCGAGGTGCGGCGCCTGGGCGTCGCCTGCGGCGCCCGGGCCGAGACGTTCTCCGGTTTGAGCGGATTGGGTGACCTCACCGTGACCTGCTTTTCCCGGCTCAGCCGCAACCGCGGCCTGGGCGAACGCCTCGGACGCGGCGAGTCCCTCGCGCAAATCACCGCCTCCACCGCCTCCGTTGCCGAGGGTGTCCCCACCGCGCGCGCCGCCCTCCGTCTGGCCCGCGCCCTCGACATCGAGGTCCCCATCATCCGCGAGGTCCACGCAATGCTCTTCGAGGACAAGGACGTCCGGCAGGGTGTTCGCGACCTGTTGAACCGCGATTCCAAGGCCGAGGATTGAGCGACTCCATTCCCCCGCGGAACCACGAACCCATTCCGATGCACGTGCCCGTGGTCCCGGTCCGACGCTCGGGCAGGACTTCCTTCCCCGAGCTGCGGCGGTGCCGCGCGAGCACGACCCCGTAGACCCCACCATGACCTCCCCGACCGTCACCTTCCAGGTACCCGGCAGCACCTCCAACCTCGGTCCCGGCTTCGACACCCTCGGCATCGCCCTGGAAGTGTACAACCGCGTCCGGGTCACCCGCGTCGACAACCGCCGCGGCCCCTGCATCACCTCACCCATCGCCGACGACGCCCGGGCCGGCGCCACCGCACTCGTGGCCGAGGCCGCCCGACTGCTCTTCCGCCGCGCGCGCCGGAAGGCGTTCGGCTTCGACATCCATCTGTCGGGCGACGTGCCCATCGCGCGGGGGTTGGGATCCAGCGTCACCGTGCGTCTGGGCGTCGTCGCGGCGCTCAGCGAGTTGTCGGGCGCCGGCCTGGATCGCCAGGCATGGTTCGAGATCGTGAGCGAACTCGAGGGGCATCCCGACAACGCCGCGCCCGGGGCCTTCGGCGGGTTCACCGCGTCCGCCGTGATCGGGGGACGCGCGCGCGCCATTCGGTTCCCCGTGAAGCCCGCATTCCGGTTCGTGACCCTCATCCCGCCGTTCGAGGTCTCGACCGAGAAGGCCCGAACGCTCGTGCCGAACACGTTTTCGAAGGCCGACACCGTGCACAACCTCACCCGGGTCAGCCTCATCACCGCCGGCTTCGCCGCGGGGAACGCGGAGGCACTGCGTGGGAGCTTCGAGGACCGGGTCCACCAGCCCTACCGGGAGTCCTTGATCCCGCAGCTCGGACGCGTCATTCGAGCCGGGGAAAAGGCCGGGGCCATCGGCGGATGGCTGAGCGGTTCCGGGTCCACGATCATCTGCCTGGCCACCGACCGCGCGGACGCCGTGGGTGCCGCCATGCTGAAGCAACTCCCTGGGTCCGAGGTGCGGATACTGGCCGCGGACCGGGGAGGCATTCGGCGCGTGGGACGGGCCCCGACGGCGCGGTCGTGAACGAAGCGGGTGGGTGGGCAAGGTCGTCTCGGCGCGGGCTGTTGGACGGGATGGAAGGGTCGGGAAGGGATGGCGAGCGCCGCGTTGTTTCGTGTTTTGGGTTCGGGCCGACCCGAGTCTTGACCGGGGCAGTGCGGGGGCGCTTAATCGCGGGCGTCGCGAGCGCAACGCTCGCGATGAATTTTCGGTGGGCCCGCCAGTGTAGCTCAGGGGCAGAGCAACGGTTTCGTAAACCGTAGGTCGTCGGTTCAATCCCGACCACTGGCTCCATCTTCTCAAGATTCTCCGAATAAGGTCCTTACAGCGGAAGATTCGTGCCTGTTTTGGGGTTCCTTCAGAACCGTTGCGAGACGTTTGCGTGACACTTTGCGCGACCTCTGGCAGCCTTTCCAGTATGCTCACGCGACGTCGGAGGCGCACTTGGCCGAACGTCTATTCCCGGCTTCACCGAAGCGGCGAGAAAGGTTTTGTCGTCGATCTCGGCCTGATCGACGGCAAGCGCACCCGGTATTCCTTCACCTCCAAGGTCGAAGCCGACGCCTTCGCGGAGGCCAAACGGATCGAACGGCAGAACGAGGGAACAGCAGCCCTCGCACTTCCACTGGAGGTCCGCCAGGACGCCGCCAAGGCGTACGCACTCCTGGCTCCTTCCGGGGTCTCGCTGCTTCAGGCCGCCGAGTACTACCGGCAGCACGTGCTCGCGTTTCGCGAAGCGCCGCTAATCGAGGAGATCGTCAAACGCCTGCTGGAGGACGCGAAGCGTAATGACCGCCGGGAACGCACCATCGCCGAACTCAAATTCCGGCTGGAGGCTTTCCGCGACGATTTCGAAGGACGACGCCTCAGCGACATCACCGTCGACGAACTGAAGGAATGGGTGGACGACGACGAGTGGTCGCCTCGGACCCGCATCAACTACCTCACCAAGGTCTCGCAGCTCTTCAACTACGCGCTCCGCCACGGTTGGGCGGACTCGAATATCGCCGACCGCGTCGAAAGGCCGACCGCCGAGGACAAGGAGCCAGGGATCTTCACGTTGGATCAGGTGGCGCAACTCTTGGAGCACGCGCCGCGCTTCCACCTTCTGCCGTACTTCGCCATAGGCCTCTTCGCTGGACTGCGCTCCGCCGAGCTGATGCGGCTCGATTGGTCTGCCGTACACCTCGAAGGCGGTTCGATTGTCGTCGGCGCCCAGGTGGCCAAGAAACGCTCCCGCCGGGTCGTGGAGATTTCGCCGGTGCTCAAGGCTTGGCTCGCTCCCGTCGTGAAGAAGAGCGGACCCATCGTGGAGGAGGCTACATTCCGGGAGAACCTCGACGCCTTGCGGAAAGAAGTCGGGATGCAGGAATGGCCCCACAACGGACTTCGCCACTCGTTCGCCTCCTATCACCTAGGCGCCTTCGGCGACGCCCTTAAGACCGCCACGCTGCTTGGTCACAAGGACCCCGGGGTTGTCCACAACCACTACAAAGCTCTCGTCCAGAAATCCGAGGCCGCGCGGTTCTGGGACCTTCGGCCCGGGAATCGCCAAGAGAATCGCGGTACCTGACGTTTGTGGCACGCAGAGGTCGAGGTCTCCGCAGGAGGCGGTACATACCGGCTGCTGGAGCCCGGAAGAAGAATCCTGCCCCCTATCTGCCGGAGCCACTGTCATTCGCAGCGAGTTCCCGTTCCTGTTCGCTTGGCCTTCCGCTCAAACCCCTTGAGCCTCCTTCTCCGCCCGGCGGCAAAAAGAAGTCGCGGAGTCGTCGACTTATGTCTGTCGAGATCAGGATGCCCAGTATGGTTACGGGCAAGATCACCTTCCAGTCGTAGGTGTATCCATGGGGATTCCTCAAGATATGGATTATCCCTCCAGTGCCGAGACCCATCGCGCCACCAATGGCTGCCAAGCCGAGAATCCCGATCCCGAAGCCGGTACCAAGGATTGCGACCCCAATTCCACCCACGAGGACCGAGAGGCCCGCTCCGATGATGCCGCCGGTTAATCCCGAAGCCCAGATGTCCCAGAATTTCACCCAAAGGCTCTTCTCCTGCACTCCCCATTTGGCAGCAAGGGTCAGAGTCAGGAGCAGGAGCGGCACGAAAAAGGTCAGACGGAGGATGGCCGGCGCATGCTTCTGGGGTTTGATGATAAGGTTCATGGTGTGTGATCGTGCTGATGTGGATGTGGTTCAATGCATTACAACGCTCGCGATCTGTCTTGGAAGAGAATGTTCGCACCCTGGTGAAGGCCGGTTCATGGCTCGGCGAGTTCGGCGCGGGGCTTGGGGACTGACCGTCGGCAAGGCGCGCTGGGCCGACGCGGACGAGAATCGGACGACGGCACAAGGTGGCAACCCGACTTCGTTCGGGTGCGCCCCTCTCAATGGCGGATGAGCGTGGTGCTGGCACCATCCGACTCCATTGTCCCCGGAAGCGCATCGTGCCAGCGGCAGGAATGTGGCGAGTTGCAAAAGCGCAGCAGGTTGCGGAGCAGATCCGGTCGAACCATCGTGCTTGCAAGTGCATTACAGGGTAATACTATGCCCAGGTGATCTTCATCGAGTTGCCAGCGTTCACCGCAGCGGTGAACGAGTTGCTGGACGATGCCGGCTACGCCGAGTTCCAGAAGGAGCTGCTCGCTCAACCGGACAAGGGCGACCTCATCAAGGGTTCTGGCGGTCTGAGGAAGGTGCGGATGCGGCTACCGGGCAGGGGGAAAAGCGGCGGCGCTCGGGTCATTTACCTGCATCTGGGGCAGCACGACACGATCCTCCTCTTCTACGTGTACACTAAAGCAAAGAGCGAGAGCCTGGACGCAGCGCAGCTCAAATCGCTGCGGGCTGCCGTGGCGGTCATCAAGAAGGAGTTCAAACCATGAAGCGCAAAGAGATCCTGTTCGACGGTGACGCGTTGGTGGCGAGCGTCGAGGCCATGGCGGACCACGTGCGTGGCGATTCCAAGATCACCTTGCGCACGCGGACGCTGGTGGCAAAGCCGGTGAAGCCTTTGGGCGCGAGCGAAGTCGTGGCGATCCGGGCGAAACTGAACGTCAGCCAGGCCGTGTTTGCCTCCCTCCTCAACGTCTCGAAGGTGACCGCCATCAGCTGGGAGAAAGGCCGGCGCAAGCCCAGCGGCGCAGCCTTGCGATTGCTCGCTCTGGTTCAACGGCGGCCGGAGATCCTCCAGGATGTGCAATCTTGATCGACGCGGGTCCGCACCATCTGAGCGGTCTCCGTAGGATCGAGATCTACCCGGACTGCGGTTGCGGCCCACACCCACAAGCCGGGACGGCTACTGTGTGGGCCCGGCGGTAAGGATCTGATTCGCTGGCCGGATTGGACAGCGTGATGGCGGGTGCGATATAAAGCGCTGTGCCCCAATGCGAAGCCTAAGGATCAACCGAATGGCACCCGTGGAGGTGGATCAAGTGCTGAACCTCGTCGTCCGTATGATGGGAGATGCCAACTGGGCGAATTTCGCTGCGAACCAAACACCTCCATTCAGCTTCTTCGTTCCGACCCGGTTGATTAGTGCCATCCCACTCGCCACCAAGGACTTGTCGTGCGGGAGTTTAGTCAAGGAATTAACCTGTGGCCGATAGGCCGTACACGAGATGACGACGCATGATGCCCATGGCCATGACCCGAAAAGGTTCAGTCGAAGCGTCGTGGCTTGCACCTGGGCCCCCCCCAGTCGAAGCCTTGTCCATTCAGCGCCCGCATCCAATCATTGATCGGAGCCATTCTAGACTTATCCAGAATGGTTTATCCTCTAATCGGCGCATGTTGAGCGCGCCGTTACTCTTCAACAATCTCAAATAGAGCCTTGCGTGGGAATTGAATTTCGCGCATCAGATGAAGCTATCAAGCGAATCGAAGTCCGGCGCTACCGAAAGGGATGCGATAACGATTACTCCGATTGGATTGGATTCGCCGCACCTATCGGCGGTCATGGCGCTTCATGCCGTGCGAAAGGCGCGATTGGGCCAGTTCCCCGAGGGTGCCTTCCAGGATCATGCTCAGCGTAAACTCATCCTTGCAGCAATTGATTCAAAGGGTACACTAGCTGGCTATCTTCTGTATCGAGTCGCAATAAGCAAGGGAAGGGCATCCGTAGTCCATTTGACCATATCAGATGAGTTTCAGGGCTCGGGCGTGGCTCGGCTATTGGTTGACAGGTTGAAAACGGAGACGCGTCATTTGAGCGGTATCAGTCTGAGTTGCCGTCGAGACTATAACCTGGACCGATTTTGGAGATCCCTTGGGTTCACGGTTCGCGATTCGAAACATGGGAGGGGTTCTGATGGAGCCATCCTTGATTGGTGGTGGTTTGGTCACGGCCACGAAGACCTATTCTCCAACGCGCCAGTTCCTGATGCCAAGATAATGGCGGCAATTGACGCCAATATATTCTACGACTTAACCTGCCATGATCGGCCTCAAGGAAATGATACAAGGGCTCTGCTCGCCGATTGGTTGCAGGAGAGCATTGAGTTGTGCATTGCGCCCGAGATATATAATGAAATACACCGGTGCACCGACGAGACTGAAAAGAAGCGAACTCGTGCAGCTGCACAGGGATTCCGGGAGTTGACGGTAGAGGATAATCACCTGCGGAGAATAGAATGCGAACTCAAGCTTTGGTTTAATGCCGCTGCAAATAATAGAGATTTATCCGATCTGCGTCAGGTCGCGTATGCGATCTGCGCTGAAGTGCCGTTCCTGATTACCAGGGATGCCGCCGTGCTAGGGCAAACTGAAGGAGTGTTTGAGAAGTACGGTCTGAGGATTCTGCACCCGACGGATCTAATCAACCATTTGGACCTTCTGCGTCGTGAGGCTGAGTACCGCCCAGTACGGTTGGAAGGTTCTCGTTGGCGCATGAGGTTGGTTGCGGCGGACGATGTTGACGCAATCGTTCGTCAGTTTAGGCACCCGAGCAAGGAACGCGTGCGGGACTTCGAGCGCTCAGTGCGCCACTATCTGGCTTTGCCGAACGAATGGAAAAGCCGGCTCGTTCTCGATGATGCGGGATCGGCCGCAATTTATTTGGTGCAAGGGGTTCTCAAGGCGCAACATGTGGAGATTCCCATATTGCGCAACTCCGGACATCCTCTTGCGGGTACATTGCTTCGGCATTTGCTTCACACATTGGGCAACGATGATCCGACCGTGGGCGTTCGCACCGTGGCCGTTACCGATGTCGAGTTGGGCGAGGAGCCAGCCTCAGCGCTAAGTGAACTCGGGTTCGTAAGTGATGGGAAATCATGGTGGAAGTTGTCGCTAACTGGGGTTTTTCCAAGAACCGAGCTTCGCTCATTGATTGAAGGTGTGGGTCTTCCTCAGATCGTGAGGGAGCGTTTGACGAAGTCTGAATTGCTGGAGCCTCAGGTATTCGAGCAGCGGCATTGCTTTCAGATCGAGCATTCCTTTAGTCCGGTTAAGATTGTTGCGCCTGACGTTTCCTGCTTTGTTGTTAGCATTCGTCCTGAGTGGGCAGCGCACTTCTTTGACATCCCTGCCGGAGGGCAAACTCTGATGGATCTAAACGAGAGACTGCACCTTGGTATCGAGGGGGCCTATTATTGTGCCCCAAAGAATGTTCATGTTAAGGCGCCAGGCAGGATTCTTTGGTACGTCAGCAAAGGCCCAAGAGGTGGTGGCGCGATGAGCATCAGGGCCTGTTCATATCTAGCTGAGACAACAACCGGGACTCCGAAGGAGATTTTTGCGCGCTTTCGGCATTTGGGCGTTTATGCGTGGAAGCATGTGCTCGCGACGGCGGGAACATTAGACAAGAAAGTGATGGCGCTTCGCTTTACGCGTACCGAACGCTTCGTGAGGGAAGTGCCATTTTCGGAGTGTATCAAGCTCGGCATTCCTCAGCCGATTAATCCCCGACGAATCTCGGATGATCAATTCGGTTCCGTTTATAGAATGGGCATGGCTATTTAGTGCTTATGAGCGGTACAGCATTTCTTATTTCCATTAGGCCGCAGTTTGCTGAATTGATTTTTTCTGGGCACAAGACCGTAGAGCTGCGTCGTGTTCCGCCCAAAGTCGAATCGGGAGACCTTGCACTCGTTTATGTGTCGTCGCCCACGATGGAAGTGCAGGGATGCTTCGAGGTTGACCGGATCGAGTCTGCACCGCCTGAAGACCTTTGGAAGCGATGCGGTGCCAAGTCTGGGATTAGTCGTGAGTGCTTTTTCGATTACTTTAGTGGAAAGAAGACAGCGCACGCCATTTTCATTCGTCGCGCATGGAAATTGAAAGCGGGTGTTCGGCTGGCTAGGCTGCGAAGGGAAAAGGGTGGGTTTCGACCACCGCAAAATTTTCGCTATATCGGTAGGAGTGTTGTCGCGCTGCTCAGTGGCGCTGAGGCGGCCTAGATTGGCCAGTCTGATTCGTCCTGTTGAAGCTGGGAACTTCCGGCGACCGGTTGTGAAAATGGCTTCTGCGAAGGTCCGGCTTAGGTTTAAACTCTAATTGGAATCGGCCACGACGGTTTGTTGTGATGTGATCACATCACTCCGAATTAGGTTTCTCTGCTTGGGGCTAAAAAGAAGGACACGGTGCCCTTCTTCGTCCCCAGATTACATCCGGGCATTCATTTCAGCCTTCAGCCCATCTTCCTCCCCTTGGATTGAACAACAGGAGCCGTCGCATACCTAGCCCGGCCTTTTGCCCAGTTCCTCAGCGCCGCAATCGGCTCAGCCATCAGCTTCGACAACGGCACCAGATCGTTCAGGACGCCGGCAATGGTGAGGTCTGTGGGCTCCTCCTCTTGGTCGAAGGCACAATACAGGGCATCCACGAAGGCCTGTTCGATTTCGCTCCCGGTCAACCCATCCGTGATGCGGGCAAGCTGAACGGTGTCGAAGTCCTCAGGATCGCGTTCATGCCGGGCGATGACGATGCGCCAGATGGCTTGGCGTTCGCTCTCGTTGGGCAGATCGACAAAGAACAGATCGTCCCAGCGGCCTTTCCGGAGCATTTCCGGGGGCAGTTGGGTGACGTCGTTGGCGGTGGCGACCACGAACACCGGGGCGGTCTTCTCCTGCATCCACGACAGGAACGAGCCGAACACCCTGG
>CAZSOV010000228.1:0-13150 GCA_964608505.1 uncultured Verrucomicrobiota bacterium
TCACCACCGCCTGACCCTGACCCTCCACCAGCACGCTCTTGAACCGGTCCTCCCAGAGCGTGCCCGTCCGACCCACCCGCAGATTGTACCAGAGCGTAAACCGCTGCTTCACCAGCTTCATGAACTGGCTCAGGTCCCACAGCCGGGCATGGAACGTGGCGAGGTATTCCGCCAAGCCCATCTCGTCCCTGGCCTCGCGATACATCTCGAACCGCTGGCGGACCAACCCGACGTTCTGGTGCCCGGACAGCTTCGCCAACTTGGCGAGTACCTGCTCCGGCGAAGGCCGCAGCTGCGGCTCCGGAGGCCTCGGCACCTCCACGAGGACGTGGAAGTGATTGGACATGAGGCAGAAGGTGAGGATGCGAACCTCGCAGAACTCCTCGGCCTCGCGGAGCAGTTGGACGAAGTGCTCCTTCTCGGCGGGACCGAAGATGAAGCGACGATCCACCACGCGGGAGACGCAGTGATAGACGGCGGCGGGATGATCGGGTGGCGCGAGCAAACGACCGGTCGGCATGCCCCGACCCTACCCAACACCCTCCGATTCTACCATCTAAAAGTCCGGGATGATGATCCAACTACGTCCGCAGCCTCGTTGGTTCCGGAGGCACGGCTTTGCCGGCCATGCCGCACGAAGGGACCCTTCCGCTTTGTCCGCCCAATAAAGAGTCCGGTCGTGCACCCGCGAAGAACGGGCCGCGACAACGGGCCGCGACAACGGGCTCGCGTCCTCGTCGGCGGAAAGGCAGGCTGCTCCACGAATGCCGGAGAACACGGCAGGCCAGCCCCCAGGCCCTCAGTACAGGACGACCATGAATCCACGAGGCCATGTACGGTCCGAATCGACGCCGGAACGACAAAGGATCCGCCGGAAAGCAGCCTTCACCCTGATCGAACTGCTGGTGGTGATCGCGATCATCGCGATCCTGGCGAGCATGCTCCTTCCGGCGCTCAGCCGGTCCAAGGACCGCGCGCAACTGACGCTGGACCTCAACAACGTGAAGCAGACGTTGCTGGCCAGTCACATCTACGCCAACGACAATACGGATCGCCTGCCGCACCCGACCTGGGGCGGGGATCTCACCGGCCCCGACGGCTGGGCCTACGCGACAAGGAACGACGGTCGCATCCCCGGCGGCCCGGCGGTCCCGGGCTCGGCGGCGGGACGGGACATCAATTCGCAGCAGTTCAGCAATCAGGTGGCGTTCTTCCGGATCAGCCAACTGGGCCCGATCCTGGGCGATTACAAGCTGCTGTGGTGCCCGAAGGACGTCGCGACCCGAGGCCGGGGGCGCCTGCGGCAACTCTGGCTCGCGCGTCCGGTCAAGATCACGTCCTACTGCTTCAACGGCACCATCGCCGGGTACAACAACATTGGGAAACCCTCCCTGACCCCCGAGGGCGCGACCTACCGGCTCACCGACTTCAATGCGACGGACTGGCAGATGTGGGAGATCAACGAACTCGATGCCTACAACTTCAACGACGCCTCCAACGTGCCGCCCCCCGGCAACGTCGGCAACGGCGTCTCGATCCGCCACGCCGGCGTTCCCAACTGGGAGAACATCTCCAACCCGAACGCCCAATCGACCATCAGCGGACTGCCGGGCGGGGCCGTGGTCGGCCATTTCGGCGGCAGCGCACAGCTCGCCAAGTGGACCCGGTCCTACGATCTGGTGAACAAGATTCCGTACCCGAACGACATCTTCAACGGGCCCGCATACCAACGGTAGCGGCGGCCCGGGTTCAGTCGAACCCGGCCTTCTGACGAAACAGCACGAACGGGTGCTGGAGGTCGAGCAGACGCGAGCCGTCCGGAGCCGCCAGTGCCGCGGCGAGCCGAGCGAAGCCGTTCGTGACCGTGACCGAGCCCTTCGCCCCGTCCCCGCCGTTCGAGTTTGTCGTCAGGATCCCGCCGAGCGCCCCGTCGACGATCAACCCCCGGATGGGGGTGACGGGAGCCAGATGGAGCACGAGGGTGTCCTCGGTCACCGCCAGCCGACCGAACGCGAAGTTGGGCTCCGGGTCCGGAGCGACGCCCCGGAAGCTGCCGAGCAGGACGTCCCCTTGGTCGCGCAGGAAGACCTGGATCCGGTTCAGCTCGAAGCCCGACGCGTTGGTCTGGATCGTGGCCATCTCCAATTGGCCGGTGGCGGGCTCGGTCGTGCGGAGGAAGTAGACCCGGCCCTCGGCGTCGCGCCAGGTGCCGTCCAGTTTCAGCGCGCCCAGATCGGCGGGCAGGGAACCGATGGGTTGGACGGTGCGGGCCAGGTCGCACCCGGCGAGGGCCAGGGAAACGGCCACGAGCCCGAGCCAACGGGCGATCCGGGGACCGAAGGAACCGCGCGAGGCGGTCGGTTGCATGCGGGGTTCGGGGGGAGTGTTCGTTCTGGTTTTCATGGTCCAACCATCCTAAGCGGAGTCGCGCGTCCAGAGTGCTCCACGATCCTCGGGCCGCCCGGAATTTTCTCGCCGGACGGCGGGCGGAAACCGCCACGCGCCTCGCCGGGATCCGACCGGAAGACCGGCAGGCAACGCACGAGCGGATCGAGGCGGGACTGGGGCCGCGGTTGCCTGCGGGCGATCCTTGCCTTGCCGGATCGCGCGGGCCGCCACATCAACAATGGAATGGCCCGACCCGAGTGGGGAGATCCATACTCGTCCGTCAGGTCCATCAGCGATCGCGGAGCTCGCTCCGCCCCCACCCGGACGCCAGAAGCATGATAGCCACGAAGGCAATCCTCGGGCACCCCGGATGTCCTCCACCCCGCACCCGGTCGGAGCCGGGTGTCGCGGCCCGTCTTCCCAATCAACCTCCCTGCAAGGCATACCCGCATGACCGCACTCACAGGCATCCTCGAAACCGCGCTCTACGTCTCCGACCTTGGCCGCGCCGTCCATTTCTACACGGAGCTCTTCAGGCTCGGGACGCTCCGCGGGGACGATCGTTTCCACGCGTTCAGCATCGCGGAGCGGCAGGTGTTGCTCCTCTTTCTGCGCGGCGCGTCGACCTCGCCGGTGCCGGTTCCCGGAGGCACCATCCCGTCCCACGACGGCTCGGGTCCGATCCACGTCGGGTTCTCGATCCCTCCAGAGGGTCTGCCCGAATGGGAACAACGCCTGAAGGACCATGGGGTGCCCTTGGAAGGCCGCGTTTCCTGGCCGAACGGGGGCGTGAGTCTCTATTTCCGGGATCCGGATGGGCACCTGCTGGAGCTGCTGACACCCGGGGTCTGGCGGATTTACTGAGGCAACGTCCCGCCCCGCGGTCTCGCCATGCGACTATCGCACCGGCGCCACCTCGAACCGTCGCTCCACGGGGGTCAGTGCCGGTGCGCGCTTGAGCCACGGAAGTTCCTCGGCGAGGCGCGGATTCGACAGCGCGGGGGCGCGTCCGACGAGGGCCTCGCCGCGCACGGATCGGGCGACGGGCCGCGGCCCGCTCAGCCAGCGCAGCTCCAGGCTCTCCTCGATCTGACGCGGTTGCGCCTGCGCGAGCCGAACCGGGGTCGCCGAGTGCCCGACGGTCCGGGCCGCCGCGGGGCCACGGCCCAGGGACGGAAATTGTTCCACCGCACGCGGGCTTTGCCGGATCGCGAGATTCGAATCGACGGCGGCCTGATCGAAGACCTGCGCGCGCAGCGCGAGGGGGTTCAAGGCGAGGACGGCCAGCGCCGCCGCGAGAAGGGGGTATTTCGTCTTCATGACAACGGGGATTCTACCAGCGACTCCCCCGTCGGCAAGTGACCGTTGGGCCGCGAACTGTTCCGTCCGCCCTCACCGCCGCCCCAGCAGCAATCGACCGGCGATGAGGTCGAAGGTGACCACCCCGAATTGCGCCAGGAGCCCGTTCCCGAGGAGACCCGATTCACCGGGGAAAATCGGCTTCCGATGCAGTCCCGTCGGAACCATGTCCACGTGCCGGTTCCGGATCCGGACGCCGGTCATGGTTTGCGGAATCGCGAGCTCCGTCAGTCCGACGGCCTGGGTCCGTGTCCCGTCCCGGGCCGGTCCGTCCGGGGGGACCCATTGCAATGCCGAGGCGCAACCGGTGTCCACGCGGAACCATTGCTCGGCGCCGTCGTTGACCCGGAGCGCCACGCGCAGGCTGTGCGGCGCCTGGTGCATGGGGACGGGTTCGACCTCGGACTTCGGGCCGCCTTCGGATGCGGGGAGCACTCGCAACCGCCCGGCCAGGTAATCCACCTCGATCACCCGGCCCCGAAAGAAATCCGCTCCGAGCAGACCCTCGACGGGTCGCCGGCAGGCGCGCGACAGGCTGCCCAGGTCCAGGGCGAGGAACTCGTTGGGAAGCTCGAGGCCGCCCGCGTGGAGCTTCAGGGGGACGGGCCAATACCCCTTCGCGGTCCTCCCCACCCCGTCCACGCGGCAGGCCGGCCCGAGGTGCAGACCGAGACGGCGGGCGGTGTCGAGATGCAGGACGCTGGTGCTCGCCCCCGAATCGAGGAGGAAGACGAGGGGCTCGGGGCGTTTGTCCGCGCGCGCCTGGAGCCAGAGCAGCCCGTCGCTGAACTCGAGGGCAAACTCCCGGGCCCCCGTCGGCGCGGTACCCGTCGCGCCCGCGACCGGTCCGAGCGCGAACAGCGCCAGCACCAACAGGAGCAGCGGCAGCGCAGACATGGTTCCGGGGAAGCAGAGCCCGGGCCAACGGCAAAACGGGCTTCGGGGGATCCGGACCGGGCTCCGCCGTGCCGGCCCGCTGACGGATTTCGAGCAGGCTGGCTTCGGCTGGCCAGCCCGCGGCGTGACGACGGGCCGGACTCGGGCACGTTTTGGCTTGGGCACCGGGGGGCGGAACCCGGAACATCCATGAGCGAGTCGGCTTCCCGTCCGCCCGCGATGCGCGATGCACCAAGCCCATAATTTCTCGGCCGGTCCCGGAGCCCTGCCGGAGCCGGTCCTGCGATCGGCGCGGGAGGCCATGGAGGAAGTGCCGGGGGTCGGCCTTCCGGTGCTGGGGATCAGCCATCGCTCGCGCTGGTTCCGGGAGGTGCTGGACGAAGCCGAGGAACATCTCCGGGTCCTGCTCGGGCTTCCGGACAACTACCGGGTGCTCTTCCTCCAGGGGGGAAGCACCCAGCAGTTCAGCCAGATCCCCATGACCCTGCTCCGGGGCGCGGCGCGGCCCGCGGAGTACCTCCACACCGGCTATTGGAGCGGGAAATCCATCCCGGAAGCCCGGCGGGAGGGTCCGGTGCGCGTGCTCTGGAGCGGCGAGGCCGAGGGGTTCCGCCGGCTGCCCGCGGACGAGGAGCTCGGGCTCTCCGCCGACGCGACCTATTTCCATTACATCTCCAACGAGACGGTGGAAGGCCTGCAATTTCACCGGCTGCCCGGACGCGACGACGTGTCGCGCATCTGCGACATGTCCTCCGATCTCCTGTGGAGCCCCGTGGAGATCCGGCGGTTCGCCCTGATCTACGCGCATGCCCAGAAGAACCTGGGCCCCTCCGGCGTCACGGTCGTGCTCGCGCGGGACGACCTCGTGGAAGCCACGCCCCGCGACCTGCCGTCAGCGCTCGACTATCGCCTGCACGCGGAAGCGCGCAGCATCTACAACACCCCGCCCGTGTTCGCGATCTACGTAACCATGCTGGTCCTGCGCTGGCTGCGGCGGGACGTGGGCGGGCTCGCCGCCATGCGGGCCATCAACGAGCGCAAGGCCGACCGGCTCTACGGGGTCCTGGACGAACTCGGTGACTTTTACCGGGGGCGCGCGGCGCGTGCCGATCGGTCCCGGATGAACATCGTCTTCGAGCTTTCCGAGCCCGGCCTGCTGCCCCGTTTTCTCGGGGAGGCGGAGGCGTCCGGGTTCCATGGACTCGAGGGCCATCGCACCCTCCCGAACACCGTGCGCGCGTCGATCTACAACGCGGTGACCGAGGACTCCGTGGCGGACCTGGCCGCGTTCCTGCGCGATTTCGCCGCCCGCCTCGGTTGACCGCCCGCCATGCCTCCGCCACCGCCGCCCAACTACGACCCCCGCTCGGGCTTCCGCGAGTCGCCCTGGCCGCCCCTGCGCAACGCCGTCCTGGCCGTGCTCGAACAATCCCGGCCCCACGCCTGCTGGGGACTGCTCGAGGCCGACGTCACCGAGGTGCTGGCCCGCGCGAGACGATGCCAGGAGGCGCTGCGCCTGGCGGTCTCCTTCCATGCCGTCGTCCTCCACGCCCTCTCCCGTGCCGTCGCCGCCCATCCCGGCGTCCTGACCTACCGCCACGGACGCCGCTTGGTCACCTTCGACGAGGCGGACATCTGCACCGCCATCGACCGGCGCATCCAGGGCTACCGCATGCCCGCCGTCTACTGCGTGCGCGGTGCCCAGCGCAAGTCGCTCGCCCGAATCAACTGGGAGTTGCGCGCGGCGCTTCACCCGAAGGGCCCCGCCGACCCCGCGATCCCCCTGCGCCGCCGGGTCGCCACGCTCCCCGCCTTCGCCCGTCACGCCTTCCACCTCGTCGTCCGCCGCAATCCCCACTGGATCCGTCGCCTCTACGGCACCGTCGCCCTCACCAGCCTGCAAGGCCCCGGCCTCCGCTTCCCGTTCTGGGGTCTCCCCCCGACCGTCTGCACCCTCACCGCCTCGGTCGGCAGCTTCGTGGACCGCGTGGCACTCGACGACGCCGGGCGTCCCGTCCGCCGCCGCCACGTATGCCTCACCGGCGCCGCGGACCACGCGGTCATCGATGGCATGGCGTTGTCCCGCTTCACCATCGCCTTTGTCGACCTGCTCGAGGCCGCGGCGGCCCTCGACGACGATTTCGTGCGCGAGACACGGGCTCTCGCCGCGGCCGACCCCGTGACCCGCGGGGCCCGGCCCGTTCCCGCGTAGACGGATCGCGCCATGTCCGCCTCCGGCCAGCGTTCGCGTTCGGGGCTGCCCACGGTTTCGGGGCATTGGCTGCTCGGGAGCGCCCGGGAGTTCCAGGCGGCGCCGCATCGGTTCGCCGCCGAGATCGGGGCGGCCCACGGCGGGCTGGCGCGCTTCCGGGTGCTGCACCGCCGCCTGATCGCGGTCACGCATCCGGACTATCTGCGCCAGGTGCTGGTGACCCGCCACGAACGCTACGAGCGCAGTTTCCAATACCGCACCAGCCGCGCCATCGTCGGCCTGGGGTTGATCACGACCGACGGTCCCTACTGGAAGCTGCGCCGGAGACAGATCCAACCGGCGTTCCGTCCGGAACACCTGCGGCGGATTCTCCCCGCCGCCCTCCAGGCATCCGGCGAGATGTTCGCGCGCTGGGAAGCGCTGCGCCGCTCGGGCCAGCCAATCCCCGTGGTCGCCGAAATGCAGACCTTCACGCTCACCGTCATGTGCCGCGCGTTGCTGTCCGTCGGGGTCGAATCCGACGAGGCCCATGCCTTCGGCGAGGCGCTGCGCGGGAGCCTGGCCCTGGTCCGCCGCAAGAACACGTCCGCCTGCCCCGTGGCGGCCTGGATCCCGACCTCGACGAACCGGGCGCTGGCCGCCACGCGCCGGATCTTCGACGGCTTCCTGCGCCCGCACCTGGAGAGCCGGCGGCGACCGGGCGCGGAACCGCGCGACGACATCGTGCAGCACCTCCTCGAAGCCCGCGATCCGGAGACGGGGGAGGGCCTGCCCTGGCCGTCGCTGCTCGACGAGACCAAGACGCTGTTCGCCGCCGGATTCGAGACTACGGCGACCGCGCTGGCGTGGGCGTTGCACTGCCTCTCGCATCATCCCCGCGCGGCGGAAGCGTGGCACGCGGAGGTCGACGGCGTCCTGGGCGGACGCGAGCCCGTCTGGGAGGATCTGGAACGGCTGGCCGGCACCGCCCGGATCGTGGACGAAACCCTCCGCCTCTACCCGCCCGTGTATACGATGGGACGGGTCTGCACCGAGGACGACGAACTGGGCGGCTTCCCGATTCGCCGCGGGGACAACCTGCTGCTGTCGATCTACGGTGCCCACCGCATGGCCCGGTTCTGGCCCGAACCCGAACGCTTCGATCCGGACCGGTTCGGCCCGGGACGTTCGTGGGAACGCCATGCGTACCTGCCGTTCGCGCTCGGCAAGCACCAATGCATCGGCAACACCTTCGCCCTCTCGGAGGCCACCTTGGTTCTGGCGCTCATCGGTCAGCGCTACCGGCTGCGCCCCACCCTTCCTTCCGCTGTGCCGGCCAAGGCCCAGGTGACCCTGGTGCCCGCGACGGAGATCCCCATGCACCTGGATCCGCGACGATGACGGCGCCCGCCCCGCGAGCCACCCGGAACCTCGATTGCCGCGATCCGGCGGAAATCGAGGCCTTCGAGCGCGCGTTCTACGCCGGGTTCGAAGCCGTCACGCACAATCGGCTCGTCCAGTGGCTCTGGGATTGGGACCACGCCCGGCGTCGCCTTCGCACGCGGATTCCCTACGCGGACCAGCGGATCTGGGTGCTGGACCATCCGCGGCGGGAGGTGCGGGCCGCCATCGCGGTGAATGTCCGTCTGCACCAACTCCAGGGTGCGGCGTTCGGCTTCGCCGTCCCCGGAGAACTGCGGGAGGCCGCCGCCGCCGGGCAGGTCTGCGAGTTCCTCGCGTTCTTCGCCGACGGCGAGCCATCCCTGGCCCGGAAGCTTCCCCTGTGGCGGGAGATGTTTCGCGACCTGTCCGCCGCGGGCTTCACCCACGCCCTCGCCACCACCGCCCCCCGCCTGCTCCCCCTCTACCGCTGGATCGACGCCCGGGTGATCCAGGAGGCGCAACTCGAGGGCGAGACCCGTTACTTCCTGCTCTTCGACCTCTCCCGCACCCGTCGCGGATCCCGAGCCCGGACCGGAGCCGGCCCGTCCGACGCGGCCCCGTCGACCAGCCCGTCCCGGCTCTCGTCGGGTTCCTTGACGCACCCCTTCCCCCCCTTATGCTCGCCCCTCGCCGGTTCGCCGGCGGCCTTTCCGGACGGCAATGACGGACCACGAATCCTGACCTGAAATCCCAGCCATCATCATGACCAGCATCTCCGACATCCAGGCCCGCGAAATCCTCGACTCCCGCGGCAATCCCACGGTGGAAGTCGACGTCACCCTCGGCGACGGTACCGTCGGCCGCGCCGCCGTGCCCTCCGGCGCCTCGACCGGAGAACACGAGGCCATCGAACTCCGCGACGGCGACAAGAGCCGCTACCTCGGGAAGGGCGTCCAGAAGGCCGTGGCCAATGTCCTCCAGGAAATCGCGCCCCGCCTCGACGGCATGGATGCTCTGGACCAGGTCGCCATCGACCAGGCCATGCTCGAACTCGACGGCACCGAGACCAAATCCCGCCTCGGCGCGAACGCCATCCTCGCGGTCTCGCTGGCCACGGCCAAGGCCGCCTCGGGCTCCCTCTGCCAGCCGCTCTTCAAGTACCTGGGCGGACCGAACGCGAAGGTCCTGCCCGTCCCGATGGCCAACGTCATCAACGGCGGCGCGCATTCCGATGCCCCCATCGACTTCCAGGAATTCATGGTCATGCCCCACGGCCTGCCCACCTTCAGCGAGGGCCTGCGCGCCATCACCGAGATCTTCCATGCCCTCAAGGCCGTCCTGAAGAAGAAGGGCCTCAGCACGGCGGTCGGCGACGAAGGCGGCTTCGCACCCAAGCTCGACAGCACCGAGGGCGCCCTCGACGCCATCGCCACCGCCGTTGGCAACGCGGGGTACAAGCTCGGCGAGCAGATCTTCCTCGCCCTCGATGTCGCCAGCTCCGAGTTCTACAACAAGGACGCCGGCACCTACACCTTCAAGAAGAGCAGCGGCAAAACCGTGTCCGGCCCCGAGCTCGTCGATTTCTACGTCAAGCTCTGCCAGGACTATCCCATCGTCAGCATCGAGGACGGCTGCGCCGAGGGCGACTGGACGAACTGGAAGCTGCTCACCGACAAGCTCGGCGCCAAGGTGCAGCTCGTCGGCGACGATCTGTTCGTGACGAACGTGAAGTTCCTCCGCCGCGGCATCGACTCCGCCACCGCCAACGCGATTCTCGTCAAGGTCAACCAGATCGGTTCCCTCACCGAGACCCTCGATGCCGTGCAACTGGCCCAGTTCCACGGATACAAGGCCGTCCTGAGCCATCGCTCCGGCGAAACCGAGGACGCCACCATCGCCGACATCGCCGTCGCCACCAACTGCGGCCAGATCAAGACCGGCTCCCTCAGCCGTTCCGACCGGCTCGCCAAGTACAATCAGTTGCTCCGCATCGAGCAGATTCTCGGCAGCCAGGCCGTCTACGCCGGACGCAGCGCCCTCCCCAAGGGCCGCTGATCCGCCCCGTCCACGGCCTGACCTCGTTTCCCGGCCTTCCGGCCCCCGATCGGCTCCGCCCGGTCGGGGGCTTCTTCTTTGCGTCACCCGCCCTTCGCGCGCCCGGACCCCGACCCGTGATCCCCGCTCCCCGCCGCGGGTTCCTCCGCCGCGACCTGGATCCGGTCGGCGATCTCCGCCGGGATGTCCACCGCCTTCATCGTCCCGTCGGCCTGCCGGCGCACGCACACGACCGTCAGTCTGCCCCGCGCCACGTCCATCATCGCCTCGCCGGGACCCGCGCGCCGAAACGTAAACGCGTAGGTCAGGGCCTTCGAACGCTTCTCCACCACCCGCAGGCGGATCTCCACCTCGTCCTCGAACCGCAGCGGACGATGGTAGTCGCACGACGCATGCACCCGCGGCCACCCCACATCCGGAGCCCCGGGCCGGCCAACCACCGAATACCCCAGCGACCGGAAGAACGCGTGCTCTGCCGCCTCCATGTAGCGGAAGAAATTCGAGTAATGAACGATCCCGGCCATGTCGGTCTCGGAAAACTCGACGCGCCGCGTGAAGGTGAATTCGCTGGGCATGATAATCAGGGCGCGCCGGGGGCAGCCAGCACCCGCGCGAAGGCGAGCGCCGCCGCGTCGCTGTTGTAAAGCCGTTCGACCGCAGCGCGCCCGGCCCGACCCAGGCGCCCCGCCAATTCCCGGTCCAGCAGCACCTGCTCGATGCCCCGTGCCAGGTCCACGGGATCGTTGGCCTCCCGGATCAGACCCGCCCCGGATTCCCCGACGATCTCGGGAAAGGCCCCCGTGCGCGGTTGCACGACGGGCACCCCTGCGGCCATCGCCTCGATCAGGTAAAGACCAAAGGCCTCGCCATAGTGCGCCGGGACTGACAACACGCTCAAGGACCGGTAAAATGCCTGCTTCGCCCCATGCTCGAGGTTCGGGTGGAACTCGACATCCCCCAGCACTCCCGCGGCATCGAGTTTCCGCTTCTGCTCCTCCACGTACGCCGCGTCGCCCGGCCCCAGTCCCCCGCCGATCCTCAACTGCAGCCCCGGCACCCGCCCCTCCTTCCGCAGCCACACGTACGAATCCACCAGCCGATCCAGTCCCTTGTCCGGACACATCCGCGCCAGGAATCCCAGCACCGGCGGCTTCGGCGCTGCTTCCGCGACGCGCCAACCCTCCAGCGTCAGTCCGTTCGGGACGATCTGGATGCGGTCGATGGACAATCCCGTGCGCCGCGCCATCTGCTCGGCGTAGTAGCGGCTAGGCGAGACGATCACGTCCGCCTCGGACAAGCGCTCGGCGACGAGCTCCCAGGCCGCCTTCCGGTGCTTCGCGCCCAGGGCATCCAGGAAATAATCCTCGCCCTGCAACGTCACGCACACCCGCGCCCCCACGTCCCGCTTCAATCGGCGCACCAACCCGACCAGCAGCGCATTCGACAGACTGACGACCTCCGGACGCTCGTGCCGCGCCAGCCACGCCACGACCTCGTCGACCTCCCGGGCCTGGTTGCCCATTTCCCCCCGGAGCATCGAGACCGTCAAATCCCCGACCTGGTCAGGACGGGTCTGGGCAGCGCGGGTGCCGACAAGCCGGAGCAGTCCGGGTCGATCCAACCACCGGTGAAGCCAGGTCGGCAGGTAACGGAACCCCGGCACGCGCTGGCTCAGGTACACGTTGATGCCGCCCATGAAGACGGGAGCGCCCCGACTTTCGTCACGCTCGTCCGTCTTCAGCGGGAGGTAGAACGGAAGCAATGTCACCGCATGCCCCTGCCGACGCAGGGCCGCAACCAAGGCATTGTCCCGCAGGCAATTCCCGCAGTACATGCCGCCCGCACCGGGAGTGAGCTGAACGAGGCGCATCGTGGCGTCCGCCCTGCCGACGGCAGGACCCCGTCAGAGTAGCAGGCCTCCCGCGGACGCGCGAGCCGCGGGCCGCGGGCCAGATTCCACGAACGAACGAATGAACGGGCGCGGCGGCATCCCGGACGCCGGCGCTCCCGGCCACCCGCCACCGTTTCAACCACCGAGGTCTCCGCCCGCCCGGGCAATCGGCGACCTCGCTTCGTAGGAACGAGGCCCGAGGACGCATCCCCCCACGCCATCCGCGGTACGTCGCCACTGCCTTCTCCGGGGCGTCGCCCCCGGCGCAACAGTCCTCGCGAGCGCGATTCCCGGCGGCGCGACAGCGCAATCCCTCCCCGTCTCGTATCCGCAACCGGCGACGCTCCTCCGACCGCCCGGAACGGTCCAACCCACGTCACGACGAAAATAATGATAATAGACAGTCTTTTTATAAGTTTTCACGGTGGCTTAGAATCTTAAAATCAGTCTTTTTATTGAAGCGACAGCTGGGTAAGGTGCCCCCATGAACGTGCGCCTGAGGTTTCCGCCGGAGGCTGCGGTGGGCTGGTATCACTGCCTGTCCCGCGTGGTCGACCGCCGCTTCATCTTTCAGCCCGCCGAGAAGGAGCATTTCGTGGCCCTGCTGCGTGAATGCGAGGCCTTCTGCGAGGTGCGTGTCCTTACTTTCTGCCTCATGTCCAATCACTTCCACATCCTGCTGGAGGTCCCGGCCCCGCCGCCGCCCGAGCGACGACCTTCGGCAGCACAGGTCTGCGCCAAGCTGGATCGGCTTTCCGGGCATCAGGATGTAGGAGCGGTACGCCAGCGGTTTCAGGCGTATCGCGAGGCGCGGGACATGGCGGGCGAAGAAGCATACCTCGCGTCGTTCCACGCCCGGATGTGGGATGTCAGCGCGTTCATGAAGATGCTCAAGCAGCGATTCTCGGCGTGGTACAATGTCCGCGCCGGTCGCAAGGGCACGCTGTGGGAGGAACGCTTCAAGAGCGTGCTGGTGGAGGGGGCGG
>CAZSOV010000229.1:0-13109 GCA_964608505.1 uncultured Verrucomicrobiota bacterium
GAGCCGGCCGCCGAGGCCGACGGTCTCGACGATCGAGGCGACCCACGCGTCGTCCGGGCGACGGCCCGCGATCCGCATCGGCAGCACGATGTTCTCGGCCGCGGTCATGGTGGGCAGCAGGTTGAACGACTGGAAGATGAAGCCGATGTTCGACCGTCGGAATGCCGTCACCTCCCGCGCCTTCATCGCGTGCAGGTGATGCCCGAACACCTCCACGTCGCCCCCCTCGAAATCCAGCGTCCCCGCGATCACGCTCAGCAGCGTCGTCTTTCCGCACCCCGACGGCCCCACGATCATCTGCAACTCCCCCTCGCGCGCCTCGAACGCGACCTTCTTCAGCGCCTGCACCGCCGCCTCCCCCCGCCCGAAGGTCTTGCTCACGCCCGCCAGACGCACGGCCTGCCGCACGCCCGGATTCCCCGGCCCGCACGCGTCGCCTCGCGCCTCGTTGAAGTGCGCGTCAGCCACGGAACACGATGGCGGGTTCGAGGTTGTGGATCTTGCGGATGCCGAACGCCGCCGCGACGGCACAGATCACCAGGATTGCCGCGAGCGTGGCCACCGGCAGCTGCCAGGGCAGCGCGAACGGCGGCTGCCCCATCTGCACGAACTTCGCCCCGATGACGACGCTCAACCCCAGCCCCAGGCCGTATCCGATCAGCCCCACCGCGAACGCCTGCAACAGGACCATCTTCATCAGCAGCCCATCCCCCGCCCCCATCGCCTTCAACGCCCCGAAATGCCGGAGGTTCTCCAGGATGAACGCGTAGAAGGTCTGCCCCGCCACCGCCACCCCCACGATGAACCCCAACGTGATCGTCATCATGAACGACACCGGAATCCCCGTGTTCCGGAAAAACCAGCGCACCGTCGACACCCCGAACTCGTCCTCCGTGTACGCCATCAAACCCGTCTCCTTCCGCACCCGCGCCGCGACCTCCCCCGGCGTCAACCCCTCGAGGGGCGAGACCAGGATGAACGACAGCATCTTCCGCACCTTCGGCGCGAATTGCAGCGCCTGCTCGTACGTCGCGAAAATGTACGGATACCCGAAGAACGACTTGTCCGTCCGGCAGACCCCCACGATCCGCGCCTCCTTGTCGTTGATCTCGAACACGTCCCCGACCCCGATGCGCGCCTTCCGCCCCTTGCTGAGCCGCTCGATGGCCAGCTCGTCGACGATCACCGCGTTCGGCAGCCGCAGATCCTCGATCCGACCCCGGATCAGTCGCGCGGGACGCCCCACCATCGTCGCGTTGTCCAATCCCACCAGCTGCACCGGCTTGAACGTCCCGTCCGCC
This sequence comes from uncultured Verrucomicrobiota bacterium, assembly GCA_964608505.1. Classification (GTDB taxonomy): domain Bacteria; phylum Verrucomicrobiota; class Verrucomicrobiia; order Limisphaerales; family CAIMTB01; genus CAIMTB01. Next base: position 1,302 of record CAZSOV010000229.1, read on the forward strand.
AGGCGCGCCTGCAGGATGCCCCAGTACATCGGTACCGCCCACGCCACACCCGGCACGCTCCGCACCCGGCCCACGTCCGTGTCCCGCATCGGCTTGATCTCGTTCACCTGCTCCACCTTCGGGTCCACCACCCACACCGGCGCCCGCATGTTCTTCAGGTTCCCCTTCGTCCATTCCAGGATCCCCACGAACACCCCCGCCTGCTGCGTCATCAACAGCGCCGCGAACGTGAGCCCGCTCAGCAGCATCACGTACTTCGCCCGGTCCGCGAACATCATCTTCAACGCGATCCGATACATCGTGCCTCCTTCCCGGCCTTCCGCCGCCCGCCCACCTCCCCCGCCCGCCCCGTCTCCGCGCCCCGCGCGACCTCCCGGATCCCCGCCAGCGAGAACCGAGTGATGTGCTCCGCCAGCCGGTCCAGGTGGGCCGGCGCGAAATCCAGATCCGGAAAAAGCCGGCTCACCACCGGTCGGCAATGCTGGTAGAACACGATCTGCCCCACCACGCTCGCCACGCAGATCCGCCGCGCCCCCTCCGCCGCCCCCGGCCCCAGCAGGTCGCCCACGATCCCCTCCAGCCGCCCCGCCAGATGCCGGATCTCCGAGGCCACCAGGACGTCCAGCGCCGGCGTCGGCTCCATCAACTCCCGCGCCAGCAACCGTCCGAAACAGGCGTCCCGCCCGGTCGCCATGGTCCGGCTCAGGAACGACCGCACGAACCCCCGCAACCGATCCCCCGCCGGCGCGTCCGCCGGCACCCCGCCATCCACCGGATGGCGCTCCAGCATGTCCCGCAGGCTGCGCCGGAGCACCTCGAGGTACAGCGCCTCCTTGCCCCCGAAATGATAGTTCACCGCCGCCACGTTCGCCCCGGCGCGACGGCAGATCTCCCGCACCTTGGCCGCCCGGAAACCCGACTCGGCAAAGGCCACCGCCGCCACGGCGAGCAATCCCTCCCGCGTCGCGCCCGCCGCGCCCGGGAGCGCCGCCCGCTCCCCGCCGCCGTTCTGCATCGGGTTCAAGCCCATGTTTCAAACGAATGTTTGAAACGTGGGTTTTACCCCGTCAAGCCCCAAGTCGTACCCCGCCGCTCCCTCCTTCCCGTGCTTCCCCTCCTTCCGTTGCGTCCCATCCCATCTCATCCCATCCCCTCCCCTCGCCCTCCCCACTCCACTTCACCCCAAATTCCTTTCCCGCCACCCCGACCCACGCCGCAATACCCGCAAAACCCCGAGCCCGCCAAACCTCATGAACCACCCCCTCTCCCGCCGCTCGTTCTTCCACGGCACCGCGCTCACCTCGGCCTCCCTCGCCCTCGCCCGCCCGACCTACGCCGCCGAGGCGGCTCCGGCAGCACCGCCCGCCCCCGCCCCCAACTCCCTCGCCACCCTCCCCCGGGCCCGGATCGGCAAGCTCGAGGTCAGCCGGCTCATCCTCGGCGGCAACCTCCTCACCCACTTCACGCACAGCCGCGATCTCAAGTACGTCTACACCCTCGCGGCGAAATACAACACGGACGAGAAGATCCTGGACACCCTCGCCCTCGCCGAGGCGCATGGCGTCAACACGCTGTCCATGCACAATCCGGATCATCCGATGTCCCTGCTGCGCCGCTACCGCAAGGAACGCGGCGGAAAGATGCAGTGGATCATCTGCCCCACCGCGCCCGTCGAACCCGGACTCGAGAAATACCGCGCCCACGTGGAGTCCCTCCTCGCCGACGGTTGCGACGCGATCTACCTCTGGGGCGTCCACGCCGACTCCCTGATCGCCCAGGAGAAGTACGACCTCGTGGCCCAGGCCGTCGAATTGCCGAGGAAACTTGGCGTCCCTTCCGGCGTCGGCGGCCACGACCTCCGCGTCGTCCAGGCCTGCGAGGAGCATGGCGTCCCCGCCGATTTCTACATCAAGACGTTCCACCACCACACCTATCCCACCGGCCCGCGCCCCGATGAGATCAAGGAACCCTACAACGAATTCCCCGGTTACTGGTGCAGTCACCCGAAGGAAACCGCGGATTACATGAAGTCGGTCAAGAAGCCCTGGATTGCCTTCAAGACCATGGCCGCCGGCGCCATCCCGCCCAAGAACGCCTTCCGGTTCGCCTTCCAGAACGGCGCCGACTTCGTCCTGGCCGGCATGTTCGACTTTGAGATCGCCGAGGACGTGAAACTGGCCAACGAGGTGCTCGGCACCGCGACCCAGCGGCCCCGCCCATGGGTGGCCTAGCCACTCGACGTCCGCGCTCCGCCCCTCATTTGTCCACGCCCGCGTTCGCGCGCCCGGCCGCGTCACGCGCGCGTCAGACATCCAGGGCCTCGCGCACCGCCGTGACCAATCCCCGGGGGTCGAAGGGCTTTTCGAGGAACCGGTAGTCCGCCGGCAGCACCACGTCCCGACCGAGACTCTGGGTGCCGTATCCGCTCATCAGGATGATCCGCGTCGCGGGCTTGTCCTCGAGCACCCGGGCCGCCAGATCCCACCCGCTCAGTCCCTCCGGCATGACCACGTCGGTCAGGAGCAGCGCGATGTCCGAACGGTGTTCCCGCCACACCCGCAACGCCGCGACGCCCGTGTTGGCGGTGAGCACCCGGTAGCCCTGCCGTTGCAGAATCACCCGCGCCAGCATGCAGACGACGGGCTCGTCCTCCACGACGAGGATCGTCTCCGTTCCCCGCGCCTCCGCCGGCGCCGGGGGCTTCGCCGTCGGGCTGGGGCCCGGTTCCGGTGCCGCCGGCAGGTACAAACGGAACGTCGAACCCAGCCCCGGCTCGCTCTCCACCTCGATCCACCCCCGGTGCTGCGCGACGATGCCGTGCACGGTCGCCAGCCCCAGACCGCTTCCCTTGCCCACCTCCTTCGTCGTGAAAAACGCCTCGAAAATCCGCCCCCGCGTCGCGGCATCCATCCCGATCCCCGTGTCCGTCACGGAGAGACAGACGTACTGACCCGCCGCCACGCCGGGAATCCGGGACGCCTCGACCTCGTCCAGCACCCGCTCGGCGGTCCGCAACGTCAGGTGGCCGCCCCGCGGCATCGCGTCCCGGGCGTTGACCGCCAGGTTCAGAACGACCTGCTCGATCATGCCCAGATCGGCGCAGATCCGCGGGAGCGACGGCGCGAACTGGAACCCGATGTTCACCGATTCCCCGAGCGTCACCCGCAACATCCGGCCCAGGCGTTCCACCGTCTCGTTCAGGTCGAAGACGCGGGGCTGGATCACCTGCTGCCGCGTGAACAACAGCAGCCGGCGCGTCAGATCGGCCCCCCGGTCCGCGGCAGACGCCATGTCCGCGAGGTTCCCCCGCAGGTCGTCCGGCACCCGCGATTCGTTGGACAGGAGCGCGAGATTGCAGGTGATGACCGTGAGGATGTTGTTGAAGTCATGCGCCAGCCCCGCCGCCAACTGGCCCACCGCCTCCAGCTTCTGCGATTGCAGGAAGCGCGCCTCGAGCTGCTGCCGGTCGTCCATCTCGGCCCGCAGCCGCTCGTTGGCCCGTGCCAGCTCCGCCGTTCGCTCCGCCACCCGCCGCTCCAGCTCGTCCCGCGATGCCTGCAACGCCGCCTGCGCCTGCCGCAACCGCAGCAGGGCCTGGACCCGCGCCACCAACTCCTGGTCCGCGATGGGCCGCACCACGTACCCGTCCGCCCCCGCGTCCAGACCTTCCACCTGGCAACGAGACGCCCGCCGGTACCCCGAGATCAGCAATACGAAGATCCCAGCGGTCTCCGCCCGGCCCTTGATCTCCCGGCAGACGTCCACGCCCGTGCCGTCTGCCAACACCACGTCCACCACCATCAGATCCGGATGCCACTCCCGCGCCCGGCGCAGCCCCTCCCCCGCCGTGAGAACCGCCTCCACCTCGTACCCCGCCGTCCGCAGGACCTCGGCCGACAACCGAAGCATCACCGGATCATCGTCCACCACGAGTATCTGACCGGACGCTTTCATGGAGCGGAAATCACTGACAACGCCCGACGCTACGGGGGGCACTTCCCCGAAGGCAAACCTCTTGCCACCCCCCATTCCCCGGCCTTGCGCAGCCAGCAACGGAATCGCGCGCCCCCGCCGCTTCGATCCTCGTACCCGATCGTCCCGCCCCACCGCTCCAGCGTGATCCGGCAGTAGAACAACCCGAGTCCGCACTGGCCCGTGCCCCCGCCCGCCACGAACCGTTGGAACAGTCGCGGACGGATGTCCGCCGGGACACCCGGTCCCTGGTCCTCGACCGTGACCCCATAGCCATCGCCCGCCTCCTGGATGCCCACCACGACTGCCGTGCCCGAGGGACCATGGCGGAGGGCGTTCTGCAGCAGGTTGTGGAACACCCGCTCCAGCCGCGACGACTCCGCCTGCACCGGCCAGGGCGCGCACCAGCCCGGCGGAAACGACGTCCGCAGGTCCACGCGTTTGGATTGAAACGCGGGGCGGAAACCTTCGATCACGCCCGCCACACAGCCCAGCAGGTCCGGCGTCGGGCCCCCGGGCAACCCGGCGGAACGCACCGCCCCCACCTCCGCCGCAAACACGTCGAGGAGTTCCTGGATCAGCTGCTGCTGCCGCTCGGTCTGCATCAGAGCCAGCCGCACGTATTCGGTTTCCGCGGGACTCAGACCCGCACGCTCCAGCACGGCGAGACAACCCTGGATCCCCGTCAGCGGACCCGAGAGATCGTGCACGATGCAATGCAGCAGGATTTCCTTCGCGCTCGCCTCCCGCGCGAGCTTCTCGTGTTCCAGCATCCGTTCCCGCGCCAGTTGCAGCAAGTCCTGCCGCCTCCGAAACGCCTCCTCCCAGCGTCGGATCAACAGGAATGCCCCCTCCTCCAGCCGCAGCGCCGTCGCCTCGAAATGCAGCTCCTCCCCGTCCGGCGCCGGCTCCGTCCAAAGCCCGGAGGCCCGCGATTCCCCCGTCCCCGAAAGCCAGTGGGCCTCCGCCTCGGGACGAAAACTCTCGAGGAACGGAAACGCCTCGAACACCGGAACCGGGCCCGTCCCGGCACCCGAGGTTGCCTCGAGCCGGCTGACCCAATCCGGGAACGGCGGCACCGCCGCGAAGCCTCCCGCGTCGTCCCGGCGCAGGACCCAGGTCCCCTGCGCCGCCACGAGGGCGGAGTGTAACGAGGTCCTCATGATCTCACTCACTCACTCGCCCGCCAGCCGGCCCGCCAGCGACGTCAGCGCCTCCTCCACCCCGGAGCCGAGCCGCGCGCTGGTCTTCAGCACCCGCCAGCCCCGGCCCTCGAGATCCGTCAGGACCTTGGTCCCCAGATCCCATTCGGCCTCGAGATCGGACTTGTTCAGCAGCAACTGCCACGGCACCGGTCCCAGCACCGCCCCCGCCCGCTCCTGCAGCGCCAACCCCTGCTCCAAGGTCTCCCGCCGCGTCCCGTCCACCACCACGAGGTACCCCGCCGCCCCCCGCAAATAGGATTCCTCCACCCGCTGGAACCGGTCCTCCCCCGCCATGTCCCAGATCAGCAACCGCAGATCCCGCCCCCCGATCTGCACGATTTTGCGGTCGATCCGGACCCCGATGGTCGTGAGATACCGACCCGAAAACGGGCGGTCCATGAAACGGGCCGCCAGGCTCGTCTTGCCGACGGAGAAGGAACCCAGCAGGCAGATTTTCTTCTGAATCATGGGAGTGGGTTCGGCGCCTCACCCTCGCCCGGCTCCGACTCCACGCGGAAGCTCACCCGCCGATTCAAGGCCTCCTCCGCCGCCGGCAGATCGGGGCGCAACGGCGCGCTGCTCCCGACTCCGGTCACCGTCAACCAACCCCTGGGAACCCCCTGCGCCTCGAGCAGGCCCCGCGCCTCCTCCGCCCGCTGTCGGCTGAGCTTCGCGTTGTACTCGTCCGTGCCCACCCGGTCCGTGTGCCCCACCACCGTCACCCCCACCCGCCGCCCCCGGCGCGCCGCCACCGCCGGCAACCCGCTCAGATCCGTCGCCAGATGCCCGAGCGTCTCGTCCTGTCCCGGCACCAGCCGCGTGGTCTCCTCGAAATACAGCACGCACTCCTCGATGCGGCGAATCCGCAGGGGCAACTCCGAGGCGCCCGGATCCACCAGTCGCGACAGGTCCACCGACGTCACCCCAGGCAGCGCCTCCCCGCGCGCCCGGGCCGCGGCAATCCAGTCGGACGTGGCCATCCCTTCCGCCGTCAGCAGCCCCTGGTCGGCGTCATACCGCAGCACGACCTCCGCCGGCGGACGCAGGACGCGCTGCGCCCGACGCAGAACCAGGCCGGGACTCAACGCATGGTATGCCTCCCAATGGGCCGAAATGCGGTTCGTCGCGAGGCCCAACCCCTCCAACAGCCGCCCCGGGTCCGCTGCCAGCGGATCCCGCAGTCCCCGCACCCGGTAGCCGCCTCCGGCGCGCTCCGCGGAGATCACGACCAGCCCCTCCTGACTTCCCAGCCGGTCCAGGTACTCCGCCCAACGCTCCCGTTCCCCCCACGCCACGAATCCCCGGTAGCCGAGCGCCGCCATGATCAGCAGTCCCAGGACCAGCGTCTTGCCGGAAGCCCCGGCGGGTCGGGCCGCGAACTCGCCCTGCAGACACTCGGACAGCACCGGGCCCGCCTCCGCCGGCAGGACCCCGGACTGACTCATGGCCGCGAGCTCGCCGCCGAAGTCCTGATGCACCCGCTCCAGCGCCTGCTGCAACGTCGAGCGCAGACCCTCGGGCGCATGGCCCCGGATCACCGCCGCCAGCGTGGCGTGCGGTCCCACCTCGATCCACACGCTGAGCTCCCCGACTTCCAGCCGGTGCATGCTCTCGTGCGGCCCCACCCGGAAGGAGTCCGTCACGAAATCCTGGATCGCCGTGAGCAGCCCCGAAATCAGGTCCCCGTTCGGATGGGCCACCTCGGGGCGCGTGACGTGATGCAGCAGCAGGCCGCTCCCCCGCTGGATCAGGAAGACCTGTTCCACCCGGTACACCAGGGTCTGCGCCAGGACGATCTCCGCGTAACTCCGCCCCGTCCGCACCGCTTCCCACCGCCATCTCAGTCCGCGCCACGAAAACCCGTGCTCCATCAGCTGATTGATGGTCTGCACCATCCGCCCGATGGCTTCCGCGCTCGCCCGCCGGATCGCCGGTCCGATGATCGGGAAGATCGAGTTCGTCAGGATCGTCGGATTCCGGCGCACGGACTCCTTCAGCGCCGACTCCACGGCCGGTGTGAGGGACCGCGCCAGGGCGTCGTCCTCCGCCGTGCTCAGCGACACGGCCTTGGCCAGTACGCGACTGACGTCTCGCGCGTGCAACTCCGGGTTCTCGACGCGCTCCCGCAGCCGGGACAGCTGGGCCTGTTCCGGACCGAACAACAGGTCCCGGACCACGGCCAGTTCGTCGGGTCGCGACGCCGGACCTTGGCCCTCCCCACGCTGGGTCTCCTGCTCGTCCATGCGCTCCTCCCCCGGGTTCGACGCCGCGCCCTCGCCGCGCATCCGGGCCCGGGCCCGGGCCCTGGTGCGCGGGTGCACCGGGTGACCGGCGACCTACTTGCGGTCCGGTATCTCGAACTCGTCCCGCAGGCGCAGGCCGAGCTCCGTGAGCATGTCGGCCAGGGCGAAGCGATCCTGCATCCGCCCGCCCAGTTCCGTGGTCTCGCGCTCCAGCGTCGCCGACCAGTCCTTGGCTTTCTGTTCGATCTGTTCCCCGAGGCGCCGGGCTTCCTCGAGCAACTGCTGGCGCAACTCCCGCTGCGTCTTGGCGGCCTGTTCCTCGATCTGCCCGGCATTCTTCTCCCAGGCCCGCTGACCCTCACGCAATTCCCGCGTGAGTTCCTTGTCCGACTCCGTCCGCTCCCCCTGCTCCTTCTGCAACCGGTCGGTCAAGGCCTCGACCTCCGCCCGCACGAATCCCTCCAGCGACTCGAACCGCCGCTTCACGTCCTCGCGCAGGTCCGCCGTCTCCTTCAACAACCGCTCCTCGAACCGCGCAAACCGCCGGTCGTAGTCCCGCATCTGGGAGCCGAACAGGATGTCGCGGATCTTGTCGACGTTCCCCGCACGCTCCCCGCCCTCGCCCTCGGCTCCCGGGGAGGACAACGCGAGTTCGGCTTCCCGGGCAGAGGCCTGCGAAGGTGACTTCGATGCTGGGTTGGACGCTGGTTGCATGTCTCTCGTGGTGGGCTTCGCCGCGGCGCCTGGGCGCCCCGCGACCGGCTGTTTTTTGGGTTGGGTCTTCACGTTCGATGTACGGGGCCGTGCGGCGCTCGCCCCTCGCCGCTCCCCGTCCGGCATTGCGCTCTCCGAACCCTCGGATTCCACGCGCCCCAAGTCAACCGCCCCTTGGTTCACCCCATCCAGTCCCGTTGCCGCTCCAGCCTCGTTCCCAGTATCTCCCGCGCGATCCGCACGTCCTCCTCCACCTGGAAGTCGAACATGCCCACCAACGCGAAGTCCGCCCCGTTCAGGAACGCGTGCCGGAAGCCCGCCCGCGGATGAATGGCGCCCGCCGCCAGCACCTTGTACGCGATCCACGGGCGATTCACTTCCGACATGTACCGGATGGTCTCCGCGGGCTCGCGGCACCAGTAATTGTCGGCGGCGTAGTTGTCGATCACCTCCTGCGTCTGTCCAGGCTGGCGCTTCGACCAGTAGTTCTCGTCGTGCAGCGTCTTCACATAGTAGTCCGGCTCGAACCCCGCCCGCTCCACCGCCTGCACCGTGCGCAACTCGTGCCCCGCCACCCCCGCGAGCAGCCCCGCCGATTTCGCGATCTCGAGAAACCTCCCGATCAATCCCACCGACCCATCCCGCGTCCACAAATCCCCCAGGTTCCCCACCAGGAACGCCCCCGTCGCGCCCGCGTCCGCCGACACCTTCACCAGCGTCTCCAAGTCATTCTTCGGCGGCCCCAACTGCGCGAAATATTGCATGCGCCCGCCCCGTGCCCGGTATTTCCGATACACCTCGAGCGCGTGCGGATCCGACGAACTCGCCACCATCGTGTTGATCCCGTAAGCCTCGCAGCGCGCCCACGTGTCCATGATCCGTTCGTCGTCGAAATAGTGCTTCAGCAGCGTCGACACGTAGATCAGGTCGCGGCTGTGCGCATAACCGCTGATCAGGTTCCCGCCGCAGATCAGCCGGCTGATCGTCGCCCGTCCGATCTTCCCGCACGGGATCCGCTCCGCCGGCGCCACCGGTCCCACCGGTTTCAACCCGGAGGCCGCGCCCTCCGCCGGCCCGGCCAGCAGGCGATGCTCCTCCAGGCTCATCGCCAGCGGCGCCGTCAACGACGCGCCCAGCGAGGATTTCAGGAATCGTCGGCGGCCCAGCACCGTTCCCGACGCAGGGGATGTCTTGCGGTCTTTCATCGGATCAGTAGGGCAGCCCCGCCCGGTCCCGGAACCCGGCCTCGCCGCCCACGCCCGTTTCTATCCGCCACCCTCGCGCCCCGATCCACAGGTTTGGGGCGAACGAACCCACCTCGCTTCCCCACCGGCACCCGGGCGCGACGTCCGCGACGTCCGACTTTCCATCCCGCCTCGGCCTCGGCCACGCTCCCCCATGCCTTCGCGCTGGGGTGCCGGTGAAATCCTCGGATTCGACCTCGCCGGCCTTTCCCCCGAGCGAATCCGTGACCTGGCCCTCCGCCCTGGAACCCAGGCGACGTGCCCCTTTCGTCCCGTGCCGCCGGGGCAACCAGCCCCGCCCTGCAACAAGAAAGGCGGCGTCTGCTCCCTCCGCCTGTTCGAACGGGACGACGAGGGCGTGGTCGCCGCGCGGGGCGAACCCGTCATCACCTGTCCCCAGCGCTTCCTCGAAGCCGATCTCGTCGTGCAGTGGGTCGGCGAAACGCTCCTGGGCACCCGGACGCCGCAGGTCATCTCCGAACTTCCGTTCCTCATGAGCGACGACGATTCCGACGAGGCCGGGACCGATGCCGATGCCGTCGGCAAGATCGACAAGGTGCTCGTCAACACCCGCGACGGGTCGTTCCGCTGGTGCGCCCTGGAGATGCAGGCCGTCTATTTCTCCGGCCGCAGCATGGAAAACGACTTCCGCCTGATGCGGGATTGGACCGGCCCCGGACTGCCGTTTCCCCAGGCCCAGCGGCGTCCCGACTTCCGATCCTCGGGCCCCAAACGGCTCATGCCCCAGCTTCAGATCAAGGTCCCCACCATCAGCCGCTGGAGAAGGAAAATGGCCGTGGTCATTGACCTCGCGTTCTGGACGTCCCTAGGCGACATGCGCGAGGTGCGGGACCTGTCCAATGGCGACATCGCCTGGTTCGTCGTCGCCTTCGAACCCTCCGCCTCCGGACGCCTTGCGCTCCGCCGTCACGCCGTGCACTTCACCACCCTGAGCCACGCCGTCGAGGGACTCACGGGGGGCACGCCCCTGTCCCTGGACCGCTTCGAGTCCGCGATTCGCGCCCGCGTGCCGCCTCCTTCAACCACGCCAGATCTTTTCCGATGAGCAACTCCGACATCCTCGCGTGGTGCGTGTTCTTCATCGCGATGGCCTGCGTCGCGAAGCCGAACTCCGCCGCCAGCTCGGCGATTTCCCGCGTGTGATCGTAGGTCAGCAGGACGTCCCCCTTCACTTCCGCCAACAGCGCGAACAACGCCCGGTGATCCACCTGCCAGTGGGAATAAAGCCGCCTCGCCGCCACGGTGTAGGGCGGATCCACGAAGAACGCGGCCCGGCCATCCCCCGCATGCTGCCGTACCACCTCCAGCCCGTCCCCCTCCACGAACGTGAACCGGCCCTTCAATGCCGCGATCTCCCGGATCCGGCGGGCCAGCGTCTCCGGATACCAGCGCGAAACCAGACCCCGTCCGTTCTCCCCCGACTTCACCAAGCCCGCGCCCGGCGCCATGATCCCGCCCCGCTGCACCCGGTTGCGGAGGATCACCGCGAACGCCCGCTCCCGCCGGCTCGCCGGTTCCCGACGCAACGCCTCCGCCACGGATTCCCGGTTCAACTCGAAGTTCCGGATCGCATCGATCAACCAGTGGGATTGCCCGCCGAGGATCGTCTGCCAGACCGCCGCCACGCCCGGGTCCCGCTCCACCATCACCACCGCCTCCGCCAACCCTTCGAACCCGGCCGTCAGACCCACGATTCCCCCTCCCGCAAACGGCTCCACCATCACTCCGACCCGTTCCTTGCGGCTTCCCAGCCATGACCGGATGTATGGCACCAACCACGTCTTTCCCCCAGGATAGCGAAACGGCGAACGCTGCGGCACCGACGCCACGTTCACCGGACGCGTCCACTCGACGTCACCTGCCGTCCGGTACCCGGCCTCCGGCTCGTTCAATGCCCCCCGCGTCACCCTCGTGGCCAGTTCCCGCGCCGGCTCCCGCAACGCCGGGCCCAACCGTTCGGGTGCCCGCCCGACCGTGGTGCCCTTTGCCTTCCGCTTCGAACCGGAACTCGTCGCTGACCGCGCCATGTCGGCTCTCCCGTTACAAGGCTTCACCCCACACGGCAAGCCGTCTCCCCGTCCGATGGCCCACGGACGGGCCGCGTGCAGCCAGCACGCTCACCCGAAAACCCGCTTCCGGAAGTCCCGTACCGTCCACAACCCCCCATCCGCCAGGCCCCGCAAGGAGCGCGCCCCGGACTTTCGCCGCCTTCCGAACCGTTCCCGGTGCCGGTCGAACATCCCCTCCACAAACTCCTTTCCTCCGAACACCGCCCCGTCGCTGAAATACCGCACCCGACACCGCACGTATTCCGTCACCGGCAACTGCCCTTTGGCCTCCAGCACCTTCAGCACCTCCTCCCGCCTCAGCGCACCCCGCACCGGCTTCCCCTCCGGCCCCGTCGCCTCC